>JBBQHT010000064.1:0-20116 GCA_038324235.1 Acidimicrobiales bacterium
ATCTTCCAGCCGAAGTTCAAGAACTTGCGTCGATCCATGCTCACGTCTCTGCTCCTACATCTCGACGTACCAGTGGGTCCACGGCGCGACGAACTCCCATCCGGGGCCGCGGAAGAACGTGCCGATGACCGTGAGCACCACCGCGATCACCAGCAGCGAGGTGAACACCGAGATGGCCACCTTGCGGTGCCGGGCCTCGGTGGCGGGGTTCCGGTCGATGTACGGCAGGAGGATGATCGCCAGGACCGCGGCGGTGGGCACGAGGATCCCCGCCACGAGCGGGTCGAAGTGGCTCAGCAGCTCCTGCAGACCGGCGAAGTACCACGGGGCCTTGGCGGGCTCGGGTGTCAGGTTCGGGTTGGCCAGCTCCTGCAACGGCGCGACGAACACGACGCCGAGCGCGAGGATCAGGGAGAACACGCCGAGCGCGACCACGACGTGGCGGACGATCAGGTGCGGCCAGGTGAACACCGTGTCGTCGACGGGCCGTTCCTCAGCCGTGACGGATTGGCGGTCCACCACGCCGAGCACCCGGGTGCGCCCGCCGTACAGCGACGCCGGCGCGGATGCCGGCACGGCCGCGGCGGGCGGGGCGGTCGCCTCCTCCTCGAAGGCGCCGACCGACGAGCGCTGCACGGCGAACCCGTCCTTGCGGACCCGCCAGATGTGGATCGACAGCAGCAGGACGACGCCGATGGGCAGCACGGCCACGTGCAGGGCGTAGAAGCGGATCAGCGTGCTCTGCCCGATCTGATCGCCGCCGAGCAGCAGGGCCTGCAACGAGCCGCCGATGACCGGTACCTGGTGGACCAGGTTCGTGCCGACGGTGACCGCCCAGTAGCTGAGCTGGTCCCACGGCAGCAGGTAGCCGGTGAACGACAAGCCGAGGGTGAGCAGCATCAGCACCACGCCGATGACCCAGTTGAACTCGCGGGGCTTCTTGTACGCGCCGGCGTAGAACACGCGCACGAGGTGCAGGAACACGACGAGCACCATGAGGTGTGCCGACCAGCGATGCACGTTGCGCACGAGTTGACCGAACCCGACACCGGTGCGGATCGTCTGCATGTCGCCGTACGCCGAGCCGACCGCGGGCGTGTAGAAGAACATCAGGTACACACCGGTCAACGCGAGCGTGAAGAAGAGCACGGTGGCGATGAAGCCGAGGCGGAACGAGTACCGCAGCTTGAGCACGCGGGCGGGGATCTTCACCGGGTAAAGGTGCAGGAAGAAGTTCGAGAACGACTGCAGCGCGCGACCGCGTGGGGTGTTGATCTGCGGGTGGCGGAACATCGAGCGCCACGCGTCGGAACGCTCGATGCGGCCCACGACCCCCGGCCGCGGGTCATAGGCCCGCGCGCTCTCGAGCGCGTCCTGGGGATCGTCGCCCTCCCCCGGTGATCGATCGATCTCGGGGTCACGTACGTCAGTCATGACCGACCTCCTGGGCGTGGACCATGGAAAGGGCATTGGGCGGACAGCGGTTCACGCAGAGGCCACAGCGGATGCAGAGGTCCTCGTCGATGAGCAGCACGGATTGCTCCGCGGTCCCGACGCCGGCGACATCCGCCCGGGCGATCGTGATGCAGTTGGGCGGGCACACGTCGACGCACAACCCGCAGAGGATGCAGAGGTCGGGCTCGAGCATGATGTTGTCGAAGCAACGCAGGCACCGCAGTCCCTCGAGGCGGGCCTCGTCCTCGCTGTAGCCGGTCTCGACCTCGGCGAACCCGACCCGCCGGTCGCGCGGCACCGACGGGATCGAGACCCGCGGGATCGCGTCGTACCCGGTGGACAGCCGGCGGAACGCCGGACGCTTGGTGAGCTCGATGCGCACCTCGGAGGTGTCTGCCCCCGGGCCGACGTGGGCGGTGGGCGACCGCGCGCCGGTCAGGTGCTCGTGGATCGAGGCGGCGGCGCGGCGGCCGTCGGCGATCGCGTCGATGAGGTTGCGCGGTCCCCGGGCGACGTCGCCACCGGCCCACACCTGCGGGTGCGAGGACCGCAGGGTGTCGGGATCGATGGCCACGCCCCCGCCGCGGGAGCGCTCCACCTCGACCGAGCCCAGGAAGTCGAGGTCGGCGGTCTGCCCGACGGCGAGGATGATCGTGTCGGCCTCCAAGATGTGCTCGGTGTCGGGCACGAAGGTCGGGGCGAAGCGACCCTGCTCGTCGAACACCGACTCGACGACGATGGTCTCGAGCCCGGTGACCGCGTCCGTGCCGGCGTCATCACCCGGGCCGACGAAGCGATGCGGACCACGGCGGTACAGGATCGTGATGCCCTCCGCCTCCGCCTCCTCGATCTCCTCGGGGTCCGCCGGGATCTCGTCGGGTGCCTCGAGCGCGATCACCGTCACCTGCTCGACGCCGGCGCGCACCGCGGCGCGGGCCACGTCGAAGGTGGTCGTCATGGCCCGTCGAGCGTCATCTCCGGCACTCGCGGCGCGAGCCACCGGCGCTGGTCGATCCTCGTCGTGGCTCGCGGCGCGCAACGCCGTGCGGGCCGCGTCGAAGGCCACGTTGCCGCCCCCGACCACGACGACCCGTCGGCCGAGCTCGACCTTGAAGCCCTGGTTGATGTTGAGCAGGAACTCGACCGCGCGCAGCACGCCGTCACGCTCGCGGCCCGGCAGGTCCAGATCTCGTCCCCGGCCGGTGCCCACCGCCAGGAAGACGGCGGCATGTTCGGCGAGGAGGTGCTCGAGGGTGAGGTCCGGTCCGATCGGCGTGCCGAGGTGCACCTCGATCCCGAGCTCGACGATCGCCTCGGTCTCGCGGGCGATCAGCTCGCGGGGCAGGCGGTACTCGGGGATGCCGAGCACCATCATCCCGCCGAGGCGTTGGGTGGCCTCGTAGACGGTCACCGCGTGGCCGGCCAGCCGCAGATCGTGTGCCGCCGCCATGCCGGCCGGCCCGCCGCCGATCACGGCGACCGACGGCAGCGTCGCAGGCGGCACCGGGCCGTGCGCCTCGTGCCAGTGCGCGCTCGCGGCGAAGCTCTCGACCCCGTACTGCTCGGCGACGAAGCGCTTCAGCGCGCGGATGGCGACCGGCGCGTCGACGGTGCCGCGCCGACAGGCCGCCTCGCACGGCGCGGCGCAGACGCGGCCGCAGATCGATGCGAACGGGTTCGGTTCCCGGGCGATGCGGTACGCCTCGCGGAACCGACCTTCGGCGATCGCGGTGACGTACGCGCCGGCATCGGTGTGCACGGGGCAGGCCGCCCGGCACGGCTCGTTGGCCCAGAGCCACTCGGCGTCGGGGACCATGGGTCTGGTCATCAGATGAGGCCCCGGCCCTGCAGCCGGCGCAGCCCGGTCGCGGTCACGGCCACCATGACGATCACGATGACGAAGGCCACGACGCCACGGGCGTCCCGCGACATCGAGAACGATCCGGTGAGCACCTCGTTGGGCAGGAGCACCGTGAGGGCGAAGCTCGCCAGGACGATGAGCACGCCCGAGGCGATGCCCCGGATCCAGCCGATGCGGTGCCGCCGCCCCTCCGCCGGGCTCGACATCGTCGTGGTGCTGGCCCCGGCGGGAGCCGGTCCGTCAGCGACGGACCGGCCCTTGTCCACCTCGGCCTCGAGGGCGTCGGTCACGAGACCGTGAGCCCGGCCCGCATGCCCATCGCGTAATGCTTCTCGACGTTGCACACGAGGGCGTAGTTGCCGGCGTCCAGGTTGAGGTCGAAGGTCTTGGTCTCACCGGCGGCCACATCGCCGGTCTCACCCTTGCTGGCGTCTTCGCTCACCTTGTCCGCCGTGACCGGCAGCTTGTCGAAGGTCTCCGAGCCGGTGAGCGCCAACACGACCACCTCGTGGGTGATGGTGCCGGTGTTCTTCACCACGAACGTGACCTTGCCGGCCTTGGCCGTCGTGGGCTTCACGACCATCGTCATCGGCCCGTTGAGGCCCTTGGTGTCGCCGACGGTGACGTCGATCGTGTTGGCCGTGGCCGGCGTCGAACCGCCGGCGGTGGAGCCCGTGCCTGCCGCGGTCGTGGTCGTCGCGCCGGCGGCTGCGGTCGTGGTCGTGGCGGCGGTCGTGGTGGTGCTGTCCTTCGAACAGCCCACGAGCGAGACGCTGAGTCCGAGGGTCAGGGCCAGGATGGCGGGGAACATGCCTTTGCGAACCATGGGGGAAGCGCCTTTCGTTCTGCCCTCACCGGTGCGGTGGGGATCTCACGTGCGACGCTAAGGAAGGCTGGCCGAGCCAAATAGGGCACAAGGACCATGGACTTGGGGACCTCCTGGCGGGCTGTCACCCCGCTGTCACCTCACTCTCATCTCGCGCTCATGTGCTACGGATGCCCGTCTCGTGGCGCGACGCTGGGCCCTCGCGAACCGCCGTGAGGGGTGGGGTACCCTGCGCCATGCACCACACCTGCTCCGCCCCGGCCACAGGCTGCCGGCGGCCATGAGCCGGCTCGACGAGGTGGGGGCCCGCGACGGCTGGCGCTGCTGGTTGTGCGACGAACCCGTCGATCCTCAGATGTCGGTCAACGACCCGCGAGGCCCCAGCATCGACAGCATCACCACCAAGGCGAAGGCCAAGAAGGGCAAGGGCGCCGCCGAGGAGCGACTGGCGCACCGGGCGTGCAACACGAAGAAGGGCGCGGTCGCCGCGGTGGTGCCGTGGCCCGATCACCTCTTCGTGGTCGATCCGGCGCCGATCATCGCCTGCGTCGAGCGACTCGCCCGCAAGGGCGGCCAGGAGGTCGTGGCCCGGTGCCCGACCACCGCGGACGGCGACGAGGCCGCGGCGTGGCTCGTCGACCGCATCTCCCGCCTGCAACCGGACCTGGCGGTCACCGCCACGGTCGAACCCGGCGGTGGCCAGTACCTGCTGGTGCTCCGGGCCTGACCTTCAGGGCGATCGAGGATCGCCCGGAGAGCGCCCCGGCGGCCCAACCGAACCAATCTGTGGGCAGATCCGTCGCCGGAACGACGCCGAGGCCCACAGGTTCCGAGAGCTCACCAACGAACGACGGAGATGACAATGACCGGACCGACCTCGCTCGCCGCCGTGCGCGACGCCGTCACCGACCTGCTGTTCGAGTACACCTACCGCATCGACGCCGGTGATCTCGACGGCGTCGGGGCGCTCTTCGCCGACGCGACCTATCGCACGGTCGGATCCGACGTCGTGCTGCGGGGCGCCGCCGAGGTGACCGCCGCGCAGCGCTTCGTCGTGCGCCTCCACGATGGCAGCCCGCGCACGCACCACGATGTCGGCAACGTGATCGTGGCCGTCGACCCCTCCGGCACCACAGCGACAAGCCGCTCGTACTTCACGGTCACCTTCGCGCCCCCGAGGCCGGGCGAGGGCCCCCGGGTGATCCTCACCGGTCGGTACGAGGACGCCTTTGCCCTCGTCGACCGCACCTGGCGCTTCACCGACCGGCTCATCCACATGGACCAGGTGGGTGACCTGTCCGAGCACCTCCACCTGGATCGCTTCACGCCGCCCACCTGAGGCGCTGCGCGGCAGCCCGTTCGCCGCAGTGGCCCGGCGTCGCCCAACGCGGTGGTCAGCGATCGATCAGCTCGACCTGGTCGAGCGGATCGGCGGGGAGCACCAGCTCGTCCCCGGCGAGCCACGCCGTCGGGCTCGCGCCGGCCAGTTCCTTCCACTCGCGCCCGAAGTGGGCCTGGTCGGCGTAGCCACAATGCACGGCGATGGCCGCGAGCGAGGGCGCGGTCGGCAGGGTGAGCAGGCGCTTCGCGTGCTCGAAGCGCATGACCCGGGCCATCGCCTTGGGGCCCACCCCGTACTCGAGGCGGAACTGCTGGGCGAGGTGGCGCCGGCTCCAGCCCACCTCGGTGGCGAGCGCGCCCACCTCGATCGTCCCGCTCGAGGATGCGAGCAACGCCCAGGCCTGCCCGACCTCGGGACGCGGCCGGGCGTGGTCGCGCACCGCGGCACCGAGCACCTCGTCAAGGATCGCGAACCGGGCCGGCCAGGTCGCCGCGGCCGGCAGGCGGTCCTGCAACTCGCGCGCACCGCGACCGAGCATCGTGTCGAGGTGCACCACGCTGGCGGCCACCGCCGCCGCGGGGCAGCCGAAGAACGCGCGGGCCCCGAGCGGGGTGAGCGCCAGCTGGACCCCGTGCTCGGTGCCGTCGTGGCGGATCACCGCGGGCGAGGTGTGCAGGCCGCCGAGCAAGGCCCCGAATCGATCCGCGCGTTGGGCCGGGTCCGGCACGACGACGCAATCCACCGGGTCGTGGAAGCTCACGATGCACGTCAGGTGCCGCGACGGCAGCCCGGCGTGGAGCCCCGGCGCGAAGCCGGCGAAGTGGTAGCCGGTGTAGGACCGGACGTAGGGCGCCAGCGCGGCGGCCGGGCGCGCCACGACGTGCTCCGCGATACGCGACTCGGCCGGTGCCGTCACGATGCCACCGTACCCGTCAGCCCTCGCCCCGGTAATCGCCGAAGCTCCACAGGTTGCCCTCCGGGTCCCGGACGCTGAACCCGCGTGACCCGCCGCCGTAGTCCTCCTCGCGCATGTCTCGCACCAAGATGGTGTCCGCCTTGCGGGCGGCCGCGTAGACCCGATCGAGCTCGTCGGTGACGACGTAGGTCGAGCCCGTGCCGGTAGGTCGCTGGGAGAACTCGTTGTCCTCGCGACCAGCCGAGCCGAGCATGATGCCGCCACCCTCGGGCCAGCGGAGCTGGGCGTGCTCGACGATGCCGGCGGTCGCACCGGGCACGATGAGCACGTCCTCGAAGCCGAAGACCTCGACGAGGAACTCGATCGCGGCGGGCGCATCGGCGTAGACGAGGGTGGGCCAGACGTTCTTGGATGGGGTGGTGGGGGTGTCTTCCATGCGTTGCATCTTGCCCAGCCGGGCCCGGTTCTGTCTTGAACGAATGGGATCGCCACCGCGCCGTGGCAGGATGGCGGCGACCGGCGGGCCCGCACGACGACGCAGGAGCACGTTATGGACGACCACGAGGTGATCAGCCGGATCGACGAGCTCGTCGACGAGGAGCACGAGCTGCGCCAACGTCACCCCGAAGGCCTCGACGACACCGAGAAGGAACGGCTCCACGAGCTCGAGGTCCGGCTCGATCAGTGCTGGGATCTGCTGCGCCAGCGCCGCGCCCGCCGGTCGGCCGGCGGTGAGCCCGACGACGCCGAGGTGCGGGGCGAGGGCACGGTCGAGGGCTACAAGCAGTAGCCGCCGAACCCCGCTCCCCCGTTCTCGGCCTCCCTCCGTCCCTATCCCGCGTTCTCGGCCCCCCCACGGCTCCGATCCCGCGTTCTCGGCTCCCCCACGGCCCCCATCCCCCGTTCTCGGCTCCCCCACGGCCCCTCAAACGGCTCACGGGTCGGATGGACAGCCATCGCGCTCACTCAGGGAGGGCGACGACCGCGTGGGCGTGGAAGATCGAACGGAGTGCCGCGCTGTCCGGCACCCGGTGGACCGCGTCAAAGGGCGCCCCGGGCACCATCGTGTGCTCCACCTCGCCCGAGGCCCCACCGTTCGCCTCGTCCGGCCACGCCTCCGCGAGCCCGGCGAGCGCGGTCAGCGTCGCGTACCCCGCGGCGACCAGACCCTGATCGGTCCCCAGATCGGCGCCGGCATCTGCGGTGTCGGACGGGTCGGTGGCCCGGAACACGAACTGCAGCCGGTTGTCCGCGACCTGCGCCGCCGCGGCCTGGACCTCGCCGAACGGAGCCAGCCTCGCCCAGCGCAGGCCCTTGATCTCGCCATGGGGCAGGGCCGGCACGTTCAGGTTGAGCACCGAGCGGGCGGGGGCGTCGAGCAGGACCGTCATCGCCTCCAGGGCGTAGGTGGCCGCCGCCTCCCAGTGCCATGGATCGCTCACGCCGGTGCTGACGGCCAGGCCGGACAGCCCGAAGTTCTGGGCCGTCAGCGCGGCGCCGACGGTGCCCGAGTGGAGCACCGCCCGGCCCGTGTTGTGCCCCGCGTTGATGCCCGACACGATCACGTCGGGCACGGCGCCGAACGCCCCCATCCGTGCCGCCAGGACGCACAACCCCGGTGGGCCGTCCACGCCCCACGCCTCGAGCTGGGGATAGCCCGGCAGGTCGACCCGGCCCGCCGCGATGTCCTCGGCCAACGTGATCCCGCCCAGGCTGGCGCCGGCACCGCTGAAATCACGATTGGGGGCGACGACGACGACATCGTGGCCCGCGGCGTCGAACGCCGCCGCCAAGACGTGGATCCCGGCGGACTCGACTCCATCATCGTTCGTGATGACCACACGCATCGCGGTGACGCTCCTTCGTAGGCGGGAGGGCTCGCGCCCCCCGATCACGCTACGGGCCGGACGTGAAACATGGGTGGCCCGCAGGCAACGAGCAGGTCAAGAGCCGGTCTGTTCCCGACGCCGGCCAGGTTCTGGGCTCAGCTGCGTCCTCTGCCGCGTTCTCGGCTCCACGATGGGCCCTGTCGGGCGGTCGGCGGTGCGTCAGTTGGCCGACGGGTCGGGCGGGTACTGCGCGAACAGGGCGACCGAACCGGGTTGGCGGCGCAGCACACGAATCCACAGCTGCTCTGGATCGTCGGACATGATGTCGTCTGGCGTGGCGTCGATCACGAACCACGCGCCGGCGTCGATCTCGGCCTCGAGCTGACCGCGGCCCCACCCGGCGTAGCCGGCGAACACGCGGATCTCCTGCAACCCGGGGCCCACGTCGGCGGGTTTGAAGCTCAGATCGAGCGTGCCCACCCGACCGAGGACCTGGTTCCAGCCCACGACCGTGCGGTCGGCGTCGGCCCGGGCCAGCGCGATCGCGCGCTCCTGCTCGACCGGGCCCCCGACGAACACCACGCTGGGCGCCGCCGCGAACGAGTACCACTGCGGGAGCGGATCGAGCAGGTCGAGATCGGTCGGACGGTTGAGGACGAGGCCGAACGCGCCGTCCTCGGAGTGCTCGAGCAGCAGCACGACCGTGCGCTCGAAGTTGGGATCCCCGATGACGGGGGTGGCCACCACCAACGACCCGGCCAGCGTTCCTGCGATCATCGGGTCATCGTTGCACGTCGCCGAGATCCGGTCCACGAGATCTCCGCGACCGGGCAACGGCGCCATGGCGCCCGAACGGCACCGGGGGTCACGGACGCAGCACGCTCACCAGCACATCATCGGTCACGTGATCGAGGCCGGGGACGATGACATGCGCGGCGGACAGGTCCTGCCACGAGGGGTGACCCGCGGGGCGATTGGCCGCCTCGGTCGCCACGACCCGCATGCCGGCCGCCACGCCGGACATCACCCCAGGGGTGCTGTCCTCGAACACGACGCACCGCCCGCCGTCTTGCGTCGGATCGAGCCCGAGGGTCCGAGCGGCGTCGAGGTAGCAGTCCGGCGCCGGTTTGCCGACCGCGTAGTCCTCGGCGGCGAGCGAGCCGCGGAGGTGGCCGCCGATGTCGAGGTGGTCGATGGCGATGTCGGCTTCGCGGCGAAGCGAACCCGTCACGACCATGACCGCCACACCGTGGCGGTCGAGGCGCTCGATCAGCTCGCGGCCACCGGGCAGGATCGTGGTCTCGAACCCCGCGGCGACGAGGTCGTCGGCCGCGCCGAGCGTGTGGGCCAGGAACGTGTCGAGGTCCCACCCGAGCCGCTCGTCGATGCGCAGCGCCCGGTGCACGTCCTGCCAGGCCCGCCCGACCAGCACGTTGGTCTCGCCCGGGGCGAACTCGAGACCGGCACCCCGGGCCGCGCGCTGTATCGCCGCTTCCATCAGCGGCTCGCGGTCCATCAGCGTGCCGTCGAGGTCGAAGAACGCCGCCACCGGCCGAACGGGCGAGGACTCGCCGCTCACGCGTCCACCGGTGGCCGGTCGTGCCCGCGGGCGACGGGCGCCAGCCGATCCGATGGCGGGACCCGGTCGAGCACCTCCCGCACGATCGGACGATCCCCGTCCCAGGCCACGATCGCCGCCGCCGGGGTCTGCGCCGAGGCGTCGGCGTAGCGCCAGACGACGAGGTTCACCGCCGGATGGGCCGGGTCGTCGCGGCCGTCCCACTCGATGCCGGTCACGCACTCGAAGAAGATGCCGGCGCCCGAGTTGGCATAGCGGGACCAGACGCCCCCGGTCTCGGGATCGATCGGTTTGATCAGCGGCACGTGGGTGTGGCCGAAGACGAGCCACGGTTCGTGGTCCGACGCGGCAGGCCCGGCGGCGGCCGGCCAGCGCCGGCGCCACACGTCGTACATGAGCACCTCGTCCAGGCTGTACATCTCGCGGTTGGCGCCGAAGCGCCGGCTCACGCGGGTGAGCAGGTCAGCGAGGTGGCCGCTGACCAGGCGCTCGGTCTCGTCGGCGTCGGGCATCCCCGGGTTGGCCCCGAACGGCGCATCGAGCAGGGCGGAGCCGAGCCACGTGCCCATGCGCCCGAGGCCCGAGAGGGTCGGGGCGTTCCATCCGTCGGTGTGGTGACCGTGGGTGATGACACCGATCGCCCTGGTCCCGGGACCGCCGATCCCGCCGTCCCCCCGATGGGCACCCGCGGCTGGTGCCGCCGCACCCGCGACCCCAACGAGGGTCGCGGCCACATCCGGGTCCGCAACGGGGTCCTGGTCCGGGTCCTGGTCGGGGTCCGGGTCCGGCGCGACCACGACGAGGAAGTCGTGCACGTCGAGCCCGGCGTGCACGTCGGCGAGCAGGGCCGCGGTCGGCGCGTCGAGGAACACGTCGTCGTGGTTGCCGACGATCCGCCGGTATCGGCCGTAGCGGTGGAACCGCTGATCGATGCGGTCGTAGATGCCCTTGTTGTTGGCGACGATCCGCCGCAGGTGCTCGGCCCGCACCTGGAGCTGCAGCGACGCGCCCGAGGCCCCGGGCAGCACCGCGGCGAGCAGTCGGGCCACGTCGTAGACCACGCCGTAGGCCGACCCCTCGGTCAGCCAGAAGTCCTCGACGTCGCCGTTCTCGACCAGCACCCAGTCCCGGTCGGCGTAGAAGTCGAGCGCCGCCTCGTACAGCCGGTCGGTGCGCTGGAACCGCACCCAGTCCACCGTGCCGGGCACGCAGCGATGCAGGTCGGACGAGATGAACAACGCGGCGTCACCCTCGACTGTGCCGACGCGGTGACCCGGCTGGGTGGGGGGCCGGCCGGCCATCACCGATTCGATCAGCGCCGGGTACGAGCGGATGCGCTCGATCGCCTGGTGGGTCCGCCACGCGGCCAGACCCAGCACGACCGGCCCCATCAGCGGTGACACGACCGCCGTGCCGATGAGCTTGACCGAGGCCCAGGTGGCGGGGACCGCACCCGGGTGCCCGGGGCTCAGCGCGTCGGCGGCGCGCCCCCGGAAGCGGTCATCGACCCGATCCGCGGTCAGCACCACCTGCGCGTACGCGCGGGACAGCCGACCCGCTCCCCCCGCCCCCACCATGGTGGCCGACTACCGCCGGTTCAACATCGCGAGCAGGCGGAGCACCTCGAGGTAGATCCAGACGAGGGTCACCGTGATGCCGAACGCCGCATACCACTCCATGTACTTCGGCACGCCGTGGGCGGCACCCTTCTCGATGAAGGCGAAGTCGATGGCCAGGTTGAGCGCCGCGATGATGATGATGCCGACGCTGATGGCGATGGCCAACGGCGAGCCGTTGTACAAGAAGCCGACGTCGGCGCCGAAGAGGCCGACGATCCACGACAGCAGGTACATCACGAAGATGCCCATCGTGGCCCCGGCCACGATCATGACGAACCGGTTGGTGACCTTGATGATCCGGGTGGCGTACAGGAACAGCATCGAGATGAAGATGCCCATGGTCGCGAACACGGCCTGGGTGACGATCCCCGAGAAGTAGTTGTTGTAGACCGCGGAGATCGCGCCGATGGCCACGCCGTAGCAGAGGGAGTAGAGCGGGGCGGTGATGCGAGCGACCTTCGGCTTGAACGACGTGACCAGACCGAAGCCGAAACCGATGAGCATCGCCACGAAGATCCACGTCGGGATGGTCGGGTTGCCGGAGATCTGTTGCCCGGCGGCGTTGAAGATCGGCTCGGTCTGCACGACCTGGGTCCACCCGAAGGCGGCCGACCCGACCAGCAGGACCATCAGCACGGCGGTGGCGGTGATGGACCCGCCCACGGTCATCGTGGCGAAGGCACCCGGACCCGCCGGTGAACCCGCGCCCTGCTCCGTACGGGCCCGCTGGGTCTCCTGGTCGAACTTCTGGTCGGTGAGAACGGGACTCCCGCTCATGTAGCCCATGCATCTGCTCCTTCGAGGTGAAGCCAGGGAGGTGGCCTCGATGGGTACAGGATACGGCCACCGGGGCCACCCACGGCATCATGGGGTCAGGGTCGGTCGTCCGGCGCCGCCAGCGCGACCTCGATGATGCCGTCGCGCTCCCGGCAGCCATAGGTCCCGATGTCGGCTTTGGGGTCACGACGGCCCTTGATGCTGAGCTTGGATCCACACCCGGCCGCGTCGAAGCGCCAGAAGTGCGACGTGCACACCAGCTCGTCGCCGTCGACCACGCCTTCCGCCTCCAGGTGGGACCACTGGTGCGGGCACCGGGCATCGGTGACGACGGCCTCGCCCGCCAGGGTCCGCCACACCACCAGCTCGAGCTCGCCGACGTCCGCTGCGACGATCGCTCCGGGTGCGACCCGGTCCGCCCCCAGGAGCGGCACCCAACCCGTCAGCTCCGGGGGTTCGACCGCCGCGTCGCTCATCTCAGGAGTAGTCCGGCTCGTCCCACCACGGGAACCACTCGGGCAGGTCTTCCGACGGGCTCATCGTCCAGCTCGGCGGGCGCTTCTCCAGGAACGACACCACGCCTTCGCGCGCGTCGGACGACCGACCCGTCGAGTACACCCCTCGCGAGTCGATCCGGTGGGCCGCCATCGGATGATCCGCGCCGAGCATGCGCCACAGCATCTGCCGGGTGAGGGCCACCGACACCGGCGCCGCGTGCGCCACGATCTCCGTGGCGATCGTGCGGGCCGCGGGCAACAGGTCGTCGGGCTCGTGCAGCGATCGGACGAGGCCGCCGGCGAGGGCCTCCTCGGCGCCGAACACCCGGGCGGTCATGGTCCACTCGAGCGCCCGGTTGATGCCGACCACCCGAGGCAGGAACCAGCTCGACGCCGCCTCGGGGACGATGCCCCGCGCCGCGAAGACGAAGCCGAACTTGGCCGCGGTCGAGGCCAGCCGGATGTCCATCGGCAGGGTCATCGTGGCGCCGATGCCGACGCTCGCCCCGTTGATGGCCGCGATCACCGGCTTGGTGCTGGCGAAGATCCGCAACGTCACCAGTCCGCCCAGATCCCGCGGGTACGAAGGCGCGTCGGCCGTGGCGCCCGGCGGGGTCATCAGGGGGGCCTGCGCGTCGGCGTTGAACGTGTCGCCGCCGGCGCCGAGATCGGCCCCTGCGCAGAACCCGCGGCCCCGGCCGGTGACGATGACGACCCGGACACCGTCGTCGGCGTCGGCCCGGTCGAACGCCCGCACCAGCTCGCGCTGCATCGTGGGCGTGAAGGCGTTGAGCCGGTCGGGACGATCCAGGGTGATGGTGAGGATCTGGTCCTGCACCTCATACGCGATCTGGGTGAACGGTGCCGGCGGGGTCTGCTCGTCCATGGGTCCTACGCCTTCTGCGTCAGCCCGGCCCGATGAACGGGACCGGGTCGAAGGGCTGGCCGAACTCGCGCACCTCGAAGTGCAGGTGCGGGCCGGTGGAGTGCCCCGTGCTGCCGACGTAGCCGATGACCTGACCCCGCTTGACGATGTCGCCGACCTTGACCGCGAACGCGCTCTGGTGCCCGAACAGGGTGCCGAGGCCGCTGCCGTGATCGATGACCGTGCAGTTGCCGTACCCGCTGACGTCCCCGGCGATCAGGACGACCCCGTCGGCGGGCGCCAGGATCGGTGTGCCCGTGGTGCCGTTGATGTCGACGCCGTTGTGCATGCCCGTGTTGCCGAGGATCGGGTCGTTGCGCGGGCCGAACGGCGAGTTGAAGTGGGGGTTGGGGATCGGTGAGAGGAAGATCCCGGCCAGCACCGGGGGCAGGCTCTGGCCGGTCTCGGCGGTCTTGAGGGTGGCGGAGATGCCATCGGAGACGTGGCTGAGCGCGGCGAGCCGGGATGCGTACTGCTCGCGCTTGGCCGCCACCTCGACCAGCAGCTGCTGCTGGACGACGGCGAGATCGGCGACGGCCTGCTGCGCGGTGACCTGCTGATCGCGCTGGGTCTCGAGGTTCTTCTTGCGCGCATCGACGGCGTCACGCGCCGCCAGCGCGTCATCGTGCGCCGCGGTGGCCTCGGCTTTGAGCGCTTCCACCTGGTCGCGCAGGTCGCTGACCCGGGTCACCGTCGAGCGTTGATCGCCCACCACTGCGTCGGCATACACCACCGTCTTGCCGAGGTCGTCGACCGACCCCGACCGCATGACGGCGTTGGCCGACGCGTTCCCACCGGCCGAGCCCCCACCGATGTACGCCTCCACCGCCTGGGATCGCAAGCGCTGGCGCTCGCGGTCGAGCTGGTCCTCGGCGTCGCGGAGCCGGTTCGACACGTCGAGCACCCGCAGCCCCGCCTTCTGCACCGCCGCCTGCGCCTGGCCCAGCTCGGTCTGGATGTCTCCCACCTGGGTGTTCAGCTGATCCACCTGGCTGGCCAGATCAATGGCGCGCTGCTGGGCATCGGTGTAGCGCGTGAACAGGTCCGCCTCCTCGGCGGTGGCCTCCTCGTAGTCGGTGCTCGCGGCGCGCATGGCGGCGAGGCGGTCCGGCGAGACGGTCGAGGGCGGGGTGATCGCGCCGGGCCGGGTCGTGGTGGTGACGCCGCCCGGCAGCGTCGTGGTGGCGTCGCCCGAGGACTCGATCAGCGCGGTCGTCGTCGTGGTCGGATCGGCAGGCGGGAGCGACGTGGTCGTGGTGGGCGCCGCGGTCGTCGAGGTGGTGGTGGCGGGCGCGGCGGTCGTCGTGGTGATCACCGGCTCGGCCCCCGCGGCGGTCACCGACGCCAGGATCACGAGCGCCGCGACCCCGAGGACGCGCACGGGCGTGGCCCGAAACGAGCGTGCAGCTCGCCTCGCAGACAGGTTCCCCCCGGGTACTCGTCGGCCGTCGATGTCCCCAGCCTCCCAGATATCCCGGTCAGACGTCGAGGAACCGGGTGACCGCCACGCCGGCACCGGCCGCACCGACGAGCATGCCGAGCAGCGCCATCAGCAGATAGATCGGCAGCATCTCGGTGCTGGCGGGGACCAGATCCGAGAAGATCGGGAACTGGTCGGCGGGCGGGAGCGCGTTCTGGAAGATGGGCCGCACCGCGGCGAGGATGCCGATCGAGACGACGACGCCGATGATGCCCTGGACGAGACCCTCGGCCATGAACGGCAGCCGGATGAACCAGTTGGTGGCGCCGACGAGCTTCATGACCTCGATCTCGCGCCGACGGGCGTACATGGCCATGCGGATCGTGTTGAGGATCAACAGTCCGGCGGCGCCGAGCAGGGCGACGGCGACCGCCAGGATCACGTTGTTGAAGAAGGAGCTGACGTTTTGCACCAGGCGGATCGTCTGGGTGGCCGAGACCACCTGCTGCACCCCTGGTTTGGCCTTGTACTCGTCGCTCAACCCGGTGACCGAATCCGCGGTCTTGTCCTTCGGCTCGACCCGGTAGCTGGTCGGCAGGATGTCGGGCGTCACGCTGTCGATCATCTCGGGGGAGTCACGGAAGAGGTCCTTGAACTCGGCGTAGGCCTGGTTCTTGTCCACGAACGTGACCTTGTCGATCAGCGCGTTCTTGCGCAGGTCCCCACCGACGCCGTCGACCTGGTCCTGGGTGGCGGTGGGGTTCATGAAGACGATGAACTCGACGCCGCCCTGCCAACGCTTCGTCGCCCGGTCGACGCCTTGGCGCACCATCAGCGCGGAGCCGACGAGCGACAGGGAGACCGCGACGGTCATGATGGACGCGAGGGTGATCGTGAAGTTCCGGAACAGGTTGGAACCTGTCTCGCGTGCGATGTAGTCGAGCTTGATGGCCATGGTTCTCCTGCTCGCCTACTCGTACACGCCGCGGGCCTGATCGCGGATGATCGATCCGCGGTCCAGCTCGATCACGCGGCGGCGCATCGTGTCGACGATGCCGCGGTCGTGGGTGGCCATCAGCACCGTCGTGCCGGTCTTGTTGATGCGCTCGAGCAACCGCATGATGCCGACCGAGGTGGCGGGATCGAGGTTGCCGGTGGGTTCGTCGGCGAGCAGGATCAGCGGCCGGTTGACGAACGCCCGGGCGATCGACACGCGCTGCTGCTCGCCGCCGGACAGCTCGTGGGGGAAGTTCCCGGCCTTGCTCGACAGGCCGACCAGCTCGAGGATCGCCGGCACCTGGGTCTGGACCACGGCGCGGGGCCGGCCGATCGCCTCGAGAGCGAAGGCCACGTTCTCGGCCACGTTCTTGTTGGACAGCAGCTTGAAGTCCTGGAAGATGCTGCCGATGTTGCGGCGCAGGAACGGGACCTTCCAGGTGCTGAGCTGACCGATGTCCTTGCCGGCCACGAAGATCTGGCCGTCGGTGGGGACCTCCTCGCGGTTGAGGAGGCGCAGGAAGGTCGACTTGCCCGAGCCCGAGGCCCCGACGAGGAAGACGAACTCGCCCTTCTCGATGTTCACGGACGCGTCGCGGAGCGCGACGGTGTCTCCCTTGTAGGACTTCGTGACGTTGTCGAGGCGGATCATGTTACGAAGAAGTTACCAAACGGTCGCGAACAGGCTGCACATACCGGCGGCTCCGCCCTGGCACGGTTTCGTACCGTAGACGCTGGCCACCCTCAGGTGGTGGCACCCCGACGATGAGCGCGAGCGCCCCGAGGGTGGATCAATCGCCGTCGTCGCCGCCGGCCACATCGGCCCCGGAGCGCTCCCACTGCAAGAACGCCTCCATGAACGGGTCCAGGTCGCCGTCGAGCACCGCGTCCGGGTTCCCCGACTCGTAGCCCGAGCGCAGGTCCTTGACCATCTGGTACGGGTGCAGGACGTACGACCGGATCTGGGTCCCGAAGTCGATGTCGGACTTGGCCCCGGCGATCTGCTCCATCTCGTCGGCCCGCTTCTGGCGCTCCACGTCGGCGAGCTTGGCCTTCAGGACCTGCATCGCGCGGTCCTTGTTCTGGTGCTGGCTGCGCTCGTTCTGGCACGACACGACGATGCCGGTGGGAAGGTGCGTGAGCCGCACGGCGGAGTCGGTCACGTTGACGTGCTGGCCGCCGGCGCCCGACGAGCGGTAGACGTCGATGCGCAGGTCCTTGTCATCGATCACGATCTCGCTGTCGTCCTCCTCGATGAAGGGGATGACCGACAGGGCGGCGAAGGCGGTCTGGCGCTTGCCCTGGGCGTTGAACGGCGAGATCCGCACGAGCCGGTGCGTGCCCTTCTCCGAGCGCATGAGGCCATAGGCGTGGCGGCCCTTGATGATGAACGTCGCCGACGAGACGCCGGCTTCCTGGCCGGCGGTGATCTCGTCGAGCTCGAACTCGAAGCCGCGCTTGTCGGCCCAGCGCTTGAACATGCGCAACAACATGTCGGTCCAGTCGGCGGCGTCGGTGCCGCCCGCCCCGGAGTTGAGCGAGCAGACCGCGTCGAGCTCGTCCCACTCGCCGGTGAACAGGGCCCGCAGCTCGAGGGCCCCGAACCGGCGGTCGAGCTCCGCGAGGGCCTCGGCGATCTCGGGCTCGAAGGACTCGTCGCCTTCCTCGCGGGCCAGCTCGGCCAGCGTCTCGGCGTCGTCGATGGCGGCCTCGAGGGACTCGTAGAGCTCGATGTCGCCGATCACCGAGCTGAGCTCGCCCGTGACCTTGCGCGCGTTGTCGGCGTCGTCCCACAGGTCGGGACGGCTCGCCTCGGTTTCGAGCTGCGGCCGCTGGCGCCGCAACTCGGCCACCCGCAGGTACCCGAGGGCTTCGTCGAGGCGCTTGCGCAGCGCGGTGATGTCGTCGGAGAAGTCACGCATGGGGATCAGATCCAGAACAGGCAGGAGGGCGCCGAGGACGCCGGGCGATGAACGGTCAGGTCAGGCGGCGCCGTGGCACTGCTTGAACTTCTTGCCCGACCCGCACGGGCACGGGGCGTTGCGTGGGGTCTTGTCCCACTCGGACTTCACCACCGGCTGCTGGGCGACCTCTTCGTCGATCAGCGCCGCTTCGGGGACATCGGCGCCGGTGGCGGCCGCTTCGGCCCGGGCGGCCTCGGCCATGGTGTTGACCTCGGACGGATCGGCCGGCGCGGAGTACGACATCGACGCGACATCGGTCTCGGCGAGCTCCTGCTCGGTGACGGTGACCTGCGCGTGCATCACGTACTTCACGAAGTCCTGCGCGATGCCCTTCATCATGGCCCCGAACATCTCGAAGCCTTCGCGCTGCCACTCGACGAGCGGGTCCTTCTGGCCCATCGCCCGCAGGTGGATGCCCTCTTGCAGGTAGTCCATCTCGTAGAGGTGCTCGCGCCACTTCTGGTCGATGATCTGGAGCATCACCTGCCGCTCGACCTCGCGCATCGTCTCCTCGCCGAGCTCCTCCTCGCGGTGCTCGTAGTAGCCGGTGGCCTCGCCCATGAGCCACTCGTACAGCTCGTCGGTGGAGTGCAGCTCGGCCAGGGTCTCGAGCGTGGCCTCGGTGGGCCAGTACGAATTGATCTCGACGAGCAACCCCTCGAGGTCCCACTCCTCGTTGTAGTCCGACACGCAGAACGTGCCGATGACCGCGTCGACCGCCTCGGCGAGGTACTCGAGCGCCTCGTCACGCAGGTCGGCCTGGTCGAGGATCTGGTCGCGGCGCTTGTAGATTACCTTGCGCTGCTCGTTCATGACCTCGTCGTACTTCAGCACGTTCTTGCGGATCTCCGCGTTGCGCTGCTCGACGGTGTTCTGGGCCCGCTCGATGGCCTTGGTGACCATCTTGGCCTCGATGGCCTCCTCGTCGGGGAGCGCCCGGTTCATGACCCAGTTCATCGCCCCTGTGGCGAAGAGGCGCATGAGCTCGTCCTCGAGTGACAGGTAGAACCGGCTCTCGCCGGGATCGCCCTGGCGGCCGGCGCGGCCCCGCAGCTGGTCGTCGATGCGGCGGCTCTCGTGCCGTTCGGTGCCGAGCACGTACAGACCGCCCGCCAGGCGGACCTGATCGCCTTCGGCGTCGCACTCGGGCTTGTACTTGACCGTGAGCTCGTGGATCCGCTCATGGCCCTCGTCGGAGTCCACGTCGATGAGCCCTTCGGCGCGGACCTCGCGTTCGGCGAGCAGCTCGGGGTTGCCACCGAGGAGGATGTCGACGCCGCGGCCGGCCATGTTGGTCGCGACCGTCACCGCGCCGAGCCGGCCTCCCTGGGCGACGATCTCACCCTCACGCTGGTGCTGCTTCGCGTTGAGGACCTCGTGGGGGATGCCGCGCTTCTCGAGCAGCCGGGACAGCTTCTCGGACTTGGCCACCGAGATCGTGCCGACGAGCACGGGCTGGCCCGTCGAGTGGCAGTCGGCGATGTCCTCGACCACCGCGAGAAACTTGGCTTCCTCGGTGCGGTAGATGACGTCCGCGTGATCGATGCGGGCCATCGGCCGGTGGGTCGGGATCGGCACGACCTGCAGCTCGTAGGTGCCCGCCAGCTCGGACGCCTCGGACAGCGCGGTGCCGGTCATGCCGGCGAGCTTGTCGTAGAGGCGGAAGTAGTTCTGCAGCGTGATCGTCGCGAGGGTCTGGTTCTCCTCCTTGATCTTCACGCCTTCCTTGGCCTCGACGGCCTGGTGCAGGCCCTCGGACCAGCGGCGGCCTTCGAGGATGCGGCCGGTGAACTCGTCGACGATCTTCACCTCGCCCTGCTGCACCACGTAGTCCTTGTCGCGCTTGAACAGCTCCTTGGCCTTGAGCGCGGCCTGGAGTTGGTGGACGAGGTTGGACGAGACCTCGTCGTACATGTTCTCGACCGCCAGCGCCTTCTCGACGGCCTCGATGCCGGCATCGGTCGGGGCGACGTTGCGCTTCTCCTCGTCGACGTCGTAGTGCACGTCGCGCTTGAGGCCCCGGACCACGCTGGCGAACTTGTAGTACAGCTTCGCCGCGTCGGCGGCCCGCCCGGAGATGATCAGCGGCGTGCGGGCCTCGTCGATGAGG
>JBBQHT010000065.1:0-20047 GCA_038324235.1 Acidimicrobiales bacterium
AGGCAGAGCACGTTCACGAGCGGGTTGCCCGTGTAGGTCTCGTCGAAGACGGTCTCGCCGCCGACGGTCGGCACGCCGACCGAGTTGCCGTACCCGGAGATGCCGCTGACCACGCCTTCGGCGATCCAACGGCTGCGCGGATCGTCGAGCGGCCCGAAGCGCAGCGGGTCCATCAGCGCGATCGGCCGAGCTCCCATCGTGAAGATGTCACGCAGGATGCCGCCGGCGCCGGTGGCCGCGCCCTGGTAGGGCTCGATGGCCGACGGGTGGTTGTGGCTCTCGATGCGGATGGCGGCCGCGATGCCGTCGCCGACATCGAGGACGCCCGCGTTCTCGCCCGGGCCGACCAGGACGGCCTCACCTTCGGTGGGCAACCGCTTGAGGTGGATCCGGGACGATTTGTACGAGCAGTGCTCCGACCACATGACCGCGAACATCGCCAGCTCGAGGTGATTGGCCGGGCGTTCGAGGATCTTGGCGATCGACGCGGCCTCATCGTCGGTCAGGCCCAACGCCCGGTGGATCAGGTCGGGTTCGTGTGCACTTGCCATGCCCAGCACCGTACCCGTTGCCCACAGGGCCCGGAACCACCGCAAAGGGAACCCGGACGAAGCCCGCAATGGCCACGCTCAATCACCGGCAAATGCTCACCTGCCACGCATGTCGAATGGTTGAATACGTACCTTGCTCGTTCCCCATGACTTGCCTCAGGCAATTCCCTGTGTTTCGCTAGACGTATGGCAACAAAAAAGGCTTCCAAGGGAATGTCCGCCGAGCACAAGGCGGCATTGGCAGAAGGACGGGCGCAGGGGCGCGCGATCCGTGACTACCTCGAGGCGCTCGACGCCCACAAGCCCAAGCGGGGTCGCAAGCGCACACCCGATTCGATCAAGAAGCGGCTCGAGAAGCTCGAGATCGAGATCGTCGATGCCGATCCGATGCGCCGCGTCGGTTTGATCCAGGAGCGCCTGGACCTGGAGCAGGAACTGGCGACCGCCGACGGCGCGGTGGATCTCACGACCCTCGAGAAGGACTTCGTGTCCTATGCCAAGGACTACTCCGCCCGCAAGGGCATCTCGTACTCGGCCTGGCGAGAGGTCGGCGTGTCGGCCGCCACGCTCAAGGCTGCAGGCATCGGGCGCGGCGCACTCTGATCACTGCGGTCCACGAACACCGGCCGGTGGCATCGCCACCGGCCGTTGGTCGTTTCCTGGCCCCACGGCCCACGGCCCACGGCATACCGGGCGGACCGCCGCCGCCCCGTCCCTCAAGCAGGCGCCGGCACCGAGGCCGCGAGCAGGGATTCGAGCAACACGACGCCGTCGGCGCTTCCCAACAACGCGCTGATGGCTCGCTCGGGATGCGGCATCAACCCCACCACGTTGCGGCCCTCATTGCACACACCGGCGATGTCGTCGATGGATCCATTCGGGTTCTCGACATAGCGCAGCACGATGCGGTCCTCGGCCTGCAGCATCGCCAGCGTCTCGGGTGCGCAGGTGTAATTGCCCTCGAAGTGATTGATGGGCACCCGCAGGACGTCACCCACGCTCGCCCGGCCGGTGAGCACTGAATCGGTGGACTCGACCCGCAAGGTCGCGGTGGCGCACAAG
This sequence comes from Acidimicrobiales bacterium, assembly GCA_038324235.1. Lineage (GTDB taxonomy): Bacteria > Actinomycetota > Acidimicrobiia > Acidimicrobiales > Acidimicrobilacustridaceae > JBBQHT01. The sequence continues at coordinate 1,614 of JBBQHT010000065.1, forward strand.
AACTTCAACCCGCGGTTCTTCTGGAGCGCGCCGGGCAGCATTCCCGCCTCGGTCAGCACCTGGAAGCCGTTGCAGATGCCGACGACTGGTCCGCCGTCGGCGGCAAATGCGGACACCGCCTGCATCACCGGTGAGAAGCGGGCGATGGCCCCGGGCCGCAGGTAGTCGCCGTGGGCGAACCCGCCCGGCACGATCACCGCGTCGACGCCGTTGACCGTGGCGTCGCCGTGCCAGAGGATCTCTGCCTGCCCACCGAGGGTCTGCACGGCCTCGGCGGCGTCCATCTCGCAGTTCGTGCCCGGGAACAGCACCACACCGACACGTGCGCTCATGCCGATGCGCCCGTCAGGACCTCGAGCTCGACCGTGGCATCCTCGATGACGGGATTGGTCAGGAAGGTGTGGCAGAGCTGGTCCACCTGCGCCCGGGCCGTGGCCTCGTCGGCGGCCTCGACAGTGAAGCGGATGCTCTTGCCCACCCGCACGCCGCTGATGCCGTCATAGCCGAGATGAGGCAACGACCGCTCGATCGTGGAGCCCTGCGGGTCAGCGATTCCGGGCCGCAATTGGACGTCGACATGCACCGAGAAGATCATGCCCCACTCTGACACACGAGCCCCGGCCCCCCAACCCACCAGGTCAGGGTTGCGTGGCGCCGGGCCAGTCGGCGAAGGACCGTCCGGTGATGCGCTCGTAGCCCTCGATGTACCGGGCGCTCGTCTCGGCGACGACCTCGGCCGGCAGCGGCGGCGGCGGTGGCTGCTTGTTCCAGTCGAGGGTGTCGAGGAAGTCACGCACCGGTTGCTTGTCGAACGACGGCGGCGTGGTGCCCGGCACCCACGCGTCGGCGGGCCAGAACCGCGACGAATCCGGGGTGAGGACCTCGTCGGCCACCACCAGCTCGCCGTCGACGATGCCCAGTTCGAACTTGGTGTCGGCGATGATGATCCCGCGCTCGGCGGCCCACGCCGCACCTCGCGTGTACAGCTCGAGCGAGACCTCCCGGGCCCGCTCGGCCATCTCGGCGCCGATCAGATCCACCGCGGCGGCGAAGCTGATGTTCAGGTCGTGGTCGCCGTCGGGGGCCTTGGTGGACGGCGTGAACACCGGCTCGGGGAGCTGGGCGGACTCGAGCAGGCCGACCGGCAACGCCTCGCCGTGCATCGTGCCATCGGCCCGGTACTCCTTCCACGCCGACCCGGTGATGTAGCCCCGCACGATGCACTCGATCGGGAGCATCTCGGCCTCGCGGCACAACATGACCCGACCGGCGAGCTCGGGTTGGCGCGCCGGCTCGGGCAGGTCGGCCACATCGGTCGAGAGCAGGTGGTTGCCGACCACGTCGGCGAAGTGCTCGAACCAGAACGCCGACATCGCGGTGAGGACCCGGCCCTTGTGCGGCACCGGTTCGGCCATCACCACGTCGAACGCCGAGAGGCGGTCCGAGGTGACGAGCAGCAGCTCGCCGTCGCCGACGTCGTAGATGTCGCGCACCTTGCCCGAGTAGCGATGGGGCAGGTCGATCAGGTTGGTCACGGCTTCTCCCGAGCAGTCGTGGCGGATGACGCTGAGAGGTTACCCAGTCCGGGGCCCTGCCGGATCGCTACAGGATCCCTCCGGGGTGGTACCCGGCGGCCGCGGGGAACCGCGCGAGCAGGGCATCCACCTGGGCCACGAACGACACGGACTGGGCGCGGGCCGTTCCGGTGAACGCCAGCGGCTCGGCGAGCAGGCTGTCGAGCTGCGCGGTGGAGAGCCCGAGCCGCGGATCGGCCGCCAGCCGCTCGAGCAGGTCGTTGTCATCCCGACCCTGGCGCAGGTCCAGGGCCACCCGCACGGCGTGCTCCTTGATGGCCTCGTGGGCCTGCTCGCGGCCCACGCCGTTTCGCACCGCGGCCATCAGGACCTTCGTCGTCGCCAGGAAAGGCAGGTAGCGGCGTAGCTCCCGATCGATCACCGCAGGGTACGCGCCGAACTCGGCGAGCACGTTGAGCAGGGTCTCGAACAGCCCGTCGATCGCGAAGAACGCATCGGGCAGCGCGACTCGGCGGACCACCGAGCACGACACATCGCCCTCGTTCCACTGGTCCCCAGCCACGGAGGCGACCATCGTCAGGTGACCGCGGAGGATGGTCATGAAGCCGTTGATGCGCTCGCACGACCGGGTGTTCATCTTGTGCGGCATCGCAGACGAGCCGACCTGGCCGTCCTTGAACCCCTCCGTCACGAGCTCCTGCCCGGCCATGAGGCGGATCGTGGTGGCCAGGCTCGAGGGACCGGCGGCGGCCTGCACGAGCGCCGCCACCACGTCGAGGTCGAGCGAGCGCGGGTAGACCTGGCCCACGTTGGTGAGCGTCGCATCGAACCCCAGGTGCGCGGCCACGCGGCGTTCGAGCGCGTCGACCTTGGCGCCGTCACCGGTGAACAGATCCAGCTGATCCTGTTGCGTGCCGACGGGGCCCTTGATGCCCCGCAGCGGGTAGCGGCCGATCAGGTCGTCGACGCGGTGGAACGCCTGGAGCAGCTCCTCCCCGGCGTTCGCGAACCGCTTGCCGAGCGTGGTGGCCTGCGCCGCCACGTTGTGGCTGCGGCCGGTGATCACCTGCGCCTCGAACTCGGCGCTGCGCTCGGCGAGTCGGGCCAGGGCGGTGACGATCCGCTCGCGCACGAGCACCAGCGACGCCCGGACCTGCAACTGCTCGACGTTCTCGGTGAGATCCCGCGACGTCATGCCCTTGTGGATGTGCTCGTGGCCGGCCAGCTCGCAGAACTCCTCGATCCGGGCCTTCACGTCGTGGCGGGTGACTCGCTCACGGGCATCGATCGATGCCAGGTCGACCTGGTCGATCACCTTCTCGTACGCCGCGATCACGTCGTCGCCGACATCGAGACCCAGGTCGCGCTGCGCCTCCAGGACCGCCACCCAGAGGCGGCGTTCGAGGACGATCTTGTGCTCGGGCGACCAGAGCTCGGCCATCGCCTCGCTCGCGTAGCGACCCGCGAGCACGTTCGGGATGGGTGTGCTCATGGTCGGCCTCCAACAGGCTGGTCCGGGTCGCGGTGATGCGCCACGACGGCCCGGGGGCGCCGCCATCAACACGCACCTGGGTCATCTGGCCTATTTTTCGCGACGGGCGAATGGGAGGGGTAAAGCACCGACGATAACTGGTCGAAGCTGCAACCGGTTACCCGAACGGCGGTCGCATCTCTTGGCGGATGGTGCCATCGACCGATCGAGGGCGCCGGATGCGTGGCTGAGCAGCCACGGAGGGATCGCAGGACCGAAGGTAGAGGTGCACTGGGCATGGCCATGGACGGTATGGACGGACGTTGCTACGTCCACAGCTTCGAGATCTCGGAGAACACCTGCCGCAACTGCGGCATGTGCTTCTGTTCGGAGTGCCTCGTGTACGCCTTCGGCGCCAACAAGCCGCCGTACTGCATCGAGTGCGCGCTCGGTGCATCCGGGGTGCGCTCCAACGCCGGCCGCCGGCCCGCCATGTCGCGTCGCAACATCAAGCGAATGGAGAAGGATCGCAAGAAGGCGGTGAAGGCGCGCAACGCCGCGCCGCCGAAGGTCGAGGTCCAGGCCGTCGACTTCTCGCCCACCGCCGCGACCGAGGACGACAACCCCTTCGCCTGGGCCGACGAGCCCAACCCGGGCCAGCGCGTCCCGTTCTGACCGGCCGGCAGGTCGACGCGCTCAACCCGGCGCGTCGGACACCCCGTCGACCGGTACGGATCGCGCTGGGGTGCGCACGAACACCGTCGCCACCGGATCCTCGTACACCGACCGCCAGCCGTTGTCGCGACGAAGGGCCTGGGCCAACGGCGCCCCGGTGTCGATGAGCACGGTGTTGATGGCCTCCCGGTCGAGCTCGGCCTGCCACCCCGGCGCCGCGGTGACCACGCCGACGTACGTTTCGAGGAAGTCGTCGTACACATCCGCGCGCGGGTCGATCGACACGCGGTAGTCACGCGCGAACAGCAACACGTAGCCGCCCCAGTTGAAGGTGTTGAACAGGCGCTGGGGTGGATCGTTGGCGTTGATCCACGCGACCGCGCCGACCGGGAAGCTGGCCTGCTCGACCGTCTCCACCCGCGAAGGGTTCAGCTTCCAGGCGGTGGTCGCCACCACGAGCACGGCCACAACCACCAGGACAGCCAGGTTCACCACCGGATCGGTGCTCGTGGCCGAGCGCCCGCCCCGGCCCGCGCGCGAGGCGGTCGACGCCCTCCCGGCGTCTGTCGCGCCGCTGAAGGTCGCCGTGCCGTACCTGCTCAACGGACCGGCCGCGACCTCGGCGAAGAACGAGACGACACGTCCGACGCGGAGCGCGAGCACCGCGACGGTGCCGATCAGGAGCACATCCACGGCATCCAGGTCCCGCCACCGTCGGGCCATCACGGCCACCGTGAGGATCAGCATCACGTAGAAGGGGAACGCATCGGCGAGGGCCGGCGGCTGGACCTCCTGGATGTACTTGAGGCTCACCGACGTCTGGTGGAAGGCGAGCCCGTAGATCGCGCCACCGGACGGGTTGAGCGCGACAGCCGCGACACACGTCACGCTGACCGCGAGCATCGTGCACCACGCGCGCCACGGCAGCGCGGGAACGCCCCGTATCCCGAGCGGCGCATGCCGGTTGACCAGCAGGTTCACCCGGTCGCCGACGACCGTGGCGCCCAGGACGATGAACCCGTACACGACAGCGCCGTGGAAGTTGGCCCAGACCGCGAACAGCGGCACCAACCACCACAGCCAGCGGCGTCCGGCATCCAACCGCCACTCCTGGCACGCCAGCACCACGATCGCGGTGCACAAGAAGGTGACGATCTGCGGACGCGCGGCCCAGAAGTACGACGCGGCCAGCGCGGCGAGCAGTGTCGTCGCGATCCGGCCCACCAGCGGCCCCGACGTGGTCCTGAACACCACCGCGACGCCCGCGGTGATCACGAGGGCCGCCACCACGGCGATCAGCGGCCGACCGCCTGCGGACCACAGGCCGGCGAGGGACACCTGGCTCAACCAATCCGTGGCCACCCGCACCACGGTCGGGCGGGTGTGGTTGAACGGATCCGCCCCGGGGATCGCGTGGTGATCGAGGATCCACTGCCCCGTGCGGATGTGCCACCAGGTGTCGTTGTCGACCGCCGGGATGACGGCGATGCCGAACACGATCAGGAACGTGACACCGATCGCGGTCCGTTCGAACGTGAGCCGACGGAGCATGGCGCCGGGTCAGACGCCGGCGATCTCACGGCGGTGCTCGGCGAGCTTCTCGGCCAGCCCGCCGTCGGTGATCGCCAGCATCTCGACCACCAGCAACGCGGCGTTGATGGAGCCGTCGACCGCCACCGTCGCCACGGGGATGCCCTTGGGCATCTGGACCGTGGAGTAGAGGGCATCGACGCCGTTGAGGGCGCCTCCCGACAACGGCACACCCACCACCGGCAAGGTCGTGTGGGCGGCGACGACGCCAGCGAGGTGCGCGGCCATGCCGGCACCGCAGATGAACGCGACGTACCCGTTCTCACGGGCGGAGCCGACCAGTTCGACGACCTGGGTGGGGTTGCGATGCGCCGACAACACCCGCACATCGGCCTCGATCCCGAAGCGGGTCAGCGTTTCGGCCGCACCGGCCATCTTGTCCTTGTCGGACGGCGATCCCATCAGTACTCCGACCTTCATCGACCGTGCCTCCTCGTTCGCACCGGCCCGCCGACCATCCGGCGAGCCCCGCACTGTAGTGGTGACGTGGTGACCGCGGCTCGACGCGCCAGGGCACTCGGGCCGGGTGGGATCAACGAGGGGGATCGAGCGCGCTGGCGGCGATGTCCGAGCGGAACTGCATGCCGGGCCACGAGATCTCGTTGACCCCGGCATAGGCCCTGGCCCGGGCCGTGGCCAGGTCCGGCCCTCGGCCCACGACGTTCAGGACGCGGCCGCCGGCGGTGCGGAGGCGACCCCCTTCGTCGGCGCTGACCCCGGCGCAGTAGACCGAGACGCCGTCAAGCGTCCCCGCCTGCTGGATGCCGCTGATGAGATCGCCGGTGCGGGGCGCCGCAGGATAGTGCTCGGCGGCGAGCACCACGCAGACCGCGGCGTCAGGCCCGAAGGTGGGAACCGAGGTGATCGTGCCGGACGCCGCCTCGTGCAGGTGGGCGGCGAGGTCCGACGTGAGGCGCGGCAGCACGCACTGCGCCTCGGGATCACCGAAGCGGATGTTGTACTCGAGGACCTTGGGCCCGTCGGGTGTGAGCATCAACCCGCAGAAGAGGAAGCCCCGGTACTCGATCCCGCGGGCGCGCAGCGCGTCGAGCGTGGGCTCGATCGCCTGGTGCAACACCAGATCGAGCACCTCGGGTCCGGCCACCGGCACGGGCGAGTAGGTGCCCATGCCCCCGGTGTTGGGGCCCGTGTCGCCGTCGCCGATGCGCTTGTGGTCCTGGGCCGAGCCGATCAGCACCGCTCGCGTCCCGTCACACACGGCGAACACCGACAGCTCCGGGCCGGTCAGGCCCTCCTCGATCACGCACGTGGTCCCGGCGTCGCCGAACGCCGCGCCGGACAGGTACGAGCGGACCGCGTCGCGGGCCTCGTCGATCGATTCGGTGACCACGACCCCCTTGCCGGCGGCGAGTCCATCGGTCTTGATGACGTACAGGTCCGTCATCGTGTCGAGGTAAGCCAAGGCGGCGTCGAGCTCGTCGGCCCCGAAGCTCGCGTACCGGGCGGTCGGCACGCCGGCCTCGTCGAGGACCTGCTTCATCCACTGCTTCGAGCCTTCGAGCGCGGCGCCGTCACGACCCGGGCCGAACACGACCTTGCCCTGCGCCCGCAACGTGTCGGCCAGGCCGTCCACGAGCGGGACCTCGGGGCCGATGACGAACAGGTCCGCCTCGAGCTCGGTCGGCGCCGTGGACACCGAGCCCGGGATGCCGGGGTTGCCCGGCGTCACCACGACCTCGGCCGTGCGCGCCAACACCGAGGCCAGTGCGTGCTCGCGCCCGCCGCCGCCGACCACGACGACCTTCATCGGTTCATGCCGCGAAGTGCAGGAACTGGTCGCGACCGGGCCCGACGCCCACGAGGCTGATCGGCACGCCGACCTGGCTCTCGAGGAACGAGATGTAGTCGAGGGCGGCGGACGGGAGTTGGCGGCGCTCCGTGAAGGCGGACAGATCCGTCTTCCAGCCCGGCAGCTCCTCGTAGATCGGTGTGGCCTTGTGCAGGTCGGACTGGTGGTACGGCAGACGCTCCACCCGTTGGCCGTCGACCTCGTAGGCGACGCAGACCTTCACGGTGTCGAGGCCGTCGAGCACGTCGAGCTTGGTGAGCGCGACCTCCGACAGGGAGTTGAGCCGCACCGAGTGCCGGAGCATCACGGCGTCGAACCAGCCGGGACGGCGCTTGCGGCCCGTGTTCGTGCCGTACTCGTGGCCCACGTCGACCAGGTACTCGCCGATGTCATCGAACAGCTCGGTGGTGAACGGGCCCGCACCGACGCGGGTGACATACGCCTTCGCGATGCCGATGACGCGATCGATGTAGCGGGGCCCGACGCCCGCGCCCACGCACGCGCCGCCGGCCACCGGGTTCGACGACGTGACATACGGATAGGTGCCGTGGTCCAGATCCAGGAACGTGGCTTGCGCGCCTTCGAGCAGCACGTGCTGGCCGGCCTCGAGCGACTCGTGCACGAGGTTCACGGTGTCCGCGATCATCGGCTCCATCCGGGGCCGACACTGGTCGAGGTACTCCGCAGCGATGTCGTCAGCCGACAGCGGCAGCTGGTTGTACACCTTCGCCAGGATGGCGTTCTTCTCCTTGAGCACGACGTCGAGCTTCTCGCGGAAGATCTTGGGGTCGAGCAGGTCCTGGACCCGCAACCCGACCCGCGACGCCTTGTCGGCGTACGCCGGGCCGATGCCGCGGCGTGTCGTGCCGAGCTTGTTCTTGCCCAGGCGCCGTTCGGCGACCTTGTCGAGCTCCTGGTGGTACGGGAGGATCAGGTGGGCGTTGCCGCTGACGCGGAGCTTGGACGTGTTGACGCCCTTGCCCTCGAGCATGTCGATCTCGGCGAGCAGCACGCGGGGATCCACCACGACACCGTTGCCGATGATCGGGGTGATGTGGTCGTAGAGGATGCCGCTCGGGACGAGCTGCAGGGCGAAGCTGTCGCCGTCCACGACGATCGTGTGCCCGGCGTTGTGGCCGCCCTGGTAGCGCACGACGAGGTGCATCTCCTTGGCGACGAGGTCGGTGAACTTCCCCTTCCCCTCATCGCCCCACTGCGTTCCCACGACAACGGTTGCAGGCACGCGCAACCTCCCGATCTTGCTCTTCGAAGACCCGGCAGGCAGCCGGGCCCTGCCCCACCGGCTGACCGGCCCAGGGCGACACCGCAGGACCGAGGCGGCCGCGCGGAGGCAATCCGACGAACGGGATTACCGGGTCACGTTAGCCGCCGCCGCTCACCCGGCTCGCATCGCAGGCCCTTCCGCCGCGACGGCGACGGCCACGCGCACCGGGCCGGGGCCGTCCGAAGACGGGCTCCCGACCCGATGGTGGTGTCCGAACGGTGGGATCAGGCCCGGCGACGCGAGGCCTGGAGCAGGCAGAACCCGGCGGCCGCGAGGCACAGACCGAGGATGCCCAGACCGGCCGAGTTGGAGCCCGTGACCGGGAGCGAGCCGCTCTTGGTCACCGTGTCACCGAGCACGGCCGCATCGGCGGTGGTGGGAGGCGTGCTCGGATCGGTGGAGGGCGCCACGGTGGTCGTGGAACCAGGCGTCGTGGTCGTGGTCGACGCCGGCGTCGTCGTCGTGGTCGTCGCCGGTTCGCACCCGTGGGTGACCTCGCGGCTGTCGATGACCGTCGAGCCCTGGGTGACCGTGATGGTCGCCGTCTCGCTCGGGGTCATCGGCACCAGGACCTTGGTACTGCCGTTGGCGGGCACCGTGACGTCCTTCACCGACGTGCCGTTCTTGGCCACCGTCACGTCGACGGGTGAGCCGCCCTTGTTCTCGATGGCCACGACCTGACCGCCGTTCTCGCAGTCCTCGGTGATGGTGGTCACCTCGGGCTGCTGGCAGTCGATGGTGACCTCGACGCTCGGCTGGGGCACGCCGTCGGCGGTGACCGGGATGACGTAGGTGCCATCGGCCATGCCCTCGAGCGTGATCTGTCCGGACTCACCCGGGGCGAGGGTCAGTGCGGTGGTCTGGCCATCGCGGGGATCGGTGACCACGAACGCGATCGGCTGGGCGGTACCCACGGCCGAGTTGTTCTTGAGCGACACGGTGACCTCGCCACCCGTCGCCGTGCACGCCTCGTCGTGGTACACGCTCGGCGTGCCCGGACGATCGCAGTCGACCGTCACCGACTGGTTCATGGCCTTGCCGTCGGCGGTCACGGGGATCGTGACCGGTCCGTCGGGGAACCCGGCGAGGGTGACCGACGCCGAGTCGCCGACCGCCACGGTCTTCGTGGTCTTGGCGTTGGTGCGGGGATCGGTCACCACGAACACGATCGGCTCGGTGCCCCCGGTGTTGCCCAAGGTCACCGTGACGTTGCCGTCGAAGTTGGCGCAGATCTCCGAGACCGACACGGCCGGAACACCCGGCACGTCGCAGTGGACGGTCAGCGTCTGGTCGAGCGCCACGCCGTCGGCGGTCACGGGGATGGTCACGGGGCCGTCGGCGAATCCGGTCAGCGTGACCGATGCGCTCGCGCCGGGAGCGACCGACTTGGTCGTGGGCGTCCCGGTGCGGGGATCGGTCACCACGAACACGATCGGCTGGTTGCCGCCGGTGTTGGCCAGGGTCACGGTGACGTCACCGTTGCCGGAGGCGCACACGACGCCGGAGGACACGTTGGGCACGCCGGGCCCGTCACAGTGGACCGTGAGGTGCTGATCCGCCGCGAACCCGTCGGCAGTGACCGGGATGGTCACCGGCCCGTCGGCGAAGCCGGCGAGGGTGACCGTGTCGGTCTGGCCCGGAGCGAGCGTCTTGGTCGTGGGCGTACCGGTGCGGGGATCGGTCACCACGAAGGTGACCGGCAGATCTCCGCCGGTGTTGGCCAGGGTGACCGTGACGTCGCCGTTGCCGTTGGCGCAGGCCACCGTGGAGGTCACGGTGGGCTGGCCCGGCCGATCGCACTTCACCGTGACCGTCTGGTCCTGGTGGGCGCCGTCCGCAGTGACCGGGATCGTGACCGGGCCATCGGCGAAGCCGGCGAGGACCACCGTGGTGGTCTGGCCCGGGGCCACGACCTTGGTGGTCGGCGTGTTGGTGCGGGGATCGGTGACCACGAACGTGATGGGCAGGTCGCCGCCCGTGTTGGACAAGGTGACGGTGACATCACCGTTGCCGTTGGCGCAGGCGACCGTCGCCGACACCGCAGGGACACCGGGACGATCGCACTTCACGGTGAGGGTCTGATCGTGGTGGATGCCATCGGCGGTCACCGGGATCGTCACGGCACCGTCGCCGAAGCCCGTCAACGTGACGGTGTCGGTCTGGCCGACCGCGACGTCGCGGGTCGTGACGCTGTTGTCCTTCGGGTTCGTGACCTCGAAGTGGACCGGCTTGGTGTTGGCATCGCCGTTGTTGGCCAGCGTGATCGTGATCGTGCCGTCGCCGGCCACGCACGCCACGCTCGAGGTGACGGTGGGCGTGCCGGGGTGCTGGCAGTTGGCCGGGAAGTCGAGCCAGTCGCCGTCGGTGGTCTGCCCACCGGCGGTGCCGTTGCCCCAGGTACCGGTGGCCCGGGCCTGCAGCTGCACCTGCTCACCGGGGGTGAGCGGCGTCACGATGAACGAGTCGGAGAACTCGAAGCTGTTCTCGACGGCGTAGAGGTAGGTGGGCTGCCACGGGAGCATGGTCCAGCCGGTGGGCACGCCATTGGCCTGGGTGCGGTAGAAGATGTCGACGTGCGGGTTGGCGCCGCCGCCGGAGTTGGTGCCGTTGGGTTGCCAGGACACCGACGTGAAGTTCACGTGGTAGCCCTCGCCGTCGGTGTTGCACGTGGTGTCGCCGCTGACCGTCGGGTGATGGGCGAACGCCGCGGGGGCGAAGCTCAAGAAACCGGCGAGCAGGGCGAGCACGAGGGCGAAACCGGCACCGAGCCGGTACCTGCCCTTCGGTGAGGCTGGGATGATGCGATCCACGGGTGATCTCCTGTATCCGTTACGAGGTGTGCCGGATCACTCGTGCATCGGGGCGCGAAGAAACAAAGGGTATTCCGCCGTGCCCGGATTCAGAAGAATGCCGGCTCCTGCTGTGACGGGGCAGGTTTCGCTCTAGCTCCCCGCGGGGCCCAAGCGACCAATCAGCCGCCGCGGATCAACGCTCCCCAAACTTTCAACGCCTTTGGGACGCAAAGCGCAACGTACCACGCTGCGTGACCGAAGCCAAGAGGCAGGATGGAAGATGGATCGATCGCTCGTCGGACCGGCCGCGGAGATGACCCTCGAATGAACAAGAGATGGCTGCTCAGGGGCTATTTCTGATGCCCGGCTGAAGGACACCGCGGGACGCACCTTTTCGCCCACTCTCCGTGGTCTTGAGGTCAGCGAACCACGAAGTTGCCCTCGGCATCGACGTCGACGGTGACCGTGTCACCCTCGCCGAACACCCCTTCGAGCAGCGCCATCGCCAGGCGATCACCGAGCTCGCGCTGGATGACCCGCTTGAGCGGGCGGGCCCCGTAGGCCGGATCGAAACCCTCCGCCGCGATCGCGTCGACCGCGTCTTGGGTGACGTCGAGCGCGATGCGTCGAGCCGCGAGCCGACGGCGCAGCGTCTCGAGTTGGATGCCCACGATGTGGACGAGGTCGGCCTCGGTGAGCTCGCGGAAGCGCACGATGTCGTCGATGCGGTTGACGAACTCCGGCTTGAAGAAGTCGCGGGGATCACCGGGCAGGTTCGAGGTCATGATCAGCACGACGTTGCTGAAGTCGACCGTGCGGCCCTGTCCATCGGTGAGGCGCCCGTCGTCGAGCAGTTGGAGAAGCACGTTGAACACGTCGGGGTGGGCCTTCTCGATCTCGTCGAGGAGGACCACGGCGTAGGGCCGACGCCGCACCGCTTCGGTGAGTTGGCCGCCCTCGTCGTAGCCGACGTAGCCGGGAGGGGCGCCGATGAGGCGACTGACCGAGTGCTTCTCCATGTACTCCGACATGTCGATGCGGACCATGGCCCGCTCGTCGTCGAAGAGGTAGTCCGCCAGCGAGCGCGCCAGCTCGGTCTTGCCCACGCCGGTGGGGCCGAGGAACAGGAACGACCCGATCGGCCGGTTCGGGTCGGACAAGCCGGCACGGGATCGCCGGATGGCGTTGGCCACCGCGTGCACGGCGTCGTCCTGGCCGACCACCCGGTTGTGCAGCACCTCCTCGAGGCGGACGAGCTTTTGCATCTCGCCTTCCATGAGCCGGCTGACCGGCACGCCGGTCCACTTGCTCACGACTTCAGCGATGTCTTCCTCGTCGACCTCTTCCTTCAGCATCTTCAACGCGCCCTGCATCTCGTCGAGCTTCTTGGTGGCCTCGGCGACCGCCTGCTCGAGCTCGGGCAGCACGCCGTAGCGGATCGCCGCGGCCTTCTCGAGATCGGGCTCGCGCTCGAGCTCGAGGCGCTTGTTCTCCAGTTGCTCCTTGAGCGCCTGGATCGACGAGATCGCCTCCTTCTCGCCCTGCCAGTGCGCCTTCATGCCCGCGCTCTGCTCGCTGAGGTTCGCGAGCTCCTCCTCGAGCGCCGCCAGACGCTCCTTCGACGCGTTGTCGGTCTCCTTCGCCAGCGCCACCTTCTCGATCTCGAGCTGGCGGATCCGCCGCTCGACGACGTCGATCTCGGTGGGCATCGAGTCGATCTCGATGCGCAGCTTCGACGCCGACTCGTCCATCAGGTCGATGGCCTTGTCGGGCAAGAAGCGGCCGGTGAGGTACCGATCGGAGAGGACGGCGGCCGCGACCAGGGCGGCGTCCTGGATGCGGACGCCGTGGTGCACCTCGTAGCGCTCCTTGAGGCCGCGCAGGATGGCGATGGTGTCCTCGACCGAGGGCTGATCCACGAAGACCTGCTGGAAGCGACGCTCGAGCGCAGGATCCTTCTCGATGTACTTGCGGTACTCGTCGAGGGTGGTGGCCCCGACCATGCGCAGCTCGCCGCGCGCCAGCATCGGCTTGAGCATGTTGCTCGCGTCCATCGACCCTTCGGACGCGCCCGCGCCGACGACCGTGTGCATCTCGTCGATGAAGGTGATGACCTCGCCGTTGGCGTCGGTGATCTCCTTCAGGACGGCCTTGAGGCGCTCCTCGAACTCGCCGCGGTACTTCGCCCCCGCCACCATCGACGCGAGGTCGAGCGAGATGAGCCGCTTGTGCTTGAGGCTCTCGGGCACGTCGCCCTCGACGATGCGCCGGGCGAGGCCTTCGACGATCGCGGTCTTGCCCACGCCGGGCTCGCCGATGAGCACCGGGTTGTTCTTGGTCCGCCGGCTGAGCACCTGGATGACGCGACGGATCTCTTCGTCACGGCCGATGACCGGATCGATCTTGCCGGCCCGGGCCGCCTCGGTGAGGTCCCGGCCGTACTTCTCGAGCGCCTGGTACTGCTCCTCGGGGTTCTGGCTGGTGACGCGGTGGGTGCCGCGGACCTGAGCCAGCGCGACGAGCAGCTCCTCCTTGGTCACGCCGACCTTCTCGGCGAGGGCGAGGAGCAGGTGCTCGGTGGAGAGGTACTCGTCGTGGAGCTCGATGCGGGCACCGTCGCCGGCATCGAGGAGCGCCGTGAGCCCCTTGCTCATCCGGGACTCGCCGCCGTAGGCCTTGGGCAGCTTGGCCAGGGCCTCCTCGGTCTTGTTCCGCAGCGAGGGAGCGGCCACGCCGACCTTCTGCAGGATCGGCAGCACCACGCCTTCCTCCTGCCCCAGCAGCGCCAGCAGCAGGTGATCCGGGGTGACCTCCGGGTGGCTCTGCCCCCGGGCCAGCTCGACCGCGGCGTTGAAGGCTTCCTGGGTCTTGAGGGTCCAGCGATTCGGATCGAGCGCCATCGGGCGTGCTTCTCCTGGTGGTCTGGGCGGGGACTGCCCCACCGAATGATGGTCACCTCTCCCGACCGGACGCACCATGGGTGCCTTCCGAACAGAAAAGTTGATAACCAGTGTATCAACTCTGGCGGGGAGATCTCGACCCGATTGGTGAAAAGCTGTAACGCTTCGACGAAGCGGAGCACCATAGCGACAGCCAAGAAGCCCGGGTCCGTTCGTGGTCGAGGGCGCAATCGGGCGCCTCGGCCGTTACCGTCGTGCCAACGCCTGGGCCCGGGGCATATCCCGATGCCGCTCGGGGAAGGGGAGATCGCCGTGACCAACTTGTGCACGTCGCCGTGGTGGCGGCTCCCGGCGGTTCGCGACACCGTGTGGGTCGCCGCGCGCTTCGGACACCGGTAAGGCCAGGATCCCGCCGCCATGCCCTCCCCTCACGCCCACCTCACCCCGACGCACGTCACGACCTACGTCGATGATCACGTCTTCGGCACGGCCGCCCGGGTCGGCATCTCCGATCACGTGGCCCGCCACAGCGTCGGGATCGAGCTCGAGTGGCTCACCAGCTACCGATGCGCCGATCAGCGCGTCTCGCGGCCGCAGATCGACGCGCTCTTCGCCGACCTCGGGGCCATGCCCGGTGGCAGCCGCTTGACGATGGAGCCGGGCGGGCAGATCGAGTTGAGCAGCGCCCGGTTCGACACGCTCGACGGCGCGCTCACGGCGATGGGCACCGATCTCTTCGTGCTCGATCGCGCCTGTGCGCAGCGCCGCATCGAGCTGATCGCGCTCGGCGCGGATCCGGCGCGTGAACCCATCCGGATCCTCGACGCCCCCCGCTACGGCGCGATGGAGGACTACTTCGATCACGACGGGCCCGCCGGCCGGTCGATGATGTGCAACACCGCGTCGATCCAGCTCAACATCGGCCTGGGCGACGCGGCGATCATGGCGGACCGCTGGCAGCTCGCCCACGCGATGAGCCCGGCGCTCATCGCCTGCTTCGCGAACTCGCCGTTCGCCCACGGCGCGCCGAGCGGGTGGCAGTCGACGCGCCTGCGGTCGTGGTGGACGCTCGACCCCAGCCGGGCCGCACCCCCTGACCTCACCGCCGATCCGGTCTCGACCTGGGTGGACTACGCGCTCGACGCCCGGGTCATGTGCATCGCCCACGGGGACCGGTACGAGGCCATCACGACCGGGCTCACATTCCGCCGGTGGGTGGCCGAGGGCCACGAGCTCGGCTACCCGACGCTCGACGACTTCGCCTACCACCTCACCACCCTGTTCCCCCCGGTGCGGCCGCGGGGCTGGTTCGAGCTGCGCGTCTTCGACGCCCTCCCCACCCCGTTCTGGCAGGTCGCCGCCGCCGTGACCCACGCGCTGCTGGTCGACCCCGACGCCGCGGCCGCCGCCCGCGTGGCCGTGGCCGGCACCGAGCACCTGTGGGTCGACGCGGCGCAGCTCGGCCTCGGGCACCCGGCGCTCGGGCTCGCCGCCACCGGCTTGTTCGAGATCGCACTCGCGGCACTTGATCGGCGCGCCCCCGAGGACGAAGCGGTCACCGACGTGGTCGCCAACTACTTCGACCGCTGGGTCGCCCGCGGCCGCACCCCCGCCGACGACCGCCTGGCCGCGTGGCGGCGCGACGGCACCCTCGTCCCGCCCCGCGAGTCGCCCGTGCCCTACGCCCGCTCCCTCGTTTCGGAGGCGACGCCGTGAGCCCGGCCGCACCCCCACCCCGCGTTCTCGGCTCCCCTGCGGCCCCTGCTCCGGCGCCGACCGTGACCGGGGCGCCACGTGACCGTGCGGCCATCGCGGCCGAGCTGACCCGTGCCCGCGAGCGGACGCTGGCCCTGCTCGATCAGCACGACGAGGCCACCCAGCGCGCCCAGCAGTCCGCACTCATGTCGCCGATGGTGTGGGACCTCGCGCACATCGGCAACTACGAGGAGCTGTGGCTGCTCCGAGCCCTCGACGGCCGGGCACCGATCGACGAGACCCTGGACGATCTGTACAACGCGTTCGAGCACCCTCGCTGGGAACGCCCGTCGCTGCCGATTCTCGGGCCCGACGCCGCCCGCGCCTACGACGCTCGGGTCCGGGCCGAGGTGCTCGACCTGCTCGACCGGGTCGATCTCGATGGTGCCGCGGACGACGCCGATCCGCTCCTGGCGGACGGCTTCGTCTACGGCATGGTGATCCAGCACGAGCACCAGCACGACGAGACGCTCGTCGCCACCCAGCAGCTCATGCTGCACGCCAGCCCGCCGCTGGCGGGCACCACGGCCGCGCCGCGGCACGCGGCGATCGACCCCCGTGACCTCCCGGCCATGACGGCCATCGACGGTGGTACGGCCTCGATCGGCACCGACGCCGAACCGTGGGCGTACGACAACGAGCGCACCGCGCACGCCGTGGCGCTGGCGCCCTACCGCATCGGCACGTTCCCCGTCACCAATCGCCAGTACCTGTCGTTCATCGCCGAGGGCGGCTACGACCACGAAGCGCTGTGGACCCGCGCGGGGTGGGCCTGGCGAAACGAGGCCGGCCTCGACGCGCCGCAGTTCTGGACGGCGACCGGCCCGAAGACCGGAGCCGACCATGGGTCCTGGTCGGTGCTGCGCTTCGGCCAGGAGCTCGATCTGGGCGACCTGCTCGACGAACCGGTCCAACACGTGTGCTGGTACGAAGCCGATGCCTTCGCGCGGTGGGCCGGCGCCCGACTGCCGACCGAGGCCGAGTGGGAGCACGCGGCGCGCGGCGCGGGCGCGGCGGGCAACCTCGGCCAGCGCCACGACGGCCCGGCCGTGATCGGCGCGTACCCCGCCGACGCCTCCGACCACGACGTGCACCACCTGCTGGGTGACGTCTGGGAGTGGACCTCGTCGGCCTTCGAGCCCCACCCCGGGTTCCGGGCGTTCCCCTACCCCGAGTACTCGGAGGTGTTCTGGGGACCCGAGTACCAGGTGCTCAAGGGCGGCTCCTGGGCGGCCGACCCCGTCGCGGTGCGACCATCGTTCCGCAACTGGGACTACCCGATCCGGCGCCAGATCTTCAGCGGGATCCGACTGGCCGAGGACCTCTGAGATGACCTCACGCCACAACCCCGATCCGAGCGCAGTCGCACCGCGGGAGATGCGCGAGGCACTCGAATCCGCCCGTCGGCGCCTGGTCGAGGATCGCCTCGACGAGAGCGAGCCGCGCACCGCCGCCGAGTTGCGGGCCGCGCTGCGAGACGCGCTCACACCCGCCGACCCCATCGCCCCGCGCGAACCGGATCTCCCTGGAGCCCCTCACTGATGTGTCGCCTGATCGGCTACGCCGGCCCCACCGTCACGCTCGAGACCATGCTGTTCGACGCGCCGTTCTCGCTGCGGCGCCAGGCCCACGCGCCCCGGCACCAGACCCTCGGGCGGATCAACGCCGACGGGTGGGGCGTGGGCTGGTATGACCCGGCGATCCGCCCCGAGCCCGCGCGCTACCGCACCGCCACCCCGATGTGGGCCGACATCCGGTTCGCCGAGATCGCGCCGCTCATCCGCACCGGCTGCTTCGTCGCCGCGGTGCGCAACGCCTCCCCCGGCAGCCCGGTCGAGGAGACCGGCAGCTCGCCGTTCACCGCAGATGACTACTTGTTCACCCACAACGGGTACCTCGACGGGTTCCGCGAGGGACTCGGCGTCGCGCTGCGCCACGGGCTCACCGAGCGGCGTGAGGGCGCCTTGCTCGGCGCCGCCGACAGCGAGGTCGTGTTCGCGATGGTGCTCGACCGCCTCGACAAGGGGGCGAGCCTCGCCACCGCGGTGACCGAGGTGCTCGGCGAGATCCACGACCTCACCACCGGCGCGTTCAACTTCCTCCTCACCGACGGCACCACGATGGTCGCGACCCGCGACGGCAACTCGCTGTTCACGCGATCGCTCGCCGACCCCGCGGCGGACTCCGCCGACGCCGGGCACGTGATCGCTTCCGAGCCCTACGACGACGATCCCCGCTGGCAACCCGTCCCTGACCGCTCACTCGCGACCATCGCCGACGGCACGCTCACGATCACCGCCCTCTGATCGCCGGCCGCTGATCGCCTCGGCACCGCCGCCGGCGGTGCCATCCCGCCGCCGACCCCGCCCCTCCCCTCCCGACCGGAGCAACGACCATGGCCCACCCACACGATCCCAGCGCCTCCACCCCCGCGACCGTCGGCTCGTCCCCCACCATCGGGGTCGACGTGCACATGAGCCCCGACGACATCACGACTGCGCTGCGCGACGACGTGCGCCGCGGGCTCACGGGAGCGGCCAAGGACCTGCCCCCGAAGTGGTTCTACGACGACCACGGCTGTGACCTGTTCGACCAGATCACGCGCCTGCCCGAGTACTACC
>JBBQHT010000066.1:0-19767 GCA_038324235.1 Acidimicrobiales bacterium
GCGCCAGGACCGCTGGTTCCAGCGCCACAGCGACCCGGTGCCCTCGGGCCAGGCCGATCCCGCCACCGGCGGGCTCACGTCGGTGGCCTACTTCTCCCCCGAGTTCGGCGTGGCCGCCGCGCTGCCGCAGTACTCCGGCGGCCTCGGCGTGCTCGCCGGCGACCACCTGAAGGCCGCCAACGACATCGGCCTGCCGCTGACCGGCGTCGGGCTCTTCTACCACCACGGCTACTTCAGCCAGGAGCTCGACCAGCGCGGGTGGCAGCAGGAGCGCTTCCCCCGCCTCGACCCGCGGGCCATGGCGATGCTGCTCGTGCCCGACATCCGCATCTCGGTCGACATCGCCGGCACCACCGTCTACGCGCAGGTGTGGGAGGCCCAGGTCGGACGCATCCCCCTGTTCCTCCTCGACACCGACGTCGACGAGAACGACGACGAGTACCGCCTCATCACCAACCGCCTCTACGGCGGAGGCATCGAGGAGCGGATCCGCCAGGAGCTGCTGCTCGGGGTGGGCGGCATGCGGGCGCTGGACGCGCTCGGTCGGCTTCCCCAGGTGTTCCACATCAACGAGGGCCACGCGGGCTTCCTTGCGCTCGAACGCATCCGTCGGGCCATCGTCGACGAGGGCCTGTCCTTCTCCGAAGCCAAGACCGCCATCCGACCCGGGGGCGTGTTCACCACGCACACCCCGGTACCGGCCGGGATCGACCGCTTCCCGCGCGAGCTGATGGAGCGGTACTTCACCAACTGGTGCCGTGAGGTCGGCGTCACGATGGACGAGCTCATGGAACTGGGCCACGAACCCGACACGACCGAAGGTCAGGTGTTCAACCTGGCGGTCATGAGCCTCCGTCTGGCCGGTCAGTCCAACGGCGTCGCGAAGCTGCACGGCGCCGTGAGCCGCCAGATGTTCTCCGGGGTCTGGCCGGAGCTGCCGATCGAGGAGGTGCCGATCGGCTCGGTGACCAACGGCGTGCACGCGCGCACATGGGTCTCGCGCGAGATGAGCGACCTGCTCGAGCGCCACGTCGACAAGGACTGGCCCGAGGCGCCGCCGGAGCTGTGGCGGGCCGTGGAGTCCGTGCCCGACGACGAGATCTGGACCGTCCGCCGCTCCAACCGCGAGCGCCTCGTGCACTACGCACGTCGCCGCTTGCGCGCGGCGGGCGTGGCCAAGGGCATCGGGGCCCCCCAGCTGGCCTGGACCGACGACGCCCTCGACCCCAAGGCCCTCACCATCGGCTTCGCCCGGCGCTTCGCCACCTACAAGCGCGCCGACATGTTGATGTGGGATCCGGAGCGGCTCAAGAAGCTGCTCCTCGATCCCGACCGACCGGTGCAGATCATCATCGCGGGCAAGGCCCACCCGGCGGATCAGCCCGGCAAGGAGCTGCTCCAGCGCGTCGCCACCTTCACCACCGACCTCGACATTCGCCACCGCCTGGTGTTCCTCGAGGACTACGACATCTCGGTGGCCAAGATGCTCGTCGCCGGTGTGGACGTGTGGCTCAACACGCCGCTGCGGCCGATGGAGGCGTGCGGCACCTCCGGCATGAAGGCGGCGCTCAACGGCGTGCTGAACTGCTCGGTGCTCGACGGCTGGTGGGACGAGATGTACGACAGCGACGTCGGCTGGGCCATCCCCTCGGCCGAGTGGCAGGACGACCTCGAGCTGCGCAACGAGATCGAGGCGAACAGCCTGTTCAACCTGCTCGAGCGCCAACTCGTGCCCATGTTCTACGAGCGGGACAAGGACGGGCTGCCGGTCGAGTGGCTGCGCCGGGTCAAGGCCTGTCTCAGTCGCCTCGGGCCGCAGGTCGAGGCCTCTCGGATGCTCAAGGAGTACACGCAGGACTACTACGAGCCGGCCGCGGCGCGGAGCGAGGCGCTGTGCCGCGACCACAACGAGCGGGCCAAGGTCCTCGTGCGCTGGAAGCGCTACATGTTCCGGGGGTGGCCGTCGGTCGCGGTCAACACGACCAGCTACGACGAGATCGAGAGCGAGCAGGGAACCGGGTACCAGGTCACGGCCCAGATCTCCCTCGGTGACCTCGAGCCGAGCGATGTCGAGGTGCAGCTCATCTACGGTGCCGTCGAACCCGACGACGACCTGATCGATCCCGTCATCGCCCCGATGACCCAGGACGGCGACGGCGATGTGCCCGGGTGGCACCGCTACGCGCTCGACGTCCAGTTCGACCGCGCCGGCAACTTCGGCTTCACCGTGCGGGTCGTCCCCTCGCACCCCGACCTGCTGAACTACGCCCACCTCGGCCGAGTAGCGTGGGCCCCGAGTCCGGCGGGCTCGACCGGCTGAAGGTCAGACGGCACCGGCTCGCCCTTTCCGGTGAACCACCTCCACGAACCCCCCACATCCCCGCGCAGGGCCGGCCCGGGCTTCGTTGCCGTGCTCACGGTGGCCCTTGCGGTGCTCGCAGCCGCGTGCGGCTCGTCATCGACCGACGCCTCCCGCTACGGCGGCCGGGTGTATCGCCACGATCCCGGCACGATCCCCGCCGACGGCCCGGCCGTCACCGCCGCCCCCCGCAACTACCCCGTCGTGTACAACTCGGCTCCGTGCTGGTTCCAGTCCGGGTCGTCCAACGGGCTCAAGACGGAGTGCGGGCAGCTCACCGTGCCGGCGAACCGCTCGAAGCCGGGCCGCGGCACGGTCAAGCTGGCGGTCGCCCGGATCCACTCGTCCTCCCCTACCCCGCAACCCGATCCGGTCGTCTACCTGGAGGGTGGGCCGGGCGGCAGTGCCATCTCCGGCATCGATTACTGGACCAAGCCCCCCGCGAACTTCCTCGCCAACCGGGACCTCATCCTGATCGACCAGCGCGGCACCGGGTTCTCCGAGCCCCGGATCACCTGCGACAAGCTCACCGACGACTTCGCCGGCGACGTCACCGTCTTCACCGAGGAGTGCCTGCGGATCATCCGCAACCAGGGCGTGAACGTCGCTGACTTCAACACGACCGAGAGCGCGGACGACATCGACGACCTGCGGGTGGCGCTCAAGATCCCGACGTGGAACCTGTTCGGCATCTCCTACGGCACGCGCCTCGCGTTGTGGATCATGCACCGCCACCCTGAGGGTGTGCGCTCGGTCGTCATCGACTCGGTCTACCCGCCCGGCGTCGCGGGGCTGGCGGCCATCCCGCTCGACCTGCAGCGCTCCGTGCTGGCCATCGACGCCGACTGCCAGGCCCAGCCCGGGTGCGCAGCGGCCTACCCGGACCTGCTCGGCCAACTCGTGAGCGCCGTCGACAAGCTGAACGAGCACTCGAGCACGACCGGCGCGTCGAGCCGCGGCGGTCGCTACCTGAACGAGCTGTTCCATACGCTCTACCAGTTCGACACGATGCCGGACATCCCCAAGGCGATCAGCCTCGCCAACCACGGTGACGTCGGTGGTTCGCTCGACCTGCTCGAAGGCAAGAACGTCCTCGAGCGCCACCCGGAGAAGAAGGACGAGCAGCCGCCACCCGGTGCCCGGGCCCGACCGCACATGACCGAAGCGCTGTACCACTCGGTCGAGTGCGCGGAGTCCGTCCCGGCCACGACCCCCGACGCGCTGCGCGCCGCCGGCAAGACCATGGCTCCTCAGCTCGCCAACCCGTTCGTCGATTCGGGCCTGCAGCAGATCGCGCTGTGCAACGTGTGGTCGGTCCCCCGCAACGACCTCGCCGATGTGCACAGCGACATCCCGACCCTCGTGCTGGCTGGGTCCTACGACCCCATCACCCCGCCGGAGTGGGCGCAGCGGGCGCAGTCGTTCCTGACGCACTCCCGGTTCCAACTCGTGGTGGGCTCGGGCCACGGCACCTGGACCGCCGGCGACTGCCCCAAGCAGGAGATCACCGCGTTCATCGACGATCCGAACGGACCGCCCATGGACTGCACCGGCGCCCCGCCGGCGTTCACGCTCTGAGCGGTCCTACTTGGCCGGCGTCTTGTCGTCCTTCTTGGCGGGCGCCGGAGGCTTGCCGGTGTTCTTGGCTCGCCGGGCGCCGCCGCCACACTCCATCAGGGCCACGCACACCTGGTTGACCGGGATCGAGAAGTGCATCTCGCCCGGGTCGAACCCGAGCGGGTGGTCCGTGGTCGAGGCGACACCGAGCACCTTGGCATCCGCCGTCACGATCGGCCCTCCCTGAGCCATCGAACCGATGCGGGCGTCGTAGAGGAAGCCCGACGCGTTCTGGTCGGAGATCACGCCGCTCGTGAGGTAGGCGCCGGCCCCCCCGAAGCCGCTCACGGGGAAGACGCGCAGGCCGAGGGCCTGGGACTGCTGCTCGTCGCTCGCCCACTCGAGGATCTGCATCCCGCCGCGCGGGACCGACAGCAGCGCGAGGTCGCGGTCGGCGTCGTAGGAGACGACCGTCGCCGTGAGCTTGTCGTCGCCCTTGCGCAGCTCGATCACCGGCGCAGGCGTGACCGACGCAGCCCGCACGGTGTTGAGGGAGGTGACCATCAACGTGGCCGTGTCCTCGGTCGCCACGGCGAACGCGGTGCCCACCGACGGCTTCCCATCCTCGTCCGCGGTGGCCACGAACCACACGTACGGGGAGAACACCGGTGCGAGCTGGATGGTCTTGGACTCGGCGATGTAGGGCGCGATCGGCTTGATCTGGTTGTTGATGTCAGTGATCGCCTGGTTGCGCATCGAGTCGATCTGACCCTGCGCCTCCTGGGAGCGCTTGTCGAAGTCCTTCGTCTGCTCCTTGAGCTCGCTGATCTGGGTGTTGAAGTGCGCCCAGAAGAACGCGCCGCTGCCACCGAAGGTCACGCCGATCATGGCGAAGAGCAACATCCACAGCAGCACCGATCGGGTGAAGATGGGGAACCGGACCGAGCGGCGGGCGGCGTAGCGACGGGCCCGTTCGGTCCGGCGCCACTCCTTGCGCTTGTGCCGGCGAGATCGGACCGGCGCGCCGGGCCGGACCGAGCCGAGCTCCGCGTCATCCCCGTCGTCGTCGAGACCGTCATCGTCGAGACCGGCATCGTCAAGACCGGCATCGTCAAGACCGGCATCGTCGAAGCCGTCATCGTGGAGATCACCGTCGAGATCGAGCTTCGCGGCCGCGTCCGCGTCGGCCGCAGTCGCGGCCTTCGCCACATCGCGATCGTCGAGTTGGCTCATGGGGAACCTTTCGCTTTGGGCAGCGGCTTGAACGTGGTGGTCGGCGCGCCCGTCCGGGGTCGCGTCGTGGTCGTTTCCTTGGACGGAGGCTCGCAGCCCTCGGGACAGTCCTCGCTCTTCACCGTAGAGGGCGGCTCGGTCGTGGTCGGGGCAGTGACCGTGGGCGTCACGATGCACGGGCCGTCGCAGTCGAGCGGCAGCGTAGGGATCTCGGCGTCGCGCGGGACGTGGCGGATGCCGCTGCTCGGGGGCGGCAAGATCCCGGGCGTGGGGAACTTGATCTCCGGGACGCCGTCGAGGGCCGGCTTCATGAAGGCGGCCCAGGTCTTGGCCGGCCACGTGCCGCCGAACACGTGGGGCTCACCCTTGATGTTGTCCAGCGGCTTGGGCGTGTCCGAGTAGCCCATCCACACCGCCGTCGCGAGCTGGGGGGTGTAGCCCACGAACCAGGCTGCCTTGTAGTCCTGGGCCGTGCCGGTCTTGCCCGCCGCCATGCGGCCGATCTGGGCGGTTCGGTGCGCAGTTCCGGCGGGCGACTCGATCGCGCCGCGCATCAGATCCGCGGCGGTGTCCGCGACCGCCGCGTTGAGCACGCGCCGGCCGTGGGCCCCCGTGTTGTCCTCGAGCACCTTCTGATCCGCGTCGAGCACCTTGGCCACCGGCGTCACCCCGGGCTTCACGCCGTGGTTGGCGATGACCGACGAACCGGCCGCCATGTCGAGCGGGGAGACCTCGAACGCGCCGAGGGTGAGTCGGTCGTTGTAGTGACCCGAGGGCGTCTTGGCGGGCAGCGTGATGTGGGTGACCCCGAGGCGGTTCGCCAGCTCGGCCACGTTGTCCGGTCCGAGGTCGTCGATCAACTGCACGAAGTACGTGTTGATCGACTGCGCGGTGGCGCTGCGCAACGTCTCGATGCCTCCGGTGCCGCCGCGCACGTTGCACGTGCCCCCGCACCCCACGAGCACGCCGGGCGCGAAGTACTCGGTCTCGGGGGAGTAGCCCTCCTCGAGCGCCTTGGTCAGCGTGAAGATCTTGAACGTCGAGCCCGGCTGCATCCCATAGGTGCCTCCGAGCGCGAGGTTCACCTGGCTCTGGTTCCAGTCGCGCCCACCGACCAGCGCCTTCACCTGTCCGGTGAGGGGCTCGACCGACACCAACGACATCTCGAGCGGCGGGGCGGTGCCCGACAACGTGTTGCCGGTGGCCTGCTCCGCCAGTTCCTGGAGGTGCGGGTCGATGGCGGCGATGATCGTGAGCCCACCGTGGTAGAGCATGTCCGGCCCGTACTTGTCGAGCAGGTACACGCGGATGTAGTCGACGTAGTACGGGAACTTGGCGTACGCCGCCGCGGGCGGCGGGTACACCACGGTCAGGGCCTTGGGCGGCGCGCCGAACGCGCCGTACCACAGCGACTGGTCCAGCGCGGCGGCGTACTGCGCGTCGTCGAGCATCAACGGTCCCGCGCCGCCACCGATGGCATTCGTGCGGTTCAACTCGTGCATCTCGGTCAGCACGTTCTTGCGGCGCTGCTCGGCCACCGACAGGTTCTCGCGGGGGCCGTACCGCGACGGGGCGGGGATCACCGCCACGAGGGTCGCGGCCTCGGACGCGGTCAGGTCGATCACGTTCTTGTGGAAGTAGGTCTGCGACGCCGCCTGCGCCCCGTACGCCCCGGCGCCGAAGTACACCGAGTTGAGGTACTCGAAGAGGATGCGCTCCTTGGCCTCGTGCTCGGCGGCGTCACCGGTGAGTCCCGTCTCGCGGGTGACCTGCGAGGTCAGGTCACGTTCGAAGCGGGTCGCGAGGAGCACCTCGTTGAACTTCCGCTCGGTCGAGCGTTCACGGCTGAGGTAGCGATCGCGGACCAGCTGCTGGGTGATCGTCGACCCGCCCTGCACGGTCTCGCCCTCGGTGAAGTTGGCCGACGCGGCGCGGGCGATGCCGAGGGGGTCCACGCCCCGATGGGTCCAGAACTGGCGATCCTCGGACGCCACCACGGCGTCCTTGAGGACCTCCGGGACATCGGCGCGGGTCATCGGGAGGGTGAGCTCGAACTCGCGGAACTCGGCGATCTTCTCCCCGGGAGAACCGTCGGGGTTGGCGAGGTACACGGTGGAGGGCAGGAACTTCGGCGCCGGCCGCGGCGTGGGCACGGTGCCCTCGAGGTCGCCGTAGACGAGCACGGTGATGCCGACGGCGCCGGCGGTGACGACGAACACCGGGATCCCGAGCGCGACGATCACGACGATGCGCAAGGTCGACCGGAACGTCCGGCGCCACGCCGGGCGGCGACGCATGCTCATCGGGCCGGGCTCGGGATCGGGGTCGGGGTCGGGGTCGGGGTCGTCATGTCAGGCCGTCCGTTGGAAGGTGCAGGGGGTCGACCCCGCGATGGCGGTGAAGTTGCGCGACGGGTTGGCGAGCACGATCACGCGCTCGAGCGAGACCGACCGGGCCCAGGTGTCGGTCACGAACTGCTCGAACGACGTCCCGCAGTTGCCGGGGTTCGTGGCGGTGTAGGTCCCCGCCGGGAACGGCCCGTCGCTCGGGACGGTGAACGAGTCGCCGACCGCCATTGCGGGGGCGTCGGGCGGCAGCGCGTCGGCCGAACCGGGCAGGCAGGGGGGCAGGGCGATGTCCTGGCGGTCGGCGCCGCTCACGATGGTCACCGTGTGGTCGCCCTCGGTCAGGCAGGCGACCGTGAAGATCACGAAGCCATCGTCGCCGGTCAGGCCCTCGGCCGGGGAGAACAGGCGGAGGCCATCGGGCGGGACCATCTGGACCGCCACCCCGGGCACACCGACGCCTTGCACGATGCCGTTGTCGTCGGTCGTCTCCTGGGTCACCAGGGCCTTGAACGACACCTGCTCGCCCACGTGGGGCTCGGCGGCGTCGAGCGCGCCCTGCAGCGCCAAGCCGTCGTGCTGCTCGATGGCGACGTCGACGACCCGATCCGTCGTGCCGTCGAGCAGGAAGATGGCGATGGGCTCGACCGTGGCGAGGTTGGGCTTGAGCCACGCCCGCACGCGGTACCGGCCTCCCAAGATGTCCTTGGCCTCGTACTTGCCGTCCTTGTCCGTGGCGACGTCGAGGATGCCGAAGTCGGCGCCGGCGAAGCGCTCGAGCCGCACCGTCGCGCCCTCCACCGGGCCATCCGGGCCGAAGATCGTGCCGTGGATCGCGGCCGTGCCCCCGGCGACGTCCAGCAGCGGCTTGGTGTGATCGATCTCGTCCTTCTTCGGCTTGCCGAGCACGGGCTCGAGGCGCACGTTGCGCGTATCCGGGGCGATGTAGTTGTCGGGCACGGCCAGGGTGACCGGAACCGTGACGTTGGCCCCGGTGGCGAGCTCGGCGGGGACGGTGCCCGGCACGGTCGTCGTGGCGCCGCCGAGTCCCTGGGGATCTCCGCCGGCGCACGCCGCGGCGAGCGCGCAGCACCCCACGAGGGCGAGCGCGACGGGCAACGAGATGGGTCGTGAGGGGGCCTTCCGCCCGAAACGGCGCATCACGTGCTGCATCACATCCTCGAAAACGGCCAGGGCGCCCCACCTGCGGGAGCAGCGTACAACGATGCCACCAATCGCCCCGCCCGCGGTGTCAGGCCCGGCCCCTCGAGGATCGACGGCTCAGGCGCCGGGACCGGGTCAGGCGATGCGCCGAGGGTCCTCACCGGTGAGGTCGAGCACGATGGTCGGCGACACGGCATCTTCGGCCTGGGCCACCTCCTGGGACACGATGTCCCAGTCCGCTTGGGCCGCGTCGTACTCCTTGCGGGCGAAGTCCAGGTGGATGTCGGTGGTGGGCACGCTGGTGCGGGCGTCGAGGTAGTCGCGAAACGTGGCGAAGCCGAACCGCTTGAGGACCTGCTTCTCGCGCTCGCGCGCCTGTTCGACCGCCTTCTGCGCACGCTGCTCGCGCTGGGCGGTGATCAGCTGCGCCTGGGCCCACAGCAGCTCGGTGTGCGCCCCCTCGATCTCGTCGTTGCGAGCGGCGTGACCGTTCTGGCCGGCCGCCTGGCCCGCCACCTGCTCCGCCTGCAGCAGGTGCGCCTGCGCGCTGGCGAGGCGGTGCAGCAGCGCCACCACCTCTTTGTCGCTCGGCCCCGTCGGCCCCGCAGTGTCGCCACCGAGAACATCGTTCATCGCACGCACCCAACTCTCCCCTGTGCCCACCCCGGACTGCGCCATACCCACGTATGACGACGGACACATTGTTCCGCGCATCGCGGCGGTTTGCAACGGGCCACTCTCGCCGCTCGGCCCTTCACGCCGCGTGGGACGGCGCCCGGGCCGGGCGCGTCGTTTCGCCGACCACGAGCGGCAGGGTGGCCAGTGGACCGAAGCGCTCGTCGGCGGCCGCGAGCTCCTGCAGGCGCCGCCGGGCCCGGCGCACGGCCTGGCGCACCGCGGGCGGGGCCATCGAGAAATCGGCCCCGATGGTGTGCGCGGGGGACACATCGCCCGCGCGGCGCTGGGCGTCGTACTCCAACAGCATCGCCCGGTCGCGCGCCGAGAGCGCCCGTTCGAGGGCCTCGCGGAGCAAGCCGAGCAGCGGATCGTCACCCGCTGCCCGCTCGAGGACCTCCACCAGGAGCGGGTCGTCGCCGGCATACGGGCCCGGTCCCGTCAGGTCGCCGCCCACCGGGCCCCGATCCACCCGGCCCCCACCGTGCAGGACCGGGTCGAACGGGTCGGCGTGCTGGCCGACGTGGCGGGCCACGGCGGCCGCGATCCGCCGCTCGGCCCAGATCCAGGGCAGGGCCCCCTGGGGGTTCCAGGCGGTCGCGCAGTCGGCGATCTCGAACGCCGCCTCGATCGTGAGACCGTCCACGTCGTCCACCGACGGATGGGCCACGCCCTGGTTCATGAGGTGGCGGCGCACCACCCGGGCCAGCGGCACCCGGAAGTCCACCGCCAGCGCCACCGCCGCCCGGTGGTCCCCGCTCGCCAGCGCCGCCATCAGCGCCAGCAGGTGGGCCCGATCGGACCCACCTGCGCACGCCGTCGGAACCGCCATCGCCTTGCTCATCACGCCTTCTCCTCTGGGACCCCATCGGCCCCGCCGCGCCCCCGCCCCGTTGGTGAGTGCCTCAGCAGTCTCTGCAGGAGCAGTGACAAACAACAGGACTGTGATTCGAGAAGCATCAACAAGTAGCTCGGCGAGTGCCCGGAGCGGCCCCACCTCGCCGGTACAGTGACGACGCTCTGACCACCCGGGGGACGACACCGATGACCGACATGTTGATGACCACCAACGAGCCGTCGACCACCCCGGCGATCGTCCTCCTCTCGGGCGGGCTCGACTCGGCCACCTGCCTCGCCATCGCCCTCGCCGCCCACGATCCCTGCCACGCCATCGCGTTCCGCTACGGCCAGCGTCACATCGTCGAGCTCGAGGCCGCCCACGCGGTCGCCGACGCCGCGGGCGTCGAGCTCGTCATCGTCGACATCGACCTGCGGGCCTTCGGCGGATCGGCGCTCACCGCGGACATCGAGGTCCCCAAGCACGGATCGGTCGACGATCTGGACCCCGACGCCGAGGGCATCCCCATCACCTACGTGCCGGCGCGCAACACGATCTTCTTGTCGTTCGCGCTCGCCCTCGCCGAGGTGCGCGGCGCGCGCGACCTCTACATCGGCGTGAACGCCCTCGACTACTCCGGCTACCCGGACTGCCGGCCCGAGTTCATCGACGCGTACGAGACGATGGCGAACCTGGCGACGAGATCTGCGGTGCAGATCGCCGACGACGAACCCTCGGACCGCGCGGACGATCGCGGCCCGGCTGCGCCGGCGCGCATCCGCATCCACGCGCCGCTGATCGACCTGACCAAGGGCGAGATCATCCAACGAGGACTCGCGCTCGGGGTCGACTACGCCCTGACCACCAGCTGCTACGACCCCGTGGCGATCACCGCGGCCGACGCGACCGGTGCCGCGCGCTCGTGGGCGGCGTGCGGTCACTGCGATTCGTGCCTGCTCCGCCAGAAGGGCTTCACCGACGCCGGACTCGTGGACCCGATCCCGTACGCCCGATGACGTACGCGGTGAAGGAGGCCTTCGCCACCCTCCAGGGCGAGGGTGCGCATGCAGGCCGGGCCGCGGTCTTCTGCCGCTTCGCCCGCTGCAACCTCTGGAGCGGCCACGACGCGCACCGGGCGAGCGCGGTGTGCCGGTTCTGCGACACCGACTTCGTCGGCACCGACGGCGAAGGCGGCGGCCTCTTCCCCGACGCCCCCGCACTCGCGGCCCACGTCGACGCGCTCTGGCGGGCGGACCCCGGACGCGCCGCGGCGAGCGCTCGGCCTTTCGTCGTGTGCACGGGCGGGGAACCGCTGTTGCAATTGGACACGCCGCTCGTCGATGCCCTGCACGACCGCGGGTTCGAGATCGCCATCGAGACCAACGGCACCCTCGTCCCACCCGAGGGCATCGACTGGATCTGCGTGAGCCCCAAAGCCGACGCCGAGTTGGTGCTGACCCACGGCGACGAGCTCAAGCTCGTCTTCCGGCAGGAGCGGGGCGCGCCCGAACGGTACGCCGATCTCGACTTCGCCCAGTTCTTCCTGCAGCCGATGGACGGCCCCGACCGCGCCGCCCACACCGAGGCGGCGATCGCCTACTGCCTGGCCCACCCGCAGTGGCGCCTCAGCGTCCAGACCCACAAGGTCATCGGCATCCGCTGAGTCCCGTACGATCGGTCAGCCATGGAGATCTTCAGCGAGTTCACGTTCGAGGCCGCCCACCGGTTGCCCCATGTCCCCGAGAACCACAAGTGCGCCCGCCTCCACGGGCACTCGTTCCGCGTCGAGGTGCACATCGACGGTCCCATCGGGGCGACGACCGGCTGGGTCATGGACTTCGCGGACGTGCGCGCGGCGTGCGAACCGATCCGGTTGGTGCTCGATCACCACTACCTCAACGAGATCGACGGCCTCGACAACCCGACGAGCGAGAACCTGGCGCGCTGGATCTGGGACCGGCTCCACCCGTCGCTCCCGGCCCTGTCGATGCTCGTCGTCCGCGAGACCTGCACCGCGGGCTGCATCTACCGGGGGCCGGCCGGCTGAGATCAGCTGGCGGCGGAGGGCTTGGCCTGGATGTCGAAGATCTCGGCGTCGTGCTCGTCCTCGTCCTCGACGTCCGCGTCGGGATCGACCTCGACCGGGGGCATGACCAGTGACGTGATCTCGATGAAGGCGCGCTCGGCATCGGCGAACTCGCGCCGCGCCATCTCGAGCTGGGTGGCGTCCACCAGGGGCGCCGCCACCACGGGCTGATCGGCGGCGTGGCGGTACGACTCGTAGGACCCGAACCCCATGCGCTCGAGCACGAGGCGCTGTTGGACCTCGAGCGCCTCGACCTTGTCGCGCGCGCCGCCCGCGCCGAAGCGTCCATGGGTCTTGGGCCGCAGCTTGACGAGCTCGGACTCGATCGCCTCGACGCGGGCCCGGTCGACCGGATCGGCCTTGGTCACCGGCTCGACGGGCGCCGCGGCCTGCTCCTCGAGCGTGGCGAGGTTGGCCCGGGCGTTGGCCAGGCGGCCCAACGACAGCATCGTCTCGCGTTCCTGCCACGATCCTTTGCTGGCTTGGTCGTGCGCACCGGGCTTGTCGTCAGCCATCACAATCCGTCTTGCGTGAGGGGTGTTGCGGTGATGCGGAGCGCTGTCAGCAGGCCCGGGGCCCACCACTCCTCATAACTGCATCGGCCGCAAACCGCAGAGCTTAACCGTGCAGCGTGGTTTTCTCCAGGATCGTGTCGCGCCGCCTCGGCATCGGTGCCCGGCTCAGACCGGCCGACCCGGCAGGTCGCCGGCGCGGATCGAGCGGGTCGCGCGGGTCAGCACGCCCTCACCAGGGCGCAGCATGCGGCTCAACCGGCCCGCCCGCTGCGACGCTTCCTGCACGTTGGCCGAGGTGGCCCACAGGATCGTCTTGAGCTGGAAGGGACGCAGCCCCGGGTGCTTGGACTTGATGAGCGTGGCGATCCCCGCGATGTGAGGCGCGGCGAACGAGTTGCCGGTGGTGACGATGTGACCGTGCTCGAGCCACGGCACCCGGACGTCGATGCCCCGCGCCAGGAACTCGGTGGGCGGCTCGGGGTTGTGGTGGAAGCGGTAGGGATCGGTCGACACGTTCGAGGCGACGCTCGCGACCGAGGCGAACAGCGACGGATAGGTGACCCGCTCGATGTTGTTGGCGGCGGTGGTCATGAACAGGCCCTTGAAGTACGCCTGATCGCAGACGTCGTGGAAGGCCAGGGCCCAGTCGCGCTTGCGCGAGCCCAGCGACAGGTTGATGACGTCGAAGCCCTGCTCGACGGCCCAGCTCAACCCGGCGAGGAACACCTCGGACGTGCCGCTGAGGCTGTTGCCCAGCACCTTCACGCTCGTGATCGTGGCCTCTGGGGCGAAGTGGTGGATGATCCCCGCGCACGCGGTGCCGTGCCCGAACGAGTCGTCGTGCGGACCCACCACGATCATCGGCTTCTCGTGCTCGTCGAGCTCGACGCGGGCGCTGCCCGCAGCATCCACGCACCCCTCGAGGTCGGGGTGGGTGGCATCGATGCCGCTGTCCACCACGGCCACGCGGATCCCCTTGCCGGTCGCGCCGCCCCACGCCCATTCGGGGGTGAGCTCGGTGATGGTCTCGACCTGGGGCAGCTGGACCAGGATCGAGTCGCGGGAGTAGGCGGGGCGCGGCGTGTTCACGCGAGCAGAGCTTCCACCACGAGGGCCAGCGCGGCGTACCGCGACGGGTCGGCCTCGGCGAGTCGGACCAGATCCCGGCCGAGGCGATCCGGCGACGGAGGATCGATCGTGACGGTGCCGCCTTCTCCGAGGGCGACACCGACGATGGCTCCGAGCATGGTGGCCATCTCGACGTCGTCGAAGTCGAAGCCGCCACCCCCGAACTTGTCGACGAGCTGCAACGCGCCCACCGCGTGCTCGTCGTCGATGCACGGGACGCAGATGAGGCTGGTCGGGGTGCGCCCCAGGAGCTCGGTGCTGATCTCGTCGTTCATGGATCCGGTCCCCGGCTGGATCGCGACGGGCTGGCCCGATTGCACCACGAACGACGCCGTGCCCGATCCGACCGCGGCGTGCCGGCCGATGATGCTGGCCGCCCACTGGGGCGACCCGCCCGATGCCGCCACGATGACCAGCTCGTCGCCGCGCCGCTCGAGGATCCACCCCGCGGTGGCGGCGCTCGATTCCACCGCCGCCTGGATGATCGCCGCGAGGGTGGGACGGGAGAACTCAGACATCAGGGCTCCTCCACGGGAGTGTCGCCGACCGCGTGGGCGACACGCTACCGCTGGGACCGCTTCATGTCGGACCACCGACGGAGGGGAAGACACCGGTGAGCCGTCGACCGTCCTCGGCCAGGGCTTGGGGCGTGCCCGCGTTGCCGAGGGCCAGTGGCGCCGACCCCGGTGCGCCCGACATCGAACCAGCCGCACCGGCGATGATGCCGGCCACCTGGTTGGACCGCAGTCCGATCGTCATGCGCGTCAGGCGTTGACCGCCCTGGGGCAGCGCCGGCGCGGCCTGGCCCGTCATGGCCTGACCGACCGAGGGAACCGATGCGAGGATGCCCCGCAACAGGTCGTCGGTGAGCACCAGCAGGGTCACCGAGTCGACGGCCTCGAGTCGCGACCCGTTGGAGCCGCTGAGCAGCGCGTTGAGCCCGAACGCGTCGCCGACCTCGAGCATCGCCGTGGGCACCAGCGTGCCGTTCATCGAGGGCGACAGGGCCCGGGCCCGACCGCGGGCCACGATCGAGAGGTGGCCCGCGGTGTCGGCGATCGCCTCGCCGGGCTGCAGGTCCATCGCCACGAGCCGGCCGGCGATCTGCTGGAGCGTCTCCCCGTCGACGTCGGCGAAGATCGGCAACGACGCCAGCGCGGCGGCAGGGTCGAACGCCATGGTCTCGAGTCCGAGCGAATGACCGGTCTGCTCGGCCCACAGCCGCGCGTAGGTGCCCTGCTGGGCGAGCAGCTGCTCGTGGGTGCCCGACTCGACGATCTGGCCCGACACGATCACGAAGATGACGTCGTAGTCGGTGACCGACGTGAGCCGGTGCGTGATGGCGATCGTGGTGCGGCCCTGCGCGATCGCGTTGAGGGTCGCGATGATCTGGCGCTCGGTCTTCGGGTCCAACGCCGAGGTCGCCTCGTCCAGGAGCAGCAGGCGCGGATTGCGGATGAGGGCCCGGGCGATGGCCACCCGCTGGCGCTGACCGCCCGACAACATGGCGCCGCGCTCGCCGACCACGGTGTCGTAGCCCCGGGGCAGCTGCATGATGAAGTCGTGGACCTCGGCGGCCTGTGCCGCCGCTTCGATCTCGGCGTCGGTGGCGCCGACCTTGCCGAAGCCGATGTTCTCGCGCAACGTCGTGTCGAACAAGAAGTTGTCCTGGAACACGACGCCGATCTGCCCGCGCGTCGACGCCGCGCTGACCTCCGTGAGGTTGTAGCCATCGAAGTAGATCGCGCCTTCGTCCGGGTCGTAGAGGCGCATGAGCAGCTGCAGCACGGTCGACTTGCCCGAGCCCGACGGGCCCACGAACGCCGCGCGCACGCCGGCCGGGATCACGGCGCTCACGCCGTGGAGCACCTGGCGCTCCGCGTTGTACGAGAAGCCGACGCCGGAGATCGTGATCTCGCGGCCGAGCGGCGGCAACGCCGGCAGCGCGCCGCCCCCGGCGGCGACCAGCTCGGCGTCGTCGAGCTCGGGTTGCTCATCCAGCACCTCGTTGATGCGGTACAGCGCGCCGGTGGCGGACTGCACCATCTGGCCGATGCTGGTCAGCATGGTGACCGGGCTGAGGACCTCGCCCATGATCCCGAGGAACGCCACGAGACCGCCGAGCGTGAACCGGCCCTGCAGGATGAGCCACGAGCCGTAGGCCAGCACGCCGAGGCGCAGCAACGTGACGATGAGGTTCACCGACAGCCCGAACAGCCCGCCGAACAGGTTGAGGCGGCGCTCCGAGCGGAAGAGTCGCTCGGCCAGACGACCGAAGCGGTCCCGCTCGCGGCTCTGCAGCGCGAACATCTTGATCACCGGCTCGGCCGAGTAGTTCTCCGCCGCGACGCCCATGAGGGCTCCGGTGTCCTGTTGCACCGCCAGGCCCCGCTTCTGCGCGCCCGCCGCCATCGTGCGGTAGACGACCGCGACGAGCGGGACGCCGAGCAGCACGATGATGCCCAGCTGCGGATCGAGGGTCAGCATCACGATCGACGACAGCACCAGAGAGAGGATCTGGAAGAGCCCTTCTCGCAGGGTCTGGGTGAGTCCGGCCTCGACCACGGCCACGTCGTTGAACAACCGCGTCAACACGTCGCCCTGCTGATGTCGTTGGAACCATCCGGTCGACAGCGTCTGGAGCTTGCCGAACATCTGGCCCCGCAGGTCGCGGACCACCGCGCCGCTGATCCACGCGCTGGCATAGGCCTGGCGCAGGCCGGCGACGAGCGAGATGAGGAACGCCACCCCGAGCGCACCGAGCAGGGTCATGACCTGGCTGAACTCACCGCTGGGCAGCGCCTCGTCGAACAGGCGCCGGGTGACGAACGGGAACACCAGCGTGAAGGCCAGCGCGAAGAGCATGTAGATGAAGATCTCGCCCTGGCGCCACTTGTACGGCCGCAGGTAGCGCAGCGACAGGCGGATGAACTGGCCCGTCTTGACCTTCGGCCCGCCGGTGGCGAGCTTCTCGCGCCACGCCTGCTCGAGCGGCGCACCGCTGAGCCCGTACTGCTCCTGCAGCGCCTGATCGATGCGCCCGGGTTGCGCGGTGCCGAGCAGCCGGCGCAACCCGTCTTCCTTCTCGCGTTCGAGCAGGAAGCACACGAACGAGAACCCCATCGCGGCGCGCAGCTCGCCCTCGGCCGCGCTCAGCGGCGGCAGGTCCATCTGGGCGAGGTGCTCATCGACGCTGTCGGTCTTGGCGAGCCACAACCCGTAGCCCTCGAGGATCGGCGCGAGCTCGGCGGCAGCGGGCAGGCTGGCCCCGAACAGCAGCGCCATCGGGCGCTCCAGATCCTCCGGCGGCGACTCCGGGCTGACCACCATCCAGATCTCGTTGCGGGCCTCGTCCACGATCGTGCCGTCGGTGACGAGCTCGCCGGGGTTGTCGGGATCCGGGAACGGATCGACGAGGCAGATCTGAGGGACGACCCCCCACGGCTCGGACCCGAGGCCGGCGAGGCGCTTGCGGGCGCGGGCCGCCCGGGTGGCCATCGGCTTGGCGGCGCGCTCGCCGGCGGTGCCCGGCCGGAAGCGGATGACCGCCGCGCCATCGGCGTCGAGCGACGCCATCTCCTCGATCGTCGGCCGGGTGGCAGCCGGCACGTAGCCCGACGGGACGGGCGCCTCGTAGTTGGCGCCGGCGGACGCGACCGGCGCCTCGTAGGCCGGCGCGGTCGGCACGACCGGCGCCTGGTAGGTCGGGGCGGCGGGCGCCGCGGAGGTCGGCGGGGTCGGTGCCGTCGGTGCCGTCGGTGGCGTCGGTGGGGGCGTCGGGCTGGCGACCGGCGCGACCGCGGCGTCGGTCACGACACCGACGAGGGCGAGGGCGGTGTTGCCCGCGCGGATCTCGTCGCCCATGCCGAGCAGCGTGGGCGCGGTGATGGCCACGCCGTTGACGAGCGTGCCGTAGGTGGCGCCGAGGTCCGTGACGACGAGGCCGCCGCCGGTCAGATCGAGGCGGAAGTGGCGCCGCGACGCGGTGGGGTCGGCGAGGCGCACGCCCTCCACCTCGCGACCCACCTCGACCGAGTAGCCGATGTCGACGACCCGCGGGCTCTGTCCTGGTTCGCTGATGCGGATCTGATAGGCCACGCCGACGATCGCCCCTCTCCCGGGTCTCCGAATCGACGAAGTGTAGGACGCGCGCCTCCCGGCCCGACGGGAACCGGCTCGAACCGCGGCTCGCGCGGCACGCGTAGACTCCCCGACCCATGAGCGTGCTCGCGACCACGACCCCCAAGCCCCACGACGGCACGCGCTGGCGGGGCACGCTTCCCGCCGACACGATCGCCCACGTCAGGCCGTTCTTCGACGAGATCGGGCTCACCCGCGTGGCGAACCTCACCGGCCTCGATCGGATCGGCATCCCGGTGTGGCAGGCCGTGCGCCCCGCGGCCCGGGGGTTGTCCGTGTCGCAGGGCAAGGGGGTGGACCACGACTTCGCCCGGGCGTCGGCGGTGATGGAGTCGATCGAGCAGCACCACGCCGAGTTCACGACCCTGCCCGTGCGCCTCGAGGCCTACGCCGAGCTCGTCCGGACCAGCCGGGTCATCGACCCCGCGCTCGTCCCCCGCTCCGGCGAGAGCACCTTCACCCCGACCCGGCTGCTGCCCTGGGTCGAGGCGATCGACATCGCGACGGACGAGTCGGTGTGGGTTCCGTACGAGTCGGTGCACGCCAACACGATGCTGCCGCGCATGCCCGGCAGCGGTGCGTTCGCCTGCACCACCAACGGCCTGGCGTCGGGCAACACGTTGGTCGAGGCGATCCTGCACGGCCTGTGCGAAGTCATCGAACGCGATGCGCACGCGCTCTGGAACCTCGGCGGTGAACCGACGTCGATCGCGACCCGGGTCGACCTCACCACGGTCGAGGCGGGCGCGGCCCGGGACCTGCTCGACCGGTACGACGCAGCCGGGATCGACGTGGCGTTGTGGGACATGACCTCGGATCTCGACCTGGCCACCTACCGGTGCATCATCACCGACCGCGAGGCTCACGCCGAGTACAACCCGGTGCCGGCGAGCTACGGCGCCGGCACCCACCTCGACCCTGCCATCGCCCTCGCCCGGGCCCTGACCGAGGCGGCGCAGAGCCGGCTCACCGCCATCGCCGGCACCCGCGACGACCTGACCCGCGCGCAGTACGACCTCATCCGCAGCGCTCGGGCGGTCACGATTCATCGCGACATCGCCACCCGCGACGACCGTCCCGTCGACGCCCGGGTGCGAACCTCACGGGCGACCGAGACGGTCGAGAACGATCTGCGCGTCGTGCTCGACCGGCTGTCGGGCGCGGGGCTCGACCAGGCGTTGTTCGTCGACCTCTCCCGCGCGTCCTGGCCGGTCAACGTCGTGCGGGTGATCGTGCCCGGCCTCGAGGGGGTGTCCACGTCGGACGCCTACCGGCCGGGGCCGCGAGCCATCGCCCACCACGCCAAGGCATCCTCGTGAGCGCGTTCCCGGTCGTCGTGTTCTGCGGGCCCACCATCTCGCCCGACCAGGTGCACGCGGTGCTGCCCGAGGCGATCTGCCTCCCGCCGGTCTCCCAGGGCGATGTGCTGCAGGCCCTGCGCCACCGACCGCGGGCGATCGGCATCATCGACGGGTACTTCGATCAGGTGCCCGCGGTGTGGCACAAGGAGATCCTCTTCGTGCTCGAGCGCGGCGTGCACGTGTACGGCTCCTCGTCGATGGGCGCGCTGCGCGCCGCCGAGCTGCACCCGTTCGGCATGGTCGGCGTCGGCGAGGTGTTCGAGGCGTTCCGCTCGGGCGCCTACGTCGATGACGACGAGGTCGCGGTGTTCCACGGCCCCGCCGAGGAGGGATACCGCGCCGTCGGCCAAGCCATGGTCGACCTCC
>JBBQHT010000067.1:0-19654 GCA_038324235.1 Acidimicrobiales bacterium
AACGCGAACACCTCGTCCTGCTCGAGGTCGACCTTGAGGTTCGCCATGAACTCCTCGGGGTCGTGCGTCTCGGTCTGCCAGTCGACGATGCGGTTGAGCCACGCGAGATCGGCCGAGGACTCGTGGTTGTCCTTGTAGTTCCAGTGGGCGGCGACGCCGAACTCGGACCGCTGGTGCATCTCCCAGGTGCGGATCTGCACCTCGAGCGGCTTGCCCTGCGGCCCGATCACCGTGGTGTGCAACGACTGGTACAGATTGAACTTGGGCATGGCGATGTAGTCCTTGAACCGCCCCTGCACCGGCTTCCACGTCGCGTGGATCGAGCCGAGCGCCGCGTAGCAATCCTTCACAGTCTCGACCACGACCCGGATGCCGACCAGATCGAAGATGTCATCGAACTCCTTGCCCTTGACGACCATCTTCTCGTAGATGCTCCACAGGTGCTTCGGCCGGCCCGTGATGTCGGCCTCGATCCGCAGCTCCTTCAGGCGCTGGCGCACGTCCTCGAGGACCTGCTCCAGATAGAGGTCGCGCTCGGGTGAGCGCGTCGCCACCATGTGGTCGATCTCGGCGTAGCGCTTGGGGTGCAGCGCGGCGAACGCGAGATCCTCGAGCTGCTGCTTGAGGTCCTGCATGCCCAGGCGGTGGGCCAGCCCGGCATAGATGTCGAGGGTCTCCTGCGCGGTGCGCTCCTGCTTCCACGCCGGCATCGCCGCGATGGTCCTCATGTTGTGCAGCCGATCCGCCAACTTGATGATCAGCACCCGCAGGTCCTTGGCCATCGCCACGAGCATCTTGCGCATCGTGGCTGCCTGCTGGGCCTCCTTCGAATCGAACTTGAGCCGGTCGAGCTTGGTGACCCCGTCGACGATGCCGGCCACGTCCGCGCCGAACTCCTGCTCGATCTCGGCCAGGCCGACGCCGGTGTCCTCGACCGTGTCGTGCAGCAGGGCGGCGGCGATCGTGGCATCGTCGAGGCCGAGCTCGGCGACGATCTTGGCCACCGCCACCGGGTGGGTGATGTACGGCTCGCCCGACTTGCGGGTCTGGCCGGTGTGGGCCGCGAGCGCCTTGGTGTAGGCCCGGGAGATCAACAGCGTGGAGGCCCGGGGGTGGTGCTCGCGGTACAGGGCAACGAGGGGCGCGAGCTCTTCGGCGGGCGGGGCGGTGTAGCGCCGCCAGGGCAGCACCCGATCGACGGTGGCCACTACTGCTCGTCCGCGCGCGGGTCGCGCTCAGGCATAGGACACCAGGCTCTCGACTCGCCGGCCATCAAGGGCCAACCGGCCGGCGAGGAACTCGAGCTCGATGACGAACGCCGACCCGACGACCTCGGCCCCGATCCGTTCGAGCAGCCGGGTCGTGGCGGCCGCCGTGCCGCCCGTGGCCAGCACATCGTCGACGATCAGCACCCGCTCCCCCGGGTGGACGGCATCGCGGTGGATCTCGAGCAGGTCCGAGCCGTACTCGAGCTCGTACTCCTGCTGCTCGATCTCCCATGGCAGCTTGCCCGCCTTGCGCACCGGCACGAGCCCGACGCCGAAGCGGTACGCCACCGGGGCGGAGAAGAGGAACCCACGGGCCTCCACGCCGACGACCTTGTCGATCCGGTCGTCCGCGAAGGCATCGGCGAGCGCATCGACCGTGGCGGTGAACGCCTTGGGATCGGCCAGCAGCGGCGTGATGTCCTTGAACACGACGCCCGGCCGCGGCCAGTCGGGGATGTCCCGGATGTGGTCCGTCAGGAACGCCGCGTCGACCGTCATGTCGACAGGCTACCGACTCGACCGACCGTGCCGGTGCCGGTGGATCACCCCGCTCCGGGTCACCAGTCGTGATCGGCCGGCGCGACGCGCAGCCGGGCGCGGGCGAAGGCCACACCCGCGTCAGCGTGCAGCATGGCCCACGGCGCCTCGGACACCCGGTCGCCGATCTTGAGCAGCTGGGCCCGCGCCCGGTCCGTCTCGCCAGCCGAGAGGAGCGCCAGCGCGAACGCGTTGCGGGCGATCACGCCACCCCGCGCATCGTCGAAACCCGCCGACTCCACCGATCGTTGGGCCAGCCGCGACACCTCGGCGGCGGTCTCGGGCGCGGTGAAGACCGCGTCGAGCGAGGTCGCCGGCTCGGCCGCGGCGGTGGCTCGCCACTGCTCGACGTGCGCGAGCGGAACCACGGCGAGGCAGGGCGAGTCCGCCGGCGCCCGTTCGGCCACATCGCGGGCGAAGGCGAACATCGTCTCGGCGTTGCCACCCCACGTCGGGCTCGTGGCCGCCAACATGTTGAGGTGGGCGAACACCAGCCACGGTGCCCGCGAGTCCGCCTCGTCGAACCGGTCGCACACCTCTTTGAACGAGAGGCCGAGCCCGAACCCCGTCGCCACGAGCTGTGACCACGCCGCGGGGTCCTCGGCGAGGCGGGTGGCGTGGACGAGGTCCTTCTCGGCTGCCTCCAAGCGCTCGGCGCAGACCGCCTCGGCGTCGGCGTCGGTCGACCGGTCGCGGTAGAGCCCGCCGCGTGCGCTCCATGCCCACAGCAGCGAGTGCGCCCCGCGCACGAGCCACGCCGCCTGGCGGTCGGGCTGGTCGTCGGGGAGCTTGTCGATCCACGGCGCGCGGGTGATGCCGTGGAGCGACGCATAGAGCAGGAACTCCCGCTCGTTCGGGTCCGTCGCCGCCTCGATCAGGTCGAGCAACGTGCCGGCGTCGCCGCTTCGGGCCGCGAGCCGCGAGCGTCGCCCACCTGGGTCGCCCCAGGTGACATCGACCCGGACCGGGATGACCTCCGGCTCCTTGACACCCTTCTTGAACAACGCCACGACAAACCTCCGCGCTCACGCCCGCTCGTCTGCCGCCGTCGGACCTTACCCCGCGATGGATCGCCGCGCCGCTGATCCGCGCGGCGGGCTCAGCGCTTCTTGCCCTGCTTGCGGGGCCGGGGCGGGTGGTTGCGGGAGAAGACGGTCGGATCGGTGACGCCGGCGCCGAAGGTCGCACCGGCCGACCCCGCACCCGCCCCGACCGGGACCGGGGTCCCGTCGGACGCCACGGGCTCGCGGGCCGACGGCGCCTTCGTCTGGCTGAGCCGCTCGCGCAACTGCCGGTTGCGGGGCTCCCGCTCCTTCATCCACACGACCACCGGGGCGGCGATGAAGATCGACGAGTAGGCGCCGATCGTGAGACCCACGGTCAGGGCGATGGCGAACTCCTCGAGGGTGACAGCCCCCAGGATCAGCGCGCCGACAATGAGCGTCGAGAGCACCGGCAGGACGGCCACGACCGAGGTGTTGACCGAGCGGAGGAAGACCTGGTTCATCGACAGGTTCATCATGTCGGTGTAGGTCATGCGGGTCGTGATGCCGACCCGACTCGCGTTCTCCTGCACCTTGTCGTACACCACCACGGTGTCGTAGATGGAGTAGCCGAGGATCGTGAGGAACGCGATCACCGTGGCGGGCGTGACCTCGAACTGGAACACGGAGTACACGCCGACGGAGATGATGATGTCGTGGATCACCGCCACGACGACACCGACCGCGAGCTTCCACTCTCCCCGGAACGTCAACGTCACGTAGCCGAGGATCGCCACGAGGAACACGATCAGGGCGCGCAGCGCGGACTGCGTGATCTCGCCGCCCCAGGTCGGGCCGACGTCGCTGATGCCCACCTCGGTGGTCGGCACGTTCGCCAGCTGCGCCAGCGCGGTGCGCACGTCGTTCTTGGACGAGTCCTGCTCGGCGGCGGCCTGCACGCGGACGGTGTCGCCGCCGACGATCTGGATCTTGGCCTCGGCCAGGCCGAGCGGTCGCAGCACGTCACGGGTCTGCTCGACCGTGACACCCGGGGCCTTGACCTGCCAGGACAGGCCGCCCTCGAAGTCGATGCCCAGGTTGAGCCCCCGGGTGGCCAGGCTGATGATGCTGACGATGACGAGGGCCGCGGAGATGCGCGCGCCCCACTTCCACGCCTTCGTGAAGTTGAAGTGATTCTCACCGCGGTACAGCTGGGTGATCACCGACATCAGTTCGCCCCCGTCGTGGCTGGATCGACCTTTTCGGTCGCGTCCTCGATCTTGTCTGGTGTCCCATCGTCCTCGACGCCGGCCGGGTCGGCCTTGCCCTCACGGCTGGCCTCGGCCGGTGCGGGCTTGTCCGCCCGGGCGGCCTTGCCCTTCGCGTTGGAAGGTCGGGTGGGACGCGTCGGCCCATCCCCCTCCGCGATCGCCGCGGCGGGCGGCAGGCCGAACATCCCCGGTCGGGTGCGACACATCTTGCTCGACGTGGCCAGGAAGACCACGGGGCGCATGTAGAAGTACGAGCTGATGAGGTCCAACACGGTGGACAACCCGAGGTAGAAGGCGAACCCCCGCACCGGGCCGACGGCCAGCCAGTACAGCAGCGTCGCGCCGAGCAACGAGGCGCCGTCGGCCTTCAGGATCGTGCTGAACGCGCTGGCGAAGGACTTGTCCACGGCCGAGCGCACCGTGCGCCCGTTGCGGATGTCTTCTCGGAGGTGCTCGTAGTAGACGACGTTGGAGTCGAGCGACACGCCGATCGAGACGATGATGCCCGTCACGCCCGCGAGGGTGAGGGCGAGACCGACCGTGGATCCGAGGAAGCTGATGATCGCCCAGATGAGCGCCCCCTCGATCCCGAGCTTGAGGATCGCCAGCAGGCCGAGGATCCGGTAAAAGGCGATCATGTAGATCGCCACCAGGATGAGGCCGACGAGCCCGGCGAGCAGGCCCGCTCGCAGCGCGTCGCCGCCGAGGGTGGCCGACACGATCTCGGTCGACTGCGGCGTGAGCTTGACGGGCAGGGCGCCGTACTTGAGGGCCGTGGCGACCCGATTGGCATC
This sequence comes from Acidimicrobiales bacterium, assembly GCA_038324235.1. Classification (GTDB taxonomy): domain Bacteria; phylum Actinomycetota; class Acidimicrobiia; order Acidimicrobiales; family Acidimicrobilacustridaceae; genus JBBQHT01. The sequence goes on from JBBQHT010000067.1 coordinate 4,854, forward strand.
GTCCTCACCGAACGAGCCGCTGATGGTGATCGAATCGGCGGAGAACGGCTTGAACGCCGACTCGGTGGGTTCGATCTGGGGGGCCGAGATGACCTTGCCGTCGAGGGTGATCGCGATCTGCCCGGTCGGGCACGCCGCGCTCACCGGCTTGCAGGTCGCCGCCATCGCGTTGAACTTGTCGATGCCATCGGCGCCGGGCTTGAAGCGGGGCCGGACCTCCCACTGGCCGGTCTGGGAGTTGAGGCCCGCCGAGGCGCCATCGAGCGCCGCGCCCGTGAGCTGGGCCGGGCCGAGCTCGTAGCGCTGGCCACCCGAGCCCGTCCGGGGATCGCCGGGCAGCACGACGGTCTTCAAGGCGTCGTCCTGATCCGCCGGTGTCGTCGGCTTGTTGGCCGTGGTGCCGGCCGTGGCGCCACCCTGGGCCTGCTGCTGGGCGAGGAGCTGCTGGATCTGCTCCTGGCTGAGCTGCTGTGAGGTGGTGGGCGACGCTCCCGCGGCCGGGGCGACCGTGGGCGGCGGCCGGTCGGACACCGTCGTCGGGGTCTGCGCCGCCACCGCACCGGCCGCGCTCTCGCCCTCGGGCAGGCCGGCGCCCTGCTGCTGCGTGCTGCTCGGCGCGGCGGTCGTGGTCGGCGCCGCCGGCGTCACGGCCGCGGGGGCGACGGTGGAATCCGTGGCGGCCGCCGGTGCCGGCGTGGCGCCCGCGGGCGCCGTGTCGGGCGTGGTGCCGGGGGTCGACCCGGGCGTGGTGCCCTGGGTCTCGGTGGTGGTGTCCGGACCCAGGACCGAGAGCACCGGTCGGAACCGCAGCTCGGCGGTCTGGCCGACGAGCTCGATCGCTTTGTCGGGGTCCTTCACACCGGCGAGCTGCACCACGATCGTGTCGCCCTCGCGGTGGATGTCGGGCTCGGCGACGCCGATCGAGTTCACGCGCTGGTTCATGATGGCGATGGCGGCGGCCATCCGATCGTCGTCGATCGCACCCTCGGGTTTGAGCACCACGGAGATGCCGCCCCGCAGGTCGAGACCGAGCAGCGGTTCGTTGCCCTTCCAGAACGTCAGCCCCAGGGCGACGACGGCGACCAGCACGATGCCGACCAGCGAGGTGATTGCTTTCTTGCGCCTCATGGGATGTGTCAGTTCTCCGCGTGTTCGTGGGCGTCGGGTTGCGGGTCGGGCCCCTGCCCGTCCCGCGGAACCGCCGCGACGTCGTCGCGGCCGGCTTCGGTGAGATCCGTGTCGTGCGCGCCGTCAGTGTGGTCGGCGCGTGCGGCGATGTCCGCGCGCGGGGGGTCGACCAGTGCCGCCACGGATCCCGTGGCGATGCGGATCTGGACCTCGGGCGCGATTCGCAGCTGTGCGCAGTCGCCGTCGATGTCCTCGATCGTGCCGTAGATGCCCCCCTGGGTCACGACCTCGTCGCCGACCCGAAGCGCGACGACCAGCGCCTCGTGCTCGCGCACGCGACGTTGTTGCGGACGGATGAGCAGCAGCCACATCAGGCCGAAGGTGACGAAGATCAGCAGGAGACCGGGCACGGTGAAGGTCCAAGAAGGGGCGGACAAGGCGAGCGCCCACGCTAGTCCAGCGCCGGTCGTTGCCGAAACATGGACGTCAGATCATCTCGGCTCACCTGGATCGGGTCGCGCACTATCGTCAGCCGCTCGTGGCGCCAGGTGGTGGTGCCTGGACGCAGGAGTGGCGACGTGGTGGTGTGCCCGAGGTGCAGGACGAGCTTCGACGCCGGGCGGCAGTGCCCGGCGTGCCACGCGGTCGTGGCTGACGGGTCGGACCCCGGAGCCACCGAGCGGGCGCCGTTGCCGTTCGCGCCCCGCCCGGCTCCGGCCGCGCCCCACGCGACGGGCCGCTCCGGCGTCCTCAGGGGCGCGGGGGACGCAACCGCGGCACCCGGAGCACCCGGTCAGCCCTGGGCCCCTCCATCCGGCCCGGGCATGACCGCGACACCCGGAGCACCCGGTCCGCCCTGGGCACCTCCGCCCGGACAGGGCGCACCGGGGTACGCGCCTGGCCCTTTCGCGCCGCCGGGCCCCGAAGGCGCACCCGCGTCGGCCGGCTGCCGGGTCTGTGGCGCCACGCCCGCCCTACCGCTGCTGTTCACCCAGGGCATCGGCATGGTGCTCGCCCGCCGGACCCTCACCGCTCGCGGCCCGTTCTGTCGGGACTGCGGGCGCAACGTCGGCCGGTCCTACCTGGACAAGACGCTGATCCTCGGTTGGTGGGGCGTGCTGTCGTTCTTCTTCAACTTCGCGCACATCTTCACCGACGCGGGGGCCCTGGAGAAGCTGCGCTCGCTGCCCGAGCCCAGCGGCGGGAACCCGGCCCAACGGCTGTCCCCCGGCCGGCCCATCTACCAACGGGCCGGGATCTACGTCGTGCTCGCCATCGTCGTGGGCGTGTCGGCGTTGATGGTGCGCTCCTCCGTCTCGACCCACCCGCCGTCCTCGGCCATGAAGGCCAAGGTCGGGCAGTGCGTCGCCTACGCCGGGTCGACCAGCTCCTTCGTGTCGTGCACGGGTCCGCACGCCGGACGCGTCACCGCCGCCGTCTCGAACGACCTCGACTGCCCGAGCTCGACCGAGTCGACGCTGCAGGACCCCGCCGGCAACGGCGTGCTGTGCGTGGACGAGAACCAGTGACCCGCCGCACTACCATCTCCCGGGTTCGCCGGACGATCCGACGTCGGGCCGAGCCCTCCTCACCGTGAAGACCTGTCACCAGTGCCACGAGACGTTTCCCGACGGGCTGACCTGTCCGGCGTGTCGCGCGTTCGTGCCCGACCCGTTCATCGACGACGACACCGACGCCGATGAGGGCGCGGCGGTGGACGCCGCGGGCGAAGGGCCCTCGTGGGCGCGATCACCGGTTGAGCCCGACCACGGCGCCGGCCCGTCGTGGGCCGTCGCACCCGTCGAGCCCACCGCGGGTCCGTCGTGGGCCGTATCCGCCCCGGCCACGTCGTCCCCGCGCCCCGACGAGGCCGTGGCGGACCCGGACACCGGCGACGACGCGCAAGCTGGTGAGCTCGCCCGCCGGGAGGCCGAATCGACGCGTTCGAACCGGTTGCCGGTGGCGTACCCGACCTGGGCCCGCCAGTCCGCCGACGACGACGAAGACGACGACCCGCGCCTTCGGCCGAGCCCGTCCACCGGGGTGTTGGCCGAGCCCGATCCCCCGCCCAGTTGGGCCGCGCCGCCAGCTCCGGAACGGACCGAGACCCGGCCCCGTGCGGGCGGCTTCGACCACGACGCGCTGTTCCGCACCAGCGGACCGGGCGGACCGGGCGGACCGGGCCATCCCGGCAGTCCGGGCGGTCCCGCCGACCCGGCCGGGCTGCCGCCGGTCGGTGCGCCGGCGCGGGGTCTGACCCTGACCCCGGCCACCATCGCGCTCGGGGTCGGCGCCGTGGTCGTCGTGCTCCTGCTCGGGTTCCTCGTGCTTCGCCCGACCGCCAAGCCGTCGACCACCGTGGCCGGCGACATCGCCGGGACCTGCTTCACGTACAACGTCGACCGGACCCAGCTCGCGACCTCGGTGCCGTGCGAGGAACCCCACGACGGCACGGTGCTGGCCTTCGCACCCGATCAGACGACGTGCCCACCCGACACGGGCGCGATCCTCACCACGCAGTCGGACACCTACGGCCGCAGCGGCGTGCTCTGCGTGCGCGAGAAGTAGCGACCGCCAGTCAGTCCCAGGCGGCGGCGACCTCGGCCCGCAGCGCCGCCAGCGTCCCGGTCTCGATGGCATCACGTGCCCGTTCGACCAGACGCAGGGTCCAGTGCACGTTGTGGATCGTCAACAGGCGCCCCGCGGTCGGCTCCTGCACCTGGAGGAGGTGCCGCAGGTACGACCGCGACCAGCGGGCGCACACCGGGCAGGAGCACCGTTCGTCGAGCGGACCGGGGTCCCGGGCGTGCTTCGCGTTCTTCAGGTTCATCCGCCCGGCGTCGGTGAGGATCGTCCCGTGGCGGGCGAGCCGGGTGGGCAGCACGCAGTCGAACATGTCGACGCCCAACGCGATGCCCTCCACGATGCCGATCGGATCGCCCACCCCCATGAGGTAGCGCGGCTGGTCGGCGGGGAGCACGGCCGTCGTCGCGTCGAGGGCGGGGAGCATCTCGTGCCGGGGCTCGCCCACCGACAGCCCGCCGATCCCGAAGCCGTCGAAGCCGATCTCGACCGTGCGCGCCGCGCTCTCGGCTCGCAGCTCCGGATCCACGCCTCCTTGCACGATGCCGAACAGCGCCTGTGTACTCCCCGCGTCGCGTGCCGGTTGCTGGGCGGCGCGCGCCCGGGCCGCCCACAACGCGGTGCGCTCGACCGCCGCCCGCACGATCGGCGGCGTGGACGGGAGTGCGGGGCACACGTCGAGCACCATCTGGATGTCGGCGCCCAGCAACTGCTGGACGGCGACGGCCGACTCCGGCGTGAGCGTGTGGTAGCTCCCGTCGTAGGTCGACTGGAACGTCGCGCCGTCGTCAGTGACCTTCGGCCCGAGCGAGAAGACCTGGTAGCCGCCCGAGTCGGTGAGCAGGTGCCGGGGCCAGGACGAGAAGCCGTGGAGATCGCCCATCTCGGCAACCAGCTCCGCACCCGGGCGCAACATGAGGTGGTAGGTGTTGCCGAGGATGATCTCCGCGCCCAGGTCCTCGAGATCCGCGGATGACAGCGTGCGCACCGTGCCCCGGGTGCCGACCGGCATGAACACCGGCGTGCGGATGGTGCCCCGGGCCGTCGTGATCGTGCCGGTGCGGGCCCGCCCGTCGGTGGCTGCGATGTCGATCCGCACTGCTCGCTGGTCGGCGGTCACGGCCGCGCGCCAGGTGGAACACGGGGGCCGGCAGGATCCTCAGTCACGGGATCGGGCGGCGCGAGATCGACGGGCACGGGCTCGACGGGCACGGGCTCGGCGGACACGGGATCGGCGGGCAGCGGGAGGGCGGGCATGGGGACGGCGGGGCATGGTCGGCGCGTGAGCAGCATCGCATCCCCGAAGGACAAGAAGCGGTACTCACGCTCGATCGCCTCGGCGTAGAGGGCGCGCCAGTGCGGCCCGGCGAAGGCATCGATGAGGACGAGCAGCGACGAGCGGGGCAGGTGGAAGTTCGTGAGGAGCACATCGACCACCGCGAACGGATGGTCGCCGTGGATGAACAGGTCGGTCCGCCCCGCGAGCTGCCCGCGCCCCGCCGCGCTCTCGAGCGCCCGGACCGCGGTCGTGCCCACGGCCACGACGCGACCACCGCGGCGCTGAGTCTCGGCGACCGCCGCCCAGGTCGAGGCCGGCACGCGGTAGGCCTCGGTGTGCATCTCGTGGTCCTCGATCTGGTCGACCGCGATCGGTCGGAACGTGTCCAAGCCCACGATGAGCTCGACAGACGCCACCTCGACCCCCCGGCTGCGCAGCGCGTCGAGCAGCGCAGGGGTGAAGTGCAGACCCGCGGTCGGCGCGGCGGCTGACGCCGGGCGCTCGGCGTAGACGGTCTGGTAGCGGTCCGCGTCCTCGAGCGTCTCGGTGATGTACGGCGGCAACGGCATCTCGCCCATCGCGTCGATGAGGCCCAACTCGATCGCGTCGTCCGACGCCGGGCCTCCCGCCGGGTCGAGGACGCGGACCCGACGCCGACCCTCGCCGCGGTCGTCGAGGACCTCGACGCCGACGCCGGCGGGAACGGCTGGTCGGTCCGACGTCAGCATCGTGCCGGGGGCCACCTTGCGGCTCGGACGCACCAGCGCCTCCCAGCCGGCGGCCGGATCGTCGCTCACCCGCTCGAGGAGCAGGACCTCCACCGCGCCCCCCGTCGCCTTGCGTAGGTGGAGCCGCGCCGGAAGCACGCGGGTGTCGTTGACCACGACGAGGTCGCCCGGTTCGACCAGCGCCGGCAGGTCGCGGACGTGGCGATGATCGGGGGCCCGCCCCGCGCCCCGATCGACCAGGAGCCGGGCCGCATCCCGCGGCTCGATCGGCCGCTGGGCGATGCGCGCCGGCGGCAGGTCGTAGTCGAACGCGGCGGTCTCCACGGCGCAGGACTGTACCGAGCGCGCCGCACCGCCCCGACCACCGCCGCCCCCGCACCCGAGCCCGAGCCCACCCACCCAGTGCTCGTGCTCCACCGGCGGAGTGCTCAGCGGGCGGGCCAGTAGCGCTCCTTGAGCACCCGGGTGTAGAGCTTGCCGGTCGGGTACCGCGGGAGATGCGCCTCGAAGTCGATCGATCGCGGCACCTTGTAGCCCGCGAGGTGCGCCCGGGCGTAGGTCAAGATCTCCGACGCGAGCGCCGCCGACGGCTCGTATCCCGGGGCCAACTCGATGGCCGCCTTCACCTGCTCGCCCCACTCCTCGTCGGGGATCCCGAAGACGCCGACGTCGTGTACCGCCGGGTGCGCGATCAGCACTTGCTCGATCTCGGCGGGATAGATGTTGACGCCGCCGCTGATGATCATGTGCGACGCCCGATCGGACAGGAACACGTACCCGTCCTCGTCCACCCGCCCGATGTCGCCGATGGTGTAGACGCCCGGTTCGAGGAACGCCGACGCGGTCTTGCCGGGGTCGTTGTGGTACTCGAACACCCGGGGCGAGACCGTGTTGCGGCAGTACAACGCCCCGGTCTCCCCTGCGGGCAACGCGCGGCCGTCGGGGTCGGCGGCGAAGACCTCGTGGCTCGGGATGGCGCGCCCGACCGTGCCGGGGTGCGCCAACCAGTCCTGCGCGCCGACCAGGGTGACCACGCCGCCCTCGCTCGCGCCCCAGTACTCCACCATCGAGTCGCCCCACCACTCGATCATCTCCGCCTTGACCGAGCGGGCGATCGGGGCGGCGCCATGCAGGACGGTGTGCAACGACGAGACGTCCGCCACTGCGCGCACCTCGTCGGGCAGGCGGAGCAGGCGGACGAACATCGTGGGGACGAGGTGCGTGTTGTGGATGGCCCGGCTCGAGATCAGCTCCAGGGTCCGGGTGGCGTCCCACGACGGCATGATCACCATCGGGGCACCGCCGTGCAGGTCCATCGTCGCGAACCCGACCGGTGCGGCGTGGTAGAGCGGACCGGTGACCAGGTGCGGGCCGCCGCCGTCGAGCCCGAGGAACCGCCCCGAGGCCGGCAGCGCATGCAGCTGCGCACCCACCGTCGACGCCGCGGCCCGCTTCACCCCCTTGGGCCGACCCGTCGTGCCCGACGTGTAGAACATCGTGCCGCCCGAGGCCTGCTCGAGGTCGAACGGGTCGGCGGGAGCCGAGTCGACCAGCGCGTCGAACCGCTCGCCGACCACGAGGATCGGGGTGTCGGCCCCGGTCCTCGCGACCGCGTCACGGGCGACCACCTCGTGGTGCGGATCGACGAAGAACACGCGCGCGGCACTGTCCTCGAGGATGAACGCCACCTCCTCGGCGGTGAGGTGCCAGTTGATCGGCGTGATCCAGATCCCGGTGAGGAGCGCCGCGGTCGTGAGCTCGACGAACTCGACGCGGTTGCCCATCAGCATCGCGGCGTGCTCGCCGATGGCGAGGCCGAAGTCCTCCCGCAGGATCCGTCCGATCTGGTGGGCGCGGTCGACGAGCTGGCCCCAGGTCCTCGTGCGGGTCAGGTCGTCGAGGGCGATCTCGTCGGCCCGTTCGGTCGCGAGGTCGAGCAGGGTCATGGGCGGCCAGACGGCCGCGTCACCGTTCGGGAGCCCATGAGCGCTACCGACCCCCACGCACGAGCCGGCCCGGACGAGCCCCGGTGGCCTCGCCCCGATCCATCGTGATCTGGCCGGCGTTGATCGTGGCCAGGTACCCGTCGGACTTCTGGATCAGACGGCGGCCGTTGGCGGGCAGATCGAAGACGAGCTCGGGCCGCCGCAGCTGCAGGTGCTCGAAGTCGATGATGTTCACATCGCCCTTCAGGCCCGGCCGCAGGCGCCCACGATCGGCGAGGTCGTACAGGTCGGCGGTGGCGCCCGTCATCTTGTGCACCGCGGCCTCGACGCCGAGCTGGGCCCCCTGCCGATCGCGAGCCCAGTGCGTGAGCAGGAACGTCGTGCTCGACGCATCGCAGGTCTGGCCCGCGTGCGCACCGCCGTCGCCGAGTCCGAAGGCGGTGATGGGGCTGGCGAGCATCTCGTACGCCGCGTCGAGGTTGCCATCGGAGTAGTTCAGGATCGGCGAGTTCAACAGCTCCTGACCGTCGTTGGCGAGCATGAGGTCATAGACGAGCTCCCACGCCGAGACGCCCATGGCTGCCGCGCGGTTGGCGAGACTGGCCTCGGCCGGCGGCTCGTAGTTGGGCGGGTCGCCGAGCTGGTACATCCGCGACGGATCCATGAAGCCCGTGAGGATCCCGGTCTCGTCGTGCGCCGCGGCGTAGGCGATCTGCTCGATGAACCGCGCGCGCAGCTCCGGGTCGTCCCGCATGCGCACCGCCTGGTCGGCGACAGGCAGCAGGCCGATCTCGCTCCACGCATCGATCCAGTTGAAGGGGTGGAACGTGGGCAGACCGAGCAGCAGCGACGTCGTGCGAGCATGCACCTGGGGACGGATGGGCACGCCGGCTCGCGCCGCCGCCTCGGCGGCCTCGAGGTGGTCGCGCCACGCCGTCGGGGCGTTGTTGTTCTGGTTGAGGATGAACGAGACGGGGCGACCGATGGCCTGGGCCAACCGCGTGATCCACTCGACCTCCTTGTACTCCCCGACGAGGTCCTCCCCGAGCGCTCCCGCGGGCGCCAGCTCGAACACCCCGCGACCGACCCGGCCGAGGCTGGCGCCGATGCCGAACAGCTCGTCTTCGGCCGCGAACGTGCCGGGCACGGGCTCCCCGTCGATCGCCCGGTGCGCCAGCGTGCGGGAGGTCGAGAAGCCCAACGCGCCGGCGCGGATGCCCTCCTCGACGATGCGCGCCATCGCCTCGATGTCCTGCGGGGTGGCAGGCTCGTTGTGGGCGCCGCGGTCGCCCATCACGTAGGCCCGCACCGCGCCGTGGGGCACCTGGGTACCGATGTCGATGCCGAGGGGCAGGGTGTCGAGGAAGTCGAGGAACTGCGGGAAGGTCTCCCAGTTCCATGCGATGCCCTCGCTCAACGCGGCGCCGGGGATGTCCTCGACGCCCTCCATCAGACCGATCAGCCACTCGTGGCGATCCGGCGCCGCTGGTGCGAAGCCCACGCCGCAGTTGCCCATGACGATGGTGGTCACGCCGTGCCAGCACGACGGCGTGAGCAGCGGGTCCCAGGTGACCTGCCCGTCGTAGTGCGTGTGGATGTCGACGAAGCCCGGCGTCACGAGGGCACCATCGGCCTCGATCGTGCGCGCCGCGGAGCCCTCGACGCGGCCGACCTCGGTGATGATCCCATCGGTGATGGCGACATCCGCGGTTCGAGCCGGTGCCCCTGTCCCGTCGACGACGGTGCCGCCCGTGATGACCAAGTCGTGCATGGGTCTGGTGCCTCCCCCGAAGCGCCGGCCGCGAGCTGCGACCGGCCGGTACGCGGAATATACATGACGACCCGTCAGATTCCGCCAGCGGGAGCCTCGATGCCGACGAGGGACCGCGCGCCGATACGATCCGGCCGTGCTCCCCCACCCCGTCCCCCAGCACCACCCGGTCTGGCCCATCCGCCTCCGTCCCGCCGGGGCCGTGATCGCAGGGGTGCTCTTCCTGGCCGGCCTCGCGCTGGCTGGTTGCACCGGCTCGACGTCGCCGACCAACGTCTCGGACCGCACGATCCCCCCGACCACGAACGAACCGGGGGCGCAGCCCACCCGGACCCTGCCCCCCGACAGCGCCGCCGGTCCCCGGGCCACGGTGCCGCCCGCGAGCCGGGCCACGATCGATGCGTTCGACATACCCACCAAGGTCGGGTGCGACCCCGGCGCCGATCTCACCGTCGACGCCGAGTACCGCACGACCAACGCGGACCACGTCGTCTTCCTGGTCAACGGCACCCCCACCCGCGCCACCCCGCCGCCGAGCGGCACGTTCGCCATCCCGCTGCACTGCGATGGCAGCGTCACCACCGTCGTGCTCACCGCGGTCGACGACCAGGGCCAGACCACGGTGAGCGCCAAGGCCATCCTGACGAACGCACCGGCCAACGGCGACTGAGCGCCGGGCGACCGACCGCCGGGCGACCGAGTCAGAGACGTGCCCGCGTTCGGGCATCCAGGCGCGAGGTCGCCGGGGCGGACACAATGCCCCGGTGAGCCCTGTCCCCGTGCCCCTGCCCGCACCCCTTCGCCCCGCGCGACACCGAGGCGCGATCTGGGTGGCCGCTACCGCCCTCGCCGCCGCCGCGGCCGCCGCCAGCGTGGTGGGGTGTGCCTCGTCCTCGACCCCGCCGCCCGCGAACAGCTCGTCCGCGGTCGGCACGCCGGCCACCGTGTCGTCGTACCCGACGGTCGCCGAGCTCGCGAAGGCCCTCAACGACAAGGGCATCGCCTGCAAGCTGTCCTACGCCGGCCTGAAGGACGACGCCACGAAGTCCGAGCTGAGCATCTGCACGATCGACGACGAGCAGGCCACGTTGCGGGTCTGGCAGGACCCCACCGAGGTCACGAAGTTCCTGGCGTCACCCGACGGCCAGACAGGTCTGGTGGCGGTCGGAGGCAACTGGATGATCTCCTTCCAGACGCCGGCCACCGCCTCCCGGATCGCCGAGACGATGGGGGCCACCGCACCTGGCGCGAACGCGGCAGGCGCCTCGACCACCTCGGCACCGTCGACCACCACGCCCTGAGGCCGACCAGCCGACCAGCCGACCGGCCGGGCGTGAGGCCGCTCGGGGGCCTCGCCGCGCCGAGGGCCGTCCGGCGCAGGGTCGGACTACTCAGGGAGCGGGGCAGCTCTGGGGCGGGTAGACCGACTCGGTCCGCCACGATCCGGTTTCCCACCCGTCGTGCACCGGGGCGGCGAAGGCGTCCGCGAGGTGCACCACCAGGACCCGCCCGAGCAGCGCCGCCCCACCGGCGCACAGGTGCAACCCGTCGATCTGGCGCGTGCGGATCCGGGTGCCGTCGGCCAGCGCCACGACGTCGTGGTAGCCGGCCAGCGCCCCGTTCAGCGCCGGGTTCGCCTCGACGATCGACACCTGCGGCCAGCGCCCGGGCAGATCGCGGAACGCGGCGTTGAGCGCACCGAACATCGCGTTGGCCTCGTCGCTCTTCACGGTGGGGTTGGCGATCCAGACCACGCTGGCGCCGCGGCTCGTGATGAGCTGCACCCACGGGTCGAGGATGTCCCGCTCGTAGCCCGTCCGCCAGTTGGGATCGCTCGTGGCGTCGGGTCCCGAGCCCTTGGCGATCACCCCCGACTCCCACGTGCCCACGAACATGATGACGATCTCGGGGTCGAACTCGGCGAGCTGGGTGTTCCAGGTGTAGCGCACCGCGGGGTCGCGCAAGATGCTGGGCGTGAGCACGAAGCGGACCTGGGCGGTGCCGTCAGCCTCGAGGGCCGCCTTCACCGGTGGCGCCAAGCCCGCCATCACCGAGTCGCCGGCGAGCGCGATCCGCAGCGGGTGCTCGCGGTCGGGCACGCGAGGGCCGGGCCGCGTCGAGGTCGTAGGCGCCACGGTCGTCGGCGCCACGGTCGTGGGGGCCAGAGTCGTCGGCGCCAGGGTCGTGGGCGCCTCGGTGGGCGGTTCCTCGGGCGAGGCGGGCGGGTCGGGCACGACGGTGAGGGGTGCGGTCGTGGTGGCCGCCTCGGTCGCCGGGCTCGCGCCGGGCGCGGCGCTCGTCGAGTCGTCGGTGCGCACCTGCGCCCCGACGCCGTACCCCGCGCCCACGGAAAGGGTGAACAACACGGCGAACGCCACCACCAGTTTGGGTGCGCTCGCCCCGGCCATCGCCAGCACACTGCCCCACCGCCGCAGGCCAGACAAGTACCCCACCCCGTCGGTCCCTCTCCAAGAGCCTCACGGGACGCCGGTGACCGCTCGACCTCCCACAGGTCCGATAGACAAAGGTGGTGCGAGCCCGGCCGGCCCTGAAGCTCACCCTCACGATCGCGGTCACCCTCCTGCTCGCCGCGTGTTCCAGCTCGGTGGCCCCGGATCCGGGCGCCTCCACGGCGCCGGGGGCGACCGCCGACACCGCCCCAGGGGCGCCCCCGTCAGCGCTGGGCGCCGCACCGGCGACAGTCACCACGATCGGCCCGCCGGCCACACCGGCCCCGCCCGGCACCCTCATCAGCGCGCAGTCCATCCAGGCGCCGGCGCACATGCACGCCTGGCGGATCGCCTACCACTCGCGTTCACTCGACGATCACGACATCGCCGTCACCGGACTCGCCGTCGCGCCCGAGACGCCCACCACGACACCAACTCCCGTCGTCACCTGGGGCCATCCCACGACCGGGAGCGCCGACCCGTGCGCGCCCTCGCTCCAGGGCACGACCTCGCTCCCCTTCCCCGAGCTCCTGACGGCCAGGGGCATCGCGCTGGTCGCGACCGACTACCCCGGCCTGGGCACGTCCGACGCCCATCCGTACCTCGTCGGCGCCAGCGAAGGTCACTCGGTCCTCGATGCGGCCCGGGCCCTGCAGCAGATCCCCGAGACGGGCGTCACGGCGGCATCGCCCGTGGTCGTCGCCGGCTTCTCCCAGGGCGGGCACGCGGCCGCGTTCGCGGGGGAACTCGCACCGACCTACGCCCCGGACCTCGATCTGCGAGGCGTCTTCATCGCCGCGCCGGTGAGCGATGTGGCGCACTTCGCGCACCGCGCCGAGGGGCGCGACGACCAGTTCGGGGTGCTGGTGACGATCGTCGGCGGGTTCGTGACCACCTACGCCGAGCTCGACCCCGCCTCCGTGTTCGAACCCGGCACGGTCGCCGAGATCGACCAGCTCGAGACCCGTTGCATCGGCGACATCAACATCTTCTTCGACCGGCCCGTGGCCACGATGCTGCGGGAGCCACCGACCCAACGGGCGGACTTCGCCCGCCGCTTCGCGGAGAACCAGGCCGGAAACAGCCGGATCGCCGTGCCGGTCCTCGTCGTGCAGGGCGCGCTCGATGACATCGTCGACCCCGCGGACACCCAGGCCATGGTGCAGCGCTACTGCGCGCTCGGCACCGCGGTCGAGCTCCAGATCAAGCCGGAGGCCAAGCACGGCGTGATGAGCGACCAGCCGTTCGTCGGCTGGATCGAGGCGCGGCTGGCGGGCGAGCCGGCCAAACCGACGTGTTGAGCGGCGTCGGGCGCCCCGCCCGCGGTGCCGGCCCCGGCGCGCGCGGATCGTCCACTACGATCGTCGGGCGCTGAAGTCGCCCGGTCTCGATGGTTCGGGAGCCGGCTGTCCGCTCTGGACCGATCGAACGGGGGACCGACCATTTCCAGCCCAGTGATCCTCTCCGACCCGAACGACATCGCCGCCCTTGCCGCCGAGGCGGGGCTGCGACGGGTGCACATCCTGGCGTGGCGCGACCTCGACGATGTCGAAGCCGGTGGTTCCGAGATCCACGCCGGCAAGGTCGCGGAACGGTGGGCGGCCGCGGGACTCGACATCACCATGCGGACCTCCTACGCCCAGGGCCAGACCCCCTCCGGGACGCGGGACGGGTACCGCGTGATCCGCAAGGGCGGCCGGTACGGGGTCTTCCCCGGATCGATCCTCAGCGAGATCCGCGAGACGATGGGTCCCCGGGACGGCATCCTCGAGGTGTGGAACGGTGTGCCGTTCCTGAGCCCGATCTGGTTCCGCGGCCCGAAGGTGGTCGTGATCCACCACGTGCACCACAAGATGTGGCACCTGGTCCTCGAAGAGCGGATGGCCAAGTTCGGCAAGCTCCTGGAAGGCACGGTCGCGCCGCCCTTCTACCGCCGGACGCCCATCGTGACCGTCTCCAACTCGTCGCGTCGCGAGATCATCGACATCCTCGGGCTGCCGGCGAAGAACATCACGGTCGCCTCGCCGGGCATCGACGACACGTTCGTCCCGCTCGGTCCCAAGGCCGACCACCCGCTGATCGTCAGCGTCGGCCGGTTGATGCCCCCCAAGCGCTTCGACGAGATGATCCGCATCGCGCAACAGGTGCGCCAGACGCACAAGGACCTCGAACTGGTGGTCGTCGGCGACGGCTACGAGCGGCCGAACCTGCAACAGATCGTCAGCGACCTCGATGCCCACGATTGGGTGCGGATCGCCGGGCGGGTCTCGGCCGACGAGCTGCTCTGGCTCTACCAGCGGGCGTGGATCCTGACGAGCGCCTCGTCGGCCGAGGGCTGGGGCATGACCATCACCGAGGCCGCCGCCTGCGGCACACCCGCGGTGGCCACGCGCATCGCCGGGCACAGCGACTCGGTCGTCGAGCACAAGAGCGGGCTGCTCGCCAACTCCTCACGCGAGATGGTCGAGAAGATCAACGCGGTGATCGAAGACGACGAGTTGCGGGCGCGGCTCTCCGAAGGCGCCCGGAAGAACGCCGCGGAGTACACCTGGGACGCGACGGCGCGCAACACGTTCGCGCCCCTCGCGCACGAGGCGATCCGGCAGCGGCACCGCCGGGGAGGGGCCCGACCCCTGTGACCACCCCGACCGGCACTGCTGGTCGCCACCGCAGTTCCCGCCGCCTGCCGTCATGGGCCGACGCACTCACCATCGTGATCCCTGCGCTGGTCGTGTACGTCCCGCTGCTTTTGACCAAGCCGGGAGTGGTGGGCGCCGACACGAAGACCTACCTCTACCTCGATCCGGGCAAGCTGCTCTCGAGCGCGCCCTACGTCTGGGACCAACAGATCGGCCTCGGCACGGTCACCCACCAGAACATCGGGTACCTGTTCCCGATGGGGCCGTTCTACCTGCT
>JBBQHT010000068.1:0-19516 GCA_038324235.1 Acidimicrobiales bacterium
GTTGTACGGGTACAACGTGGCAGTCCCGGCCGACCCTGACGCCCAGGCCGGGGGCATCGGCGCCATGACCGAGATGACCCCGGCGACGAGCGCCACCAGGACGGCGACTGCGGCCGTGGGGGCGCGGCGTTGGGCCTGGGGTTCGGGTTCGAGCACCTGACGGACAGCCCCCCGGATCGGGTACCTCGGCGAACGTGCCATGTCTTGCCTCCACGTGGCTCATCTGGAGGTAGCGGCGCAGGCCACCCGCGCCCCGGTCCAGCCGGCGACGACGATCTGACAACCCGACGACGGTAGCACTCAGGCCCGCCGGCCGACGGAGCGCGTCGGGGCCGCTCGACCCCGACGCTGTGCGGCTCAGTCGATCTGGATCGGGATCGAGACGACGATCGTGTTGGGGCGGAAGTGCAGCCGCGCTTTGAGCCGATGAGCAGCGCCATGAGCGCGACGTAGGCGTAGGTGGGCGGGGCGAACAGGCGGCCCGATTCCTTCGCACCACCAGGACCTCGAGGACCTGGTCACCGCGCTCGGCTACGACGCCGACCTTGCGAGCGATCAGGACGACGTCAGGCCTTCAGGCGGCGACGCATGACGCCGAACCAGTACAGCGATCCGAACCAACCCGTCAGCACGAGCATCACCATGATCATGCCCTTGTTGGAGTTCGCCTTCCTGTAGGCCGCGTGCGTCGTCCTCCCGGCCTGAACGAGGGCGATGACCCACACCAGCGTGAGCAGCAGGAAGACGGAGTAGAAGACCAGGCCGGCGACGTTCATGCAGCCATTCTCGTTCAATCGATCTGGATCGGGATCGATACGACGATCGTGTTGGGCCGGAAGTGCAGCCGCGCTTTGAGCCAGAGGGCGCTCTGGTTGTGCAGGATCTGCTCCCACCACTTGTGCACCACGAACTCCGGGATGACCACCGTGATCACATCATCGGGGTCGAGCTCGTCGATCTGCTCGATGTAGTCGAGCACCGGCGAGCCCAGCTCGCGGTAGGGCGAATCGATCACGTCGAGATCGATCTGGAAGTGGAACTCCTGCCACCGTCGGCGCACCCGGTCGGCGTCCTGCGGATCGCTCGCCACGTACACGGCTCGGACGTACCAGGCGTTCTGCGCCTCGGCGAACGCCAGAGCCGGCAGCAGGCCCTTGGAGAACCGGCCGCCGACCAGCACGATCACCGCCTGGCGCATCGGATCGACGACCACTCCCGGCTCGATCGCCAGCGCCCGCCCGACGCGGTCGTAGTGGCGCCGCACGCCGAGGAACACCATGACGATCACCGGGATCAGCACGGCCGGGATCCAGGCGCCCTCGGTGAACTTCGACGTCACGACGATGAGGGTCACGAGCCCGGTCGTCACGGTGCCGAGCGCGTTGACCGCCAGCTTCAGGCGCCACTGCCGCCCTCGCAACCGCCACCAGTGCACGACCATGCCCGCCTGCGACAGCGTGAACGACAGGAACAGGCCGACCGCGAACAACGGGATCAGGGCGGTGACATCACCGGCGAAGATCACGAACAGCCCACCGGCCGCGATCGCCAGCACCAACACGCCGTTGGACAGCACCAGGCGATCGCCGCGCTGGCTCAGCTGCCGCGGCATGTAGCCGTCGCCGGCGATGATGCCCGACAACCGGGGGAAGTCGGCGAACGCGGTGTTGGCCGACAGGATCAGGATCAGCGCGGTGGCCGCTTGGAGGGCGATGTACAGCGGCCCGTTGCCGAACACGTAGTGGCCCATCTGCGACAGGATCGTCTGGTCGGCCGACAGCGTCGGCTGGATCCGGTGGGCGAGCACGGCGATGCCGAAGAAGAACGCGCCCAGGATCGTGGCGGCGACGAGCAGGGTGATCGCGGCGTTGCGCGACTCGGGCTTGCGAAACGCCTGGATGCCGTTCGAGATCGCCTCGACGCCGGACAGCGCGACCGCGCCCGACGAGAACGCGCGCATCAACAAGAAGAGCGTGACCGCTTGTCCCGTCCCGCTCGTGAAGAACTGCGAGAGCGCGGTCTCGTCGATGGGCAACGGCTGAAAATCGGGCTGCATCGTCTTGTAGAGGCCCCACACGATGAGCAGCGCCATGAGCGCGACGTAGGCGTAGGTGGGCGGGGCGAACAGGCGACCCGATTCCTTCGCACCACGCAGGTTGGCGAGGGTGATGACAAGGATCATGGCGATGCCGAGCGGGACCTGATGACCCCGCAACGGCTCGACCGCAGACGTGACGGCGGCGACGCCCGCCGCGATCGACACCGACACGGTGAGCGTGTAGTCGACCAGGAGCGATGCGCCAGCCACCAGCGATGGGAGCCGCCCGAGGTTCTCGCGGCTCACGATGTAGGAACCGCCACCGCTCGGGTACGCGTAGATGGTCTGGAAGTAGCTGGCGACGACGATCACGAGCAGCGCGATCACGGCGAGCGAGATCGGCACGAGGTACTCGAGCGCCGCGGTCATGCCCGCCACGGGCACGATGACCGCCAGGATCTCCTGCGTGGCGAAGGCCGTGGAGGCGATCGCATCGGTCGCGAACACCGCGAGGGCAACGCGCTTGGTCAGGCGTTGATGCCCCTCCGCGTGACTCGGCAACGGGGGACCGACCAGAAGCCGCTTGAGACCCGAATACGAGGCGTACATGGTGCCGCAGGCTACGAGGGTTCCGGCGGCACCCAGATCGCGACGCGGCCCCGCCCCGACGCCTTCGCCTGATACACCGCCTGATCCGCCCGGCCGACGAGATCGCCCGGCTCGACGGTGGCCGCGGGCGACGAGGTGGCCCCATCGGTGCCCGGGACTGAGGCGCCGCCCGCTCCACCCGCTCGGCCCGCGCCACCCACTCCGGCCGCCCCCGCGAGCTCGATCTCGACATCGTGGGCGAAGGCCACCCCGATGCTCGCGCCGACCCGCACCTCAGCCGCGTCCAACGACACCGGCTCGGCCACGATCTGAATGATGCGGTCGGCCACCCCAAGGACGTGCTCGCGGTCGGCGACCAGTTCCCAGACCACCACGAACTCGTCGCCGCCGATGCGCGCCACCATCTGTCCTTCGCGCACCACGCCGCTGATGCGGTGGGCCAATGTCGTGAGCACCGCGTCGCCGTGCTCGTGCCCATACCGGTCGTTCACCGGCTTGAAGTCGTCGAGGTCGATGAACAACACGGCCGCGTCGGTCTCGTCCCGCGCGGCGCGGGCCAACGCGTCCTCCAGGTGGCCATAGAGCGCCCGGCGGTTGGGCAGGCCGGTGAGCGGATCTCGCAGGGCTTCGTGGCGCAGCACCGCTTCAGCCTCTTTGAGCGAGGTGATGTCACGGCTGATCGTCGTGACGTACTCCTTGCCGGTGAGCGGGTCCCGCTGGGTCGACAACGACACCAGGTACGGCACCAGCCGGCCCCGGCGGTTGTAGCTCTCCACCTCCCCGGTCCAGTGCCCGTCCCGACGAGCAGCGGGCAACGCCACGTCGGCGATGACCGCCCACGCCTCCTCGGTCGGAGCCCGGTACTTCTTGGTCTGCTCGGCCTCGGGCGGCATCGCGTCGAACGCGGCAGGGTTGGCGAAGAGGATCGAGTTGCTCTCGTCGATGATCATCACCGGGTCCTGGATGACGTTGAGCATCGACACGAAGCGCTCGATGGAGCTCTTGGCGGTGACCTCGTCGGTCATGTCGAGCCAGGTCGCGAGCACCCCGCGGTACGTGCCGCGGTCGTCGAACTGGGTGCGCCCGATCGAGCGGATCCAGCGGATGCTGCCGTCAGGCCGGATGATGCGGAACTCCATCGTCCAGTCATGGGGGTGGTCAGGCTCGAGCGACGCGAAGAAGATCGTCGCCACATGCGCCAGGTCGTCGGGGTGCATGAGGTCGTACGCGCGCATCCCCTCCGCCACCGGATCCCGCCCGAAGAGGTCCTTGACGACGTCGTTGGCCACCACGACCATGTCGTTCTCGTCCATCTCGAGGATGCCCACCGGCAGGCCATGGGTGACGTAGTCGAAGCGGGCGCGACTGGCCTGCGCCTCCTGGCGCAGGACCTTGACCTGGGCCTTCAGCTCGGCGATCTCCCCGTCGTACGCCGATGCCACGTCAGCCCCGCAACCAGTCCGCCACCCGCGCGGTGAACACGCTCGGCAGCCCTCCGGTGTGCAGGAACACGACCGGCTGGTCCGGCGCCAACCGGCCGGCCCGGCGGTCGGCGATCAACCCCGCCAACGCCTTGCCCGAGTACACCGGGTCCAGCACGAGGCCTTCGTGGTTCGCGGCCAGCGCCAGCGCTTCGCGAGCCGCGTCGGTGTGGGCGCCGTAGCCGCGCCCGATCTGGGAGGTGTCCAGGTGCAGAGCACCGTCGGGCCAGGGCCGACCGGTCAGCGACGCGACCTCCGGGATGATCGCCAGGATCCGGTCGCCCACATCGGGGATCGCGCCGACGTCGACACCCCGCACCCGCGAGTGGTGGCCGAACCCCACGACGAGCCCGGCCTGGGTGCCCCCCGTGCCGGTGGCGGCATAGACGATCGCGCCGTCGGGTGCGTGCCCGGCAAGCTCGTCGGCCGCCTCGACGTAGCCCACCGTGCCGATCGGCGACGCACCCCCGAGCGGAACCTCGTACGGGACCCGGCCCTCGGACTGCAGGCGCATCGCCGTCTCGGCCAGCACCTGCTCGAGGTGAAATGCGTCGTACCCACCGACCCACACGATCTCCAGCCCGAACAGCGAGTCGAGGACGAGGTTGCCCTCGTCGTGATCGGGGGC
This sequence comes from Acidimicrobiales bacterium, assembly GCA_038324235.1. GTDB lineage: Bacteria > Actinomycetota > Acidimicrobiia > Acidimicrobiales > Acidimicrobilacustridaceae > JBBQHT01. The sequence continues at coordinate 4,757 of JBBQHT010000068.1, forward strand.
ATCGCCACCGAGCACCGCAACGCACGAAAGACCAGCGACGCGGGCCGCAGCCGCGGTCATGCGCACGTGGTTGCTCTGCGCCGCGCCGCCGGTCACCAGCGTGTCGCAGCCCTGCGCGAGCGCGTCGGCGACGAGGTACTCCAGCTTGCGCGCCTTGTTGCCGCCGCCGGCGAGGCCGGTCAGGTCGTCCCGCTTGACCCAGAGCATGTCCCGATCGAAGTCCAGCGCCGCCCCGAGGCGGCGCATCGGTTCGAGGGGCGTCGGCGTGTGCGCCAGCGCGAAGGGGACAGGGACGGCCATCGGCCCGAAACCGTAGCCGGGCGCGGTCGGGTGGGTACGGTGACCGCATGGATCTCACGGATCTCCACGAGGTGCCCACGCCGGCGCTCGCCGTCGACCTGGCGGGCTTCGAGCACAACGTCGCCACGATGGGGGCACGCTGGCCGGGCGTGGCGCTGCGTCCGCACGTGAAGGCGTTCAAGTCCACCGCGCTCGCGGCCCGTCTCGCCGCGGCGGGTCACCCGACGTTCTGCTGCGCCACCATCCGCGAGATGGAGGGCATGGCGGCAGCCGGACTCGGCGCGGATCTGCTGCTCGCCAACGAGGTGCTCGACACGACTCGTCTCGGGGTCCTCGCCCAGCACGGCGCCCGCATCACCGTGGCCATCGACTCGACCGAGACCCTCGCCGCGGCTCGCGCCGGCGGCGTCGGTGAGGTGCTCATCGACGTGAACGTGGGACTCCCCCGCTGCGGCTGCGCCCCGGCCGACGCGGGCCGCCTCGCCGACGCCGCTCGCGCCGCCGGACTCGCGGTCCGGGGCGTCATGGGATATGAGGGCCACGTCGTGGGCGTCGCCGATCGGGCCGAGCGCACGCAGGGCACCGAGACCGCGATGGCCCTGCTCGTCGCCGCGCACCAACAGGTCGGCGGCGAGATCCTGTCGGGCGGCGGCACCGGCACGTGGGACACCAACACGTGGGTCAGCGAACTGCAGGCCGGCTCGTTCACGCTGATGGACACCGCGTACGCGCAGCTCGACCTGCCGTTCCGTCAGGCCCTCTTCGTCGTCGGCACCGTGGTGTCCACCAACGCCACGAGCGGGTACGCCGTGGCCGACGTGGGCCTCAAGGCGCTCGGCATGGACCACGGCAACCCGTCGGTCGACGGGGCCACCGTGTGGTTCTGCTCCGACGAGCACCTGACCTTCGGCCCGCCCCGGGGCACCGCATTCGCCGACTGGGGCGTCGGCGTCGGTGACCGCGTGGCGGTGTGGCCGGCCCACATCGATCCCACCATCGCCCAGCACGAGCGGCTGCACGTCGTGGCCGGTCCCGTCCCGCGAGGCGGGCCCGCCGGCGGCGAGACCCCAGCCCCGGCGCCGCACGCGCCGACGGCATCCATCATCGACGTGTGGCCGATCGACCTGCGCAACTGGTGACCCCACCCACCCCGCCCGCCCGCCCACGACGACCCCGCCAACTGCGACCCGCAACCGGTAGGACGTTTCGACGAGGGCTGTCAGTCGGCGGTGAGCTGGGCGGCGAGCGCGCGGAAGGCGCGACCGCGATGGCTGATGGCGTGCTTCTCGTCGGGCGTCATGGCACCGAAGGTGCGGCCGTCACCGTCGTCGGGGACGAAGATCGGGTCGTACCCGAATCGGCCCTCCCCCCGGGGTGCGTCGGTGACGGTGCCCTCGACCGTGCCGTGGGCCACGACCTGCGAGCCGTCGGGGAAGTGCACCAACGCGACCGTGTGGAACCGGGCGCGGCGCGTCGCGGGCTCGCGGGCGCCGACCCGATGCAGCTCGGCCAGCACCTTCGCGACGTTGTCCTCGTAGGTCGCCGCCTCGCCGGCGTACCGCGCGGCGTAGATCCCGGGGGCGCCATCGAGGGCGTCAATCTCGAAGCCGGTGTCGTCGGCGACCGCCGCCGCGCCCGTGGCCGTGGCGACGGCGACCGCCTTGAGGCGGGCGTTCGCCTCGAGCGTGGCACCGTCCTCGACGACCTCGGGCACATCGGCCGGGCGCGGGGCGAGCACGAAGCCGGACCCGAGGATCGCCGCGATCTCGCGGACCTTGTCGGGGTTCGCGGACGCCACGACGAGGTGGATCGGGACCGGGGACTCGCTCATCGGGATCGGAGTCGACATCGGCGGCGGCGGATCAGGGCCGCGCGGCCGGTGGATCGGCTAGGAGCTGACGCTGGAGCACGACGAGCTCGTTGATGCCCTTCTCCCCCAGCACCAACAGCTCGTCCAGCTCGCTGCGGCTGAACGCCGCGCCTTCGGCGGTGCCCTGGACCTCGATGAAGCGACCCGACTCGGTCATGACCACGTTCATGTCGACCTCGGCGGTCGAGTCCTCGGTGTAGGGCAGATCGAGCAGCGCCACCCCACCGACGATGCCGACCGACACCGCGGCGCACGCTTCACGCAACGGGTGCTCCTTGATCCGCCCGGCCAGCTGCGCCCGGGTGAGCGCATCGTGCAACGCCATGTACCCGCCGGTGATCGACGCGGTCCGGGTGCCCCCGTCGGCCTGCAGCACATCGCAGTCCACCACGACCTGGCGCTCGCCGAGCGTGCGCATGTCGCACACCGCGCGGAGCGAGCGGCCGATCAGTCGTTGGATCTCCTGGGTGCGCCCGGACTGCTTGCCCTGGGCGGCCTCGCGGCGGATCCGCTCGTTGGACGAGCCGGGCAGCATGCCGTACTCGGCGGTCACCCAGCCCTTGCCGCTGCCGCGCATCCACCGGGGCACGTCTTCGTCCACATGGGCCGTGCACAGCACCACGGTGCGCCCGCAGCGCACGAGCACCGACCCGTCGGCCTGCTCGGTGAAGTCACGTTCGAAGGTGATCGGACGAAGAGCATCAGGTTCACGGCCGTCGACGCGCACGGAAGTACCTCGGGATCGGTTCCGGGCGCGGCCCGGGTCGGTTGGGACGGGCGCCACCGTAGTGCGCGCCGCGCGCGCTCAGATCTCGAAGTGCGCGTGGACGCTCGCCAGTTCGACGGGGCGCCCGTACGCGGCCTCGCCCTCGGCGCGCGACGCCTCCGGGTCGATCCCCGGGAAGAAGTGGGTCAGCACCAGGCGCTCGACCCCCGCGGCGCGGGCCATGGCGCCGGCCTGCCGCGCGCTCAGGTGCAAGACGCCTTCGCCCTCGCCGTCGACCAGGTTGGTCGCCTCGCACAGCCCGAGCGCGAGGTCCCGACCGAACGCGTCGAAGGACCACGACGGGCCGGTGTCGGCCGAGTACGCCAGCGCCACGTCTCCGAGCGCGACGCGCGTGGCGAGGGTGGACACGTAGTGATCGGTGGCCGCGAAGTCGAGCGCGAGGCCGCCCAGGCGCACGTGACCACCGTCCGCCAGATCGTGCCAGTCGATCGTGGGGTCGAGCTGGTCGAGCAGCCCGGTGGCCTTGGCGCGGGTCTCCGCGGTGCCGTACACGGGCAAGCCCTCGCGCCCGAGGGCGTACTTCCACGCGATCTCGAGCCCGGTCAGGTCGACCCAGTGGTCGGGATGGCTGTGGCTCAACACGACCGCGTCGAGCTCCGCGATGGCGACGTGCTCCTGCAGGTTCGCGAGGCAGCCGGGCCCGAGGTCCAGCGCAACGGTCACGCCGCCGCCCCGCACGAGGTAACCGCTGCACGCGCCGCCCGGCCCCGGGTAGCTGCCCGAGCAGCCGAGCACGGTGAGCCCGAGGCGGGCGGCGTTGGCGCCACTCGGACGCGGTGTCATGCCCACCCCCTCGTTCCCCCGTCGATCCCGGTGCGCACCGCCACGGCGGGCACGTTACCGGACCACTTCGACGCCAGGATCCCCGCCCACCGGTGAAGCCGCGACGGTACGATCCGCCGATGAGCTTCGGGGGCGTGATCGGGGAGTCCTGGCGCGAGTCCACGCCGTGGTGGCCGGCGCCGATCGAGGCGCCCGCGAACGCCCCGAACATCCTGCTCGTCGTGCTCGACGACGTCGGGTACGCCCAGCTCGGCTGCTACGGCTCGGACATCGACACGCCCGTGATCGACGCCCTCGCGACCGACGGCGTGCGACTGTCCAACTTCCACACGACCGCGCTGTGTTCACCCACGCGGGCGTGCCTGCTCACCGGGCGCAACCACCACTCGGTCGGCATGGGTCGGGTCGCGGATCTGGCCATCGGCTTCCCGGGCCACAGCGGGGTGATCGAGGACCAGCACGGGTTCCTCCCCGAGATCCTCGGCGCGCAGGGCTACGCCACCTACGCCGTCGGCAAGTGGCACCTCACCCCGGAGGACGAGACGCACATGGCGGCGTCGCGTCGCACGTGGCCCCTCGCCCGCGGCTTCCAACGGTGGTACGGCTTCCACGGCGGCGAGACGCACCAGGTCGTCCCGACGCTGTTCCAGGACAACCAGTGGATCGCCCCGCCCGCCCCACCCGAACAGGGCTACCACCTGAGCGAAGACCTGGCCGACCGGGCGATCGGCTACCTCGGCGACCTGCGCAGCGCGGACGCCGACAGCCCGTTCTTCTTGTACGTCGCGACCGGCGCCTGCCACTCCCCCCATCAGGCGCCCCCAGCCTGGATCGACCGGTACCGCGGCCAGTTCGACGATGGGTGGGACGCGTGGCGCGAGCGAACCTTCGCGCGCCAGCAGTCCCTCGGTCTGCTGCCCGCGGGCACGGAGCTGTCACCCCGCCCGTCGTGGGTGCCGGCGTGGGACGAGCTGGGCGCGGACGATCAACGCGTCGCGGCGCGCTTCATGGAGTGCTTCGCCGGGTTCCTGTCCCATGCCGACGCCCAGATCGGACGCGTGATCGACTTCATCGAGCACGGCTTGCGCGAGCTCGACGACACGCTCGTGATCGTGCTCTCCGACAACGGCGCGTCGGCTGAGGGAGGCGCCGTCGGATCCATCAACGACGCCCGCATGTGGAACGGCATCCCGGCGGGCCGGCGGGAGCTGCGAGCCCGCATCGACGAGCTCGGCGGTCCCACGGCGCACAACAACTACCCGTGGGGCTGGACGATGGCGGGCAACACGCCGTTTCGGCGATGGAAGCGCGAGGTGCACGAGGGCGGCGTCGCCGATCCCTGCATCCTGCACTGGCCCGCCGGTCTCGATCCGGCGGCATCCCGGGCAGACCGGCCGGCGGACGGGCCGGCGGACGGCGCGGGTACCGAACGAGGGGCGGTGCGCACGCAGTACGCGCACGCGATCGACATCCTGCCCACGATCCTCGATCTGGCCGGGCTCGAGGTGCCCGACCGGATCCGCGGCATCGAGCAGTCCCCCATCGAGGGCACGAGCTTCGCCGAGTGCCTGTTCGACGCCGATGTCCCAGCCGCCCGCACCACCCAGTACTTCGAGATGCTCGGCAGCCGTGCGCTCTACCACGACGGGTGGAAGGCAGTGACGTTCAAGCCGCTCTGGATGCTCTACGACGACGGCCTCGATCCCGACGCGCCGTTCGCGGATGATCGCTGGGAGCTGTACCACGTGGCCGAGGACTTCTCGGAGTGCCACGACCTCGCCGCGGCGGAGCCCGATCGGCTGGCCGCGCTCGTCGAGCGGTGGTGGGCCGAGGCCCGAGCCCATCAGGTGCTCCCCCTCGACAACCGCCCGCTGGCCGCCCTGCTGTCGCCTCGGCCCACCCACCTGCGCGAGCGGTCGCGCTACGAGTACTTCCCGTTCGGCACACCTGTGCCGGAGTCGGTGGCGGTCAACGTGCGCAACCGGTCGCACACGATCACGGTCGATCTCGATGTCCCCGGCCCGGCCGGAGACGCCGCGCCGTGGCCCGGAGCCGATCTCGGCGTGGAGCTGGGCCCCGTGCACGGCGTGCTCCTCTGCCAGGGCTCGCGGCTCGGTGGGTGGACGCTGTTCGTGCACGACGGCGTGTTGCGCTACGAGCACAACATCGCCGGCGCGCGCTCCCACCAGCTCGCCGCCGGCGCGCCCCTGACCCCCGGGCGCCACCAGGTCGGCTTCGCGTTCACCAAGACGACCGACTTCGCGGGGCACGGCCGGCTGTTCATCGACGACGTCGAGGTGGCCGACGGCGAGTTCGACTTCACGACGCCCGCCCGGTTCTCGATCACCGGCGCCGGCCTAAGCTGTGGGTACGACCTCGGTCCCGCGGTATCCCGGGACTACGCGTCGCCGTTCCGGTTCACCGGCGCCATCCACCGGGCCATCGTCGACGTCAGCGGAGCCGCGTATCGCGACGTCGTCGCCGAGCTGGCGGCGATCCTCGCGGAGCAATGACCCCACCGACGCGCCCGTTCCGCCGCCACCGGCACCAGCGACCCACATGATTGGATGGCCGGCCCCTCATGGAGTCCGGGGACCGCGAGTGCAAGACTGTCCCCTCGTGTCTGGCAGATGGTTCCGTCGATGGTCCGTGCCGCCCATCGCGGCCGCGATCGTGATCGTCGCGATCACGACCTCTGGCGCAGGAGCCGGGGCTCAGGACACGCCCGCGCCCGCGGTGGCCTCGGCACCCGTCGCCGATCTCCGCTCGACGCAGCTCGCGGCGCAGCTCGATGAGCGCAACGCCGAACTGGCCCGGGTGCAGGGTGAGCTCCAGCACGCCACGGACACCCTGGCCGACGCCACCACCCGCATCGACACCGGCCGGCCGGCCTTCGACCGCACCCTCGACGACCTCGCCCACGCCCAGGACGTGCTCGCCCGTTGGTCCGTGTCAGCCTACGTGTCGGGCGGGATCGTCGACGCCGGCCTCACCAACACCCTCTTCGCCGCACCCGACGGCGGCAACCTCACCGCCGAGGGCCAGCGCGCCCTCAGCGTCACGGTGCACCAGCAACTCGTCGGGGCCGTGCAACGAGCCACGGGCGAACGGGATCGGCTCACGACCGATCTCGATGCCGCCGAGGCCACGTACCACGAAAGTCGGCAGCAGCTCGTCGATCTGACCGCCCGGCGCGATGCCCTGCAGGCGGAGGTGGCGGTCACCCGGACCGACCTCGAGGCCGCGAAGGCCCAGGAGGCCGCGGCGGCCGCCAAGGCCGAGCAGCGTGCCGCGGAGGAGCAGCTGCGCGCTGACACGCCCCGACCGACTGCGGTCCACAGCGGCGTCGTGCCCCCGCAGACCGTCCCCAACAGCGTGATCGCCGCGCTCGGGGGCGAGATCCCCCGCACGTCGCTCGATGCCTACTGGCGCGCCGCGGCCATCGTCAACGGCCTCCACCCGGCTTGCAGCATCGACTGGGCGCTCATCGCGGCGATCGGCAAGGTCGAGAGTGGTCACGGCACCTACCACGGCACCACGGTGGCACCCGACGGCTCGACCGATCCGCCGATCATCGGCATGGCCCTCGATGGGGACCACGGCACGATGCGGATCGCCGACACGGACGGCGGCGCGCTCGACGGGGATCCGGTCGTGGATCGGGCCGTGGGACCGATGCAGTTCATCCCGCGGACGTGGAAGGCGTACGCCAGCGACGGCAACGGTGACGGCGTCATCGACCCGCACAACATCTACGACGCGGCGGTGGCGACCGGCAACTACCTGTGCGCCAGCGGTGGCGGGCCACTGTCGTCCCTCGCGTTCGCCTCCCGGGCTGTCTACGCCTACAACCGATCGGCTTCCTACAACGCCGACGTGCTGGGCTACGCCGATCACTTCCGCCGGGTGCTCGACCCGAGCCTGCCGCCGATGGCCCCGTTGCCCACGGTGCCGGTCGACCCGACCGACCTGCCCGAACCGGCCACGCCAGGCCCACCACCGGTGGATCCGGTCCCCGCACCGACCGACCCCGCCGCGACGACCACGTCGACGACAACCGGGCCCAGCACCACCACGACCACGACGGTCGAGAGCTCGACGACCACGTCGGCACCGCCGGCACCCTGACCCACCCACGCGTCGCGCGGCCGCTCACAGAACGATCACACCTGTTCGCCAGACTGCGGCATCATGGGACCTCACGCCGCGATCCGTCCGATCGCGACGCCGGGTCCATCGATCCGGAGCCTCAAGGGGAACGAATGACCATGCGCACCCACCACGTCGCCGGCCATCGCCACCGCGGCGCCCGCATCGCCGCGGTCGGCGCCGTCGTCGCGCTGGTCGCGGCCACCGGCTGCACGCGATTCGGCGCGTCGCTCAGCCGGGCCGAGGATCCCGTCATCACCACCGGCGCCGCGCTGCCCAAGCTCATCGGCTCGGCGCCGAGCGCCGTGGTCGGCTTCGCGTGGGACGGCTCGGCGTGGCACCAGGTGCCCGTGCAGGTGGACGAGCGGGACCAGGTCAACCCCGGCCAGATCCTCCATCGCCCCGCCGCCAGTTGGGCCAAGCTCCCCGGCGGCGCGCCGTTCACGATCCTCGCCTACACCCCACCCCCGTCGCCTTCCGCGGGCTACACCTCGTACCCGACCTACACCCCGCCCGACAGCGACCCGACCTTCGATGCGAACGACGAGCTCTCGTTCCTCGGCAACGACACCGGCAAGGCCGCCGACGCGGCCGCCGGTGACCCCACCCAGGTCGATGTGAGCACCCGCCAGCAGGTGCACGTCACCGATCCGGTGACGTCGGCCGACGGGTACCTCTACCTGTACAAGAGCACGACGCTCACCGGCGGTGGCGCCGGCACGACCGGAGTCGTCTACACCTTCTCGCTCGACCGCGGCCCGTACCTGACGACCTACCGGATGGGCACCGCCTCGATCGCCCCCAACAACACGGCCGGGACGAACCCCGAGCACAGCACCGTGACCACGCCGCTCTACTCCCAGACCTACGGCGACCGGTGGCTGAACAACGGCGTCGCCATCAGCGCCGGAGGCGCCTCGGGCACCAACTTCTACGAGCGGGCCCGCACGCAGTTCCTGCCCGGCTACTGCGGGCGCAGCGAGGACACGTTCGACGACGTGATCCCGTCGAGTCCCTACGAGGCCGGCTACATCGTGAACATCAGCGGACCGGTGCGGGCGATCCGCTCGCACGTCGGCACCAACAGCGGCACGTACACCACCACGACCGACATCTTCTATCCGGGCCGCGAAGACAGCATCACCGACCTGCGCGTGCACACCATCCCCGCGGTGATGAGCTTCGACGACCTGCTCACCTCCGCGACGGGGCTCACCTACACCGACGACCAGAACACGGGCGTGCCCATCGATGGGACGCCGGACACGATCACCGCCGCGCACGCCTCGCCGTGGGCGATGGTGAGCGGACCCACCGGCTCGCTCGTCACCCAGCGCGGCCTCGTGACCGACATCCCGGGCGTCGAGCTCTCCACGTACTACCTCGACCAGTCACCCGCCAGCCCTGCACCTTGCACCGGCGACGCGGCCGCGTGGGGCCAGAACGGCGTGAAGCTGACGGGCCCCGGCGCGGGCAACCTGGCCTGCACGGACCCCACGATCTACGGCGGCGGCACGTGCCCGACAGTGAGCGGCCAGACCACGGCCTACAAGCTGCAGGCGACCCGCACCCGGTACTTCGAGGCACCGAACCTGACCGCCGCCCAGGCCGCGGCCCTCGCGAACCGCGCCGGCCACCCCTTGGCCGTCGCGGCGACGTGAGCTCCCGCCTCCAGCATCTGTCCGGATCTGATGCCGCCCAGCGCGCCCAGGACCGACGAAACCCGACCCGAGAATCCGTCCGGATCTGATGCCCCCCAGCGCGCCCACCGCCGACAGAACCCGGGTTGTCGTTCAGCGGCCGAGGCGGCGGCGGAGCTCGACGACGACCTCGGCACCGACGAGCGCATCGAGCTCGGGTCCCAGCGAGTCGATCACCGCACGGTCTCCCACGTAGGCCCGCTCGCCCTCGGTGCAACACCACGCCATCGTCGTGCCCTCCGGTCCCCAGTCGTGGCGTTGCCAACGACGTACCGTCGCCGTCTCGGTGCCGTCAGCGCTGTCCTCCCAGTCGACCTTCAACGGCAGCTGCCAGCAGACCGAGGGCTTCCAGTCGATCGGTGACTCGCCGTCGGCCAGCGCGCCCAGGTGCAGGGCGCACCCGGCGCCCCCGATGAAGCCGGGGCGGTTCAGGAAGATGCACGCCCCGTCGACCACGCGGGTGTTGGTCCGGTGCTCGTCGCTGAACACGCCGTCGCGCGCCGCGACCTCGTGGTGCTCGAAGAGCGCCGGATCCAGCATCGCCGCCATGGCGCTCACCAGGTGCGAGTCGTCCTCGTCGAGCTCGGCCCCAACCGAGCAGCAGCCCTGCCCGAGCGCTTCGGCGGGCTCGTCGAGGATGCCCAGGCAGCCTTGACCCCAGATGCACGTCCAGTTCGACTCGAGGAACGCCCGCTCGAAGCGCCAGATGGTGGCGCCCTCGACAACCGACACGAACCCATCGTGGGGCGACCCGTAGGGTGGCACGTCCGCCGCGTGGGCGGGCTGGTCGCCACCCTGGCGGCGGTGATCATGCGACGGCTCGACGGCAGCGGTCGGGTCCTGGGCATCCATGGGCCGAGCGTAGGCGCGCCGACGTTCCTTGCTGCGAGACGCCGCAGCCAGCGGGAGCACGGATCAAAGAATGCCGGAGATGGGCCGAGCGCGGGCCCGTCGCGCTTCTTTGCCCCCACGTGCCGACCCAGCCAGGCAGGGGGATCAACGAACGGGGCGCGTCGCCCCGTCCGCCAGACCCGGCGAGGTTGGATCAGAAGTAGATGATCTTCTCGGCTCGCTTGACGACCTCGTCGATGTCGTCGGTCCACGCGCCCGTTGACAGGTACTTCCAGCCGCCGTCGCACACGATGAACACGATCGTGCCGGACTCGATCTTCTCGGCCACCTTGATCGCCCCGGCGAGCGCGGCACCCGACGAGATGCCGGCGAAGATCCCGCAGTCGGTCACGAGCCGGCGCGTCCACTCGATCGATTCACGCGGTCGCACGATGCGCTTGCCGTCGAGCAGCTCGGGGCCGCCCCACTTCTCATAGATCGGCGGGATGTAGCCCTCGTCCAGGTTGCGCAGGCCTTCGACCTGCTCACCGATGGGCGGCTCGACCGCGTAGACCTTGATGTCGGGGTTCTGCTCCTTGAGGAACGTGCCGACACCCATCAGCGTGCCGCTCGTGCCCAGGCCGGCGACGAAGTGGGTGATGTCCGGGCAGTCCCGCAGGATCTCCGGGCCGGTGCCCTCGTAGTGGGCGCGGGGGTTGGCCTCGTTGGAGTACTGGTAGAGGAACGCCCAATCCGGGTGCTCGCTGCTGAGGGCCTGCGCACGGCGCACCGCACCGTTGGAGCCCTCACTGCCGGGCGACAAGATGATCTCGGCGCCGAAGATCTCGAGCAGCTGGCGGCGTTCGATCGACACGTTCTCGGGCATGACGATCTTGATCGGGTAGCCCTTGAGCTGGGCGATCATCGCCATGGCGATGCCGGTGTTGCCCGACGAGGGCTCGATGATCTGCTGGCCCGGCTTGAGCGTGCCGTCCGCCTCGGCCTCCTCGATCATCCGGATGGCGATGCGGTCCTTGACCGACCCTGCCGGGTTCTGGCTCTCGAGCTTGCCGAAGATCCGCACGTCGGGGTTGGGGCTCAGCTGGCTCACATCGACCATCGGCGTGTTGCCGATCAGGTCGAGCACGGAGTTGTAGACGGCCATGGGGGCTCCCGGTCGGTGAGACGGTGGCGGCCGGCCGCCCCGGGAGCACCCGGAGCCGAATTCCCGACCTCACCAGTAAACATTCTACTGACGGACCAGAACAACCTGTTCCTCGTCGATGTTCCCCTCGACGATCCGGTAGCTGCGCAGGACGGGCGCCTCGTCCTTGAGCGACACGATCACGTAGTGCCACGCCGGGTCGGGCGCCTGGGCGACATCGGTCGGCGACGGGTAGGCGTTGGTGTGCGTGTGGCTGTGCATCACCCCGACGATGTCGTGGCCCGCGTCCTCCGCGGCGCGCTCGGCGCGCAGGTAGTCCTTCGTGTCGACCGTGTACACCTTCGACGACTCCGCGGCGTTGCGACACGGGAAGAACAGCGGGGCGCGCTCGCCGCCGTACTCCCCCGCCATGAGCCCGCAGGCTTCCTCGGGGAGGCAGTCGTAGGCGTGACCGATCATCTGGAGGTAGGCGGTTTCGGTGAGTCGCAGCATCGCCGGTGAGGCTACCCGGACGCCCGCAGCCCCAGCAGCCCGATCCGCCCGGCAGCAGCCCCAGCAGCCAGCAACCCGGCAGCCCCAGCAGCCCCGGCAGCCCCAGCAGCCCGCGCGGCCCGGCAGCCCAGCAGCCCCAAGCCCCAGAAGACCCAGCAGCCCGACGCCCCCGGCAGTTCAGGTCGCCCGGGGTTCCGAGGATCGTCTGCGTCTCAGCCGAGCGGGCGGGGATGGGCGGCGAGGAACGTCCAGATCGTGAGCGTCGAGTCGATGCCCAGGTAGGGCGTGCTGACCGTCTTCTCGGCCGCCACCGACGACGCCGGGTGCCCCATCCACGCGTGATTCGCACCAGTGACCTTCACCCACTGGACCGCCGTGCCGGCCTGGCACGGCGCCCACGATGCGGTGACGATGTCGGCGTTGGCGGGATCGACCGACTCGGTGGGTGTCGCCGGGCAGCCGTTGACGGCGGCGAAGGTCTGCATCGTCTCGACCGGCGGGCGGTAGTCGACCCGGCTGATGCTGACGTCGCCCTGGCCACCGGCGATCGGGACGTTGCGATCGGCCGTCCCGTGGATCTCGAGCACCGACACCTTCTGGCTGGGATGGCACTGATCGATCTCGAGGGTGCCCGACTGCACGCCGATCGCCACGATCTTGTCGGAGAGCTCGCACGCCAACCGGATCGACATCATCGCCCCGTTGGAGTGCCCCGCCGCGTAGACCCGCGTCTTGTCGATGTCGTGGGTGCCCTCGATCTGGTCGATCACGGCCGCGGAGAACGCCACGTCGTCGACGTTGTCGCGGTCCTGCGCCGCGGCGCCACAGCAGGCGCCGGCGTTCCAGACCTGGCTCTTGGGCGTGAGCGGGATCTTGATGCCGTCGGGGTACGCAACGAGGAACCCGTTCGCCTCGGCGACCCCGTCGAACCCGCTCTGGGTCTCGTACTGGGTCGCCCAGCCGGTGCCGCCGTGGAAGGCGAGCAGCAGCGGGACCGGTCGGTCGGTGGGCAGCGAGGCGGGCACGTACAGGTGGTAGGTGCGGTCGCGGCCGTCGGGGGTGTGGATCGTGTACTCGGTGGTCGTCCCCTTGGGCTCGACGGCGGGGCGGACCGGCGCGACCGGCGTGGTCGTGGGCGAACCCGTCCCGCCGACGATCGAACCGGCCGCCCCAGCTGCGGCGGTGGTCGGTTCGGTCCCGATCGACCCCGATCCCGATCCCGACGTGACGGCCGCCGGCACGGTGCCTGAGCCTGCTCCGGCGTCGGTGCTCGTGCGCCGGCTGCAGCCGAGGCCGCCCATCGCGACGAGCAGGGTGAGGCTGAGGACCGCGCCGGCCGGTATCGATGACGTTCGCCGCATGGTGCCCTTCCTAGCGGACGGATGTGAGGAGGGTGTGAGCGGGGTATGCGGGTAGCCTCGACTCTCCCTATGGCGAAGAAGCGCACCACTCCCAAGATCTCGAAGGCCGAGGCGAGCCTCAACAGCCACATCGCGTCGAACCGGCAGGCCCGGCGGGACTACGAGATCCTGGACACCCTCGAGTGCGGGATCATGCTGCGCGGCAGCGAGGTCAAGGCACTGCGCGAGGCCAAGGTGCAGCTGGCCGACGCGTACGGGCGGATCGACGGCCGGGAGATGTGGCTCCACGGGCTGCACATCGCGTCGTACTCGCACTCGGGTGGGTTCGACAGCCACCTGCCCGAGCGGCCACGCAAGCTGCTCGCCCACCGCAGCGAGATCGACCGCCTCAAGCCGCGCGTCGACCAGGAGCACCTCGCGCTCGTGCCACTGTCGATGTACTTCAAGGACGGCCGGGCCAAGGTCGAGATCGCGCTCGGCCGGGGGCGCAAGCAGCACGACAAGCGCCAGGCGATCGCCCAGCGCGACGCCGCCATGGAGGCGCGCAAGGCCATGGCCCGCACCACCAAGTACGGCGCCGACCGCTGACGCCGCGCCGGCGCTGGCGGTCAGTCGGCGGCTGACGGTCAGGCGGCAGGGCGGCAGCCGACGGTCAGGCCGCAGGGCGGCAGCCGACGGTCAGGCGGCAGGGCGGCAGGGCGGCAGGGCGGCAGCCGATGGTCAGGCGCTCGCCGACCCGCGTTCTTTGATCGGCACCGCGACATGGTCCGGAGGACGGATCAACGAACGAGCCCAGCCGCCGGCGCGCCGCGGGCAGGCCCTTCTTTGATCCCCACGGCGGACATGCTCCGCAGCGCGGATCAAGGAACCGGCAGCGGCGATCACAGACGGCGACGGGCACCGAGACGCGGCGTTCCTTGCACTCGCGCGCTGACCCGGTCCACTCTCGGGTTCAAGGAACGGGACGGGGTGGTCGCCTGCTTCGCGGGTGGGACGGTCACGGGCGTGCGCTACCCTGCACGGCGTACGGGGCTGATCGGTTTCGACGTTGAATCCGAGAAGCTGCATCGTGCGACCCGAGTTGCTCAGACTCGTTAATCGGGGCAAACCACATAATCGCCAATAGCGATTACGCTCTCGCGGCCTGATAACTCAGTCCTAAGAGAGACACCGTGACCAGTAATGGCGCACGGGGCCTGTTCACTACAGCCCGGCAACAGAAGTAGTGGAGGACGGCGGGAGAGACCGCTGACCGCAGGGAAAGACCGCTGACATCGGGGAAAGACCCGGCGGTGGGGCTTCGGCCCGATTGACCCGGCAGT
>JBBQHT010000069.1:0-19447 GCA_038324235.1 Acidimicrobiales bacterium
CCTCCAGGTCGCGTGCGCGCAGGTCGGGGGCATGCTCGGCATCCCCACCGGCGCAGGCGTGACCATCGGCGGCCACACGTTCGACGAGACCATCGCCAAGCTGTTCACGACGGTGCCCGGTGTCTCCGGGGTCAGTTGGCCGACGGTCGCGGTCTCGGCGAGCGTCATCGTGGTGATCCTCGGCTCGAGCCTCGTGATGCGGCGCGTCCCCGGCGCGCTGCTCGCCGTCGTCGGCGCGATCTTCATCAGCTGGCGCTGGGACCTCGCCGCCCACGGCGTCTCGACGCTGGGCGTCGTGCCCGGCGGCCTTCCGGCCCTGGGGTTCCCGGCGGTCAACGGGGCGGATGTGCCCGAGCTCATGGGGACCGCGGTCTCGGTGTTCGTGCTGATCCTGGCGCAGAGCGCCGCGACGTCGCGTGCGTACGCGGCGAGGTACGAGGAGGCGTTCGACGAGGACGTGGACCTGGTCGGGCTCGGCGCTGCGAACCTGCTCGCGGGCTTGTCGGGCACGTTCGTGGTCAACGGCAGCCCGACCAAGACCCAGATGGTCGATGGCGCCGGTGGCCGCAGCCAGGTCGCGCAGGTCGCCACGGCCGCGATCGTCGGTGGCGTGTTGATCTTCCTGACCGCGCCGTTGCAGTACCTGCCGAACGCGGTCCTCGCCGCGGTCGTGTTCCTCATCGGCGTGCAGTTGGTGGACGTGGCCGGGCTACGGCGGATCTGGGCGGTGCGTCGCGACGAGTTCGTGGTCGCGCTGCTGACCGCGCTCGTGGTGGTCCTGGTCGGTGTCGAGCAGGGCATCGTCGTGGCCATCGTGGCGTCGATCATCGACCACCTGCGCCGGTCGTACCGACCCCCGACCGCCGTGTTGACCCATGACCCCGGCGGTGCCGGTTGGCGCTCCGAGCCGGTGACGCCCGACGCGAGGAGCGAGCCGGGGTTGGTGATGTACCGCTTCGCCAGCTCGCTCTACTACGCGAACGCCGCGCACTTCTCCGAGGAGATCCTGGCGTTCGCGGCGAGCGACGAGCCGCTCGAGTGGCTCTGCGTGGACGCGGCCGGGATCTCCGACATCGACTACTCCGGCGCTGCCGTGCTGCGCTCGGTGCACCAGGAGCTGGCCATCCAGGGCGTGCGGCTGGTGCTGGCCAAGACGATGGTCCAGGTGCGCGCCGAGCTGGACCGGTACGGACTCATCGACGATCTCGGCGCCGATGCCCTGTTCCCCACGATGGCCATGGCCGAAGCCGCCTTCCGGCACCGCCCGACGGCCCCGACGTGAACCCCGGTGCGGGCGGAGTGCACGCTCGCGTTGCCCGCGACGGCTCCGAAAACTCTGTCCGTGGGGGAGCGTTCGCGCTGTGAGGTCGTGGTCCGGCAGAGGGACGGTGGCCCCACCCGGGCAGTGACGGATGGGCCATGGCCAAGCGGTGATCGGTGTGGCATTCTCACCGGAACGTTTGCAACCGGTCGCCTGTGGTGGAGGCGAAACCCGGTCGGAAGGATGGTGGGTCATGCACGCCGAAGTTGCTTTGCCGGGGATTCGCACCAGGGTCATCCCTCGCGATCTCGCGGTCGTGCTCGAGCGGTTGGCCGCTGACGGACTGCTCCACGACGGCCTCGAGCTGGCGCCGGGCCTCGATCTCGGCCCCGCCGGCGACCTCGCGGTCGACGTGGACCTCACGCTCGAGCTGGAGCTCCACGATGACGGCGGCGTCATCCCGGTGGTGGGCCCGGCCCGCCGGCCGGTCACCTTCAACCGCGACGACGCCGAGTTCCTCGGCAAGGTGGTGCACGAGCTGCGCGGGGGCGTGGCGGGCATCGTGTTGCGGTCGGGCACGCTTTCGGAGAACCTCGATCAGGTGCCCGAGGACCAGCTGCGCGTCGAGCTCGGCCGCCTGGCCGAGCAGGGCGAGCGGCTCCGCACGCTGATGGAGCGCCTGTTGGACCTGTCGCGCGTGACGGGTCGCGGGCTCGACCGTCGACCGGTCCAGCTGGCGGCCGTGGTCCGCGACGTCCTCGCAGCCGAGGGCTGGACCCAGGCCGGCGACACGGTGATCGAACTGGCGGTCGCCGAGGATCTCGAGATCGTCACCGACGCCGTGAGCCTCGACCAGATCCTGGGCAACCTGCTGCGCAACGCGCACCTCCACGGCGGATCGCGGATCGCGGTCGCGGCCGAGGGCCGTGACGACATGGTCGTGCTGACGATCGCCGACGACGGGCCGGGCCTCGACGAGGCGCAGCAGGCGACCCTGTTCCAGCCCTACGCCCGGCGAGACGAAGCCGTGCCCGGGTGGGGCCTCGGTCTGGTGATCGTCGCCGAGTTGGCGCGGGCGCTCGACGGGCGGGTGGCCTACGAGCCGAACCAGCCCCGCGGCGCGCGGTTCGTCGTCACGCTGCCCACCCGCCGCGCCGCCGACTGAGGTCGTCCGGCCTCCGCCGCGCATTTCAGGGACAGCACAGACTCGCTTCAGGGGCCAACCAGTCTGTCCCGCCACGATGTGAGCGCTGGACCAGACACCCGTTGCGGGCGGCGGCATCCACGGACCTGGTGCGAACCGGGCCCCGATCGATCCTGCGCGCGATGACCCTCCTGGTCCGTTCCATCGACCGCTCCGGGAGACCTGACGATGACCGAGACCGCGCCGCACCAACCCCGCTCGCCCCGGCGCGCGGGCCGACCCCTTGGCGTGGCCATCGTGGGGGCCGGGTACTGGGGTCCCAACCTGCTGCGGAACTTCTGTGCCTCGACCGACACGCGGGTGCACTGGCTCTGCGACCTCGACGAAGAGCGGGCGCGCCGGGTCGTCGGTCCGTACAGCACCGTGCGGGTCACGAGCGACCTCGACCAGGTGCTCGCGGATCCCGAGGTGGACGCCGTGGTCATCGCCACACCCGCCGGCTCCCACGCGACCCTCGGCCTCGCGGCGCTCGCCGCTGGCCGCCATGTCCTGATCGAGAAGCCGCTCGCCACCGCCCACGCCGACGGCGTGAAGCTCGTCGAGCTGGCGGCGGATCGTGGCCTGGTCCTCATGTGCGATCACACCTACTGCTATACGCCCGCGGTGCAGGAGCTGCGCCGCCTGGTGCACACCGGGGTGCTCGGTGATGTCCAGTACGTCGATTCGGTGCGCATCAACCTCGGGTTGATCCGACCGGACGCCGATGTCATCTGGGATCTCGCGCCGCACGACCTGTCGATCCTGGACTACGTCCTGCCCGATGGGTTGCGCCCGCGGGCCGTTGCCGCCTCGGGGGTGGACCCTGTGGGCGCCGGCCACGCGTGCCTCGCCTACCTGTCCTTGCCCCTCGGCGACGCCGCGCTCGGCCACCTCCACGTCAACTGGCTCAGCCCGACCAAGGTCCGCACCATGATCGTCGGCGGATCCGAGCGGATGGTCGTGTGGGACGACCTGCAACCGGCGCAGCGCCTGAGCATCTATGACACGGGCGTCGACCTCACGGCGTCCAGCGAGGATCGGGCCGAGCAGCTGCAGGTCGCCTACCGCACCGGCACCATCGTGGCCCCGGCGCTGCCCGAGACCGAGGCACTGCGCAACGTCGTCGCCGAGTTCGTGTCCTCGATCGACGAGGGCCGCCACCCGGCGACCGACGGGGCGGCCGGGCTGCGGGTGCTCGAGCTGCTCGAGGCGGCCAACGTCAGCTTGCGGCGCGACGGCAACATGACGCCGATCGGGGCGGCCGCGACGCAGGTGGCGGCATGACCTCGTTGCGAGGTGCCCGTGTGCTCATCACGGGCGGCGCCGGCCTGATCGGCTCGACCATCGCCGACCAGCTCGCCGGGCACGAGGTCGGCGAGATCGTCATCCTCGACGACTTCAGCCGCGGCACGGATGCCAACCTGGCGTCGGCCCGCCGGCAGGACAACGTCACGATCGTGACCGGTGACATCCGCGACCAGGCCCTCGTCGAGGAGCTCATGGTCGGCATCGACGTCGTGTTCCACGAGGCCGCCATCCGCATCACGCAGTGCGCGGAGGATCCCCGACTGGCGGTGGATGTGCTCGTCAACGGCGCCTACAACGTGTTCGAGGCGGCGACGACCGTGGGCGTGGGCCGGGTCGTGGCGGCGTCGTCGGCCTCGGTCTACGGCCAGGCGGACCTGCTGCCCACCCCCGAGCACCAGCACCCGTGGCACAACGACACGATCTACGGATCGGCCAAGGTCTTCAACGAGGGCATCTTGCGCAGCCTGCACCGCACCCGCGGCCTCGACTACGTGGCGCTGCGGTACTTCAACGTCTACGGCCCGCGCATGGACATCCACGGGGTCTACACCGAGGTCCTCATTCGGTGGATGGACCGCATCGCGGCCGGTGACCCACCGATCATCCACGGCGACGGCCTCCAGACCATGGACTTCGTGCACGTCGCCGACATCGCCCGGGCCAACATCCTGGCGGCGACGGCACCGGTCACCGACGAGGTGTTCAACGTGGCCACCGGCGTCTCCACCTCACTGCGCGAGCTCGCGGTGGTCCTGCTCGGGGTCATGGGCGCCGATCTCGAGCCGTCGTTCGCGCCGGCCCGCGCCCTCGTCAACGTGCAGGCCCGCCAGGCCGATGTGACCAAGGCTGCGGAGCTGCTCGGCTTCACCTCGCAGGTGGCGCTCGTCGAGGGGTTGCGAGACCTCGTCGCCTGGTGGCAGCAGGCCCGGCTCGGCGAGGCGGTGCCGGTGTCGTGAGCGCCGAGCCGGTGGGTGGCGGCTGGCAGGACCTGATCGTGGTGTGCGCCGCGCGGCCGTGGAAGCGCGCCCCGCGCCTCGACCACCACCTCGCTCGCGGGCTGCACCGCTCGGCGCCCGTGCTCTACGTGGATCCGCCGGTGCCGTGGCGGCCGGGAGGCTCGGGGGTCGACCCGGTCGCGGAAGCGGAGCTGTCAGGCGATCCGCCGGCCGAGCTCAGCGTCATCGAACCCGGGTTCGCGCACCTCACCCCGCGCGTGGTGCCGGGGCATCACCGCTCGGGCTTGCGGTCCTTGGCCACGCGGCAGGTGCGCCGGGCCCTGCGCCAAGCCGTGGCCGACCTCGGGAGTCCCCGCGTCCGCGCGGTCATCGTCCCGACCCTCGACCGCTACCTCGGGGCGTGCGACGAAGGGACCCGGATCTTCTACGTCTCCGATGCGTTCATCGCGGGTACCGACCACAGCGGGTCGGCCGCCGGGCTCGAACGAGCGGTGCGTCGCCAAGCCGCCGACGCGGACCTGGTGGTGGCCGCGTCGCCGGCGCTCGCCGAGCAACTGGCGCGCTTCGGCATCGAGTCGCTCCTCCTGCCCAACGGGTGCGACGCCGAGCTGTTCGGGGCCAGCGATCGCGCGATGCCGGCCGAAGACGTGTGGCTGGCCCCGCCGATCGCCGGGTACATCGGCAACCTCTCGAGCCGGATCGATGTCGGTCACCTCGTCGCGGTCGCCGCGCGCGGCCACTCGCTCCTGCTGGTCGGGCCGGGCCCACGGGGATCGCTCGACTCCGAGCTGCGCGCCCTGCTGCAGCGGCCCAACGTCTTGTGGGTCGGGCCCCGCAGCTTCGCGGAGCTGCCCTCGTACCTGCACCACATCGACGTCGGTGTTGTTCCCTACGCGGACACGCCCTACAACCACGTCAGCTTCCCGCTGCAGCCACTCGAGTACCTGGCGGCGGGCAAGCCGGTCGTGAGCACCCCGATCGGTTCGATGACCTGGCTCCTCGAGCAGTCCCGCCCCGGCCTCACCGCCGGCGACCTCTCACTCGTCGCGGATCCCGAAGCCACCGCGGACCGGGTCGAGAAGCTGTTCGTGGTCGGCCCCGACCCGGACGCCACATCCCGCCGGCAGGCAGCCGCGGCAAACCACAGCTGGCCGGCCCGTGCCCGGGTGCTGGACCACGAGATCGGGCACCCGTCCGACACCAACCGGGCGATGGAGACCGCAACCCCATGACGACGTCGATGATCCCCGTGATGCGCCCGCTGCTCGGCGACGAAGAGGCCCGCGCGGTGCAGGAGGTCCTCGCCTCGGGCTGGATCACCCAGGGGCCGAAGGTGGCGGCGTTCGAGGCGGCGTTCGCGCAGCGTGTCGGGGCGCGGGACGCGGTGGCGGTGTCGAGCTGCACCACTGGCCTGCACCTCGCCCTCGTGACGCTCGGTCTCGGGCCCGGCGACGAGGTCATCGTGCCGTCGCTGTCGTTCATCGCCACCACGAACGTCGTGCGCTACGTGGGGGCCACCCCGGTCTTCGCCGACGTCGACGAGCACACGCTCAACCTCACCGCCAAGACGATCGAGAAGCAGATCACACCCAGGACCCGGGCGGTCATCGTGGTCCACCAGGCCGGGACCCCCGCCGAGCTCGGTGCGATCCGCACGGTGTGCGACGCGCACGGCCTCGCCATCGTCGAGGACGCCGCCTGTGCGATCGGCAGCACCTACGAAGGGCGTCCGGTCGGTGCCGACGCCCACATCGCCGTCTTCTCGTTCCATCCCCGCAAGCTGCTCACCACCGGCGAGGGCGGGATGATCGTGACCGATGATCCGGACGTCGCGGTCCGATGCCGTCGGTTGCGCGAGCACGGGTCGAGCGCGTCGGCCGCGGATCGCCACGGTGGGGGACGGGTGATGCTCGAGCAGTACGTCGAGCTCGGCTTCAACTACCGCATGACGGACCTGCAGGCGGCCGTCGGCCTGGTGCAGCTCGATCGGCTCGACGGGATGATCGAGCGGCGGCGAGCGCTCGCTGCGGTGTACCGCGAAGGACTCGCGCCGGTTCCCGGTCTCGTGCTCGCGCACGATCCGGCCTATGGCCGCACGAACTTCCAGTCGTACTGGGCGACCTTGCCCGACGACCATCCCGACTCCCGCGAGGCGGTGCTCGAACAGTTCCTCGACGCTGGGATCGCGGCTCGCCGCGGGATCATGGCCGCCCACCTCGAGCCGGCGTCGGCCGGTCTGACCCACGGCGAGCTGCCCGTGACCGAGCGGCTCACCGCCCGCTCGTTGATCCTGCCGCTCTTCCACGACCTCACGCCGCAGGAGCAGGAACGCGTGATCGACACCATGGTGGCGATCCTGGGTGTCCACCGGTGAACGGCGACGAGGCGACCCCGTTGGTCATCGTGGGTGCAGCCGGGCTTGGGCGCGAGACGCTCGCGGCCGCACGAGCGGTCAACGCGGTCAACCCGACCTGGGGTCCGATCAGCTTCGTCGACGACCTGCCGGCGCTGGCCGGCCGCGAGATCGACGGGGCGATGGTGCTCGGTCCGGTCGAGACGCTCGAGTCCATGTTGTTGCGCGGGACCCACGCGCACGTGGTGATCAGCGTCGGTCGGCCCGGCGCCACCGCCTCACGGGTGGCCCTCGCCCGGCGCCTCGGCGACTGCGGTGCGGTGTTCGCCACCATCGTGCACCCGGGCGCCGCGCTCGCCGCAGGCACCCAGGTCGGCGCCGGCACGATCCTGCTCGCCGGGGTCGTCACCACGGCCCCGGTCGAGATCGGCGCCCACGTCGTCGCGATGCCCCACGTCGTGTTCACCCACGACAACCGCATCGACGACTTCACCACGTTCGCGACGCGGGCCACCCTGGGCGGCGGCGTCCACATCGAGGAGCTGGCCTACCTCGGCGCCGGTGCGGTGATCCGCGAGAACCTGACGATCGGGGCCGGATCGTTGATCGGCATGGGCTCGGTCGTCACCCGCAACGTGCCCGGTGACGAGGTGTGGGCCGGCAACCCGGCGCGGCCCTTGCAGCTCACCCCGCCCGACCCCGCCGGTGGGGGATCCGGCGGGCCAGGCGGGACCAGCGCGTCGTCCTTTCAGGCGTAGCTCAGAATCGCTTCAGCACCGAACCAGGGTGGCTGGCGACCATGGGGGTGCCGGGCTGCAGACGCCTGACGCGTGCGTGCGGAAGGCCAGTCGGCTTCCCGACGGTGGCGCCCGCCAGGGATGCGCTCCGCATCGAATGCTCGAAATGAGGCTCGACCAGTGAAGAACATGCGCGAACTCCGGCGAAGCACCGGGCCCGAGGTGGCCGCCACCCGATGGATGCGGGGCGTGCTGCCCGTGTTGCTGATCGCCGCCGTGGCGTTCGTACCGGTCGAGGGGGCGACGGCGGCGGGCGGATGCACGGTCTCGATGAGCGCCGTCGCGTGCGAGAACCTGCTGCCCGGCAACCCGTCGTCGGAGTGGGATGTCGGCGACGGCGACACCGACGTCGAAGGGTTCGCCACCGACATCAGCGTCAACGTCGGGGCCACGATCGGGTTCAAGGTGAACTCGTCGGGCTCGTTCACCATCGACATCTACCGGCTCGGCTACTACCAGGGCAACGGCGCCCGCAAGGTCACCACGCTCACCGCCGGTGCCGCGCACGTCCAGCCGAGCTGCCTCAGCGACGCCGCCACCGGCCTCGTCGACTGCGGCAACTGGTCCACCTCGCGGACCTGGTCGGTGCCGGCCACCGCGGTGACAGGCGTCTACTTCGCCAAGTTCACGCGGACCGACAACCAGGACGTCAACATGGCGCCGTTCGTCGTGCGCAACGACGCGAGCCACGCCGACATCGCGTTCCAGACCTCGGACACGACCTGGCAGGCCTACAACGGCTGGGGCGGCAACAGCCTCTACCACGGCAACCCCGTGGGCCGGGCCTACAAGGTCAGCTACAACCGTCCGTTCGACACCCGGGGGGGCACGCCCGAGGGTCGCGACTTCGTGTTCGCCAACGAGTACCCCACGATCCGCTGGCTCGAGCAGAACGGCTACGACATCAGCTACCAGTCCGAGATCGACACCGACCGGTTCGGCTCGCTGCTGCGCAACCACAAGACCTTCTTGTCGGTCGGCCACGACGAGTACTGGTCCGGCGCGCAGCGCGCCAACGTCGAAGCAGCGCGCGATGCAGGGGTGAACCTCGCGTTCCTGAGCGGCAACGAGGTGTACTGGAAGACCCGGTACGAGCCGAGCATCGACGGTTCGAACACGAACTACCGCACGCTGGTCTCGTACAAGGAGACCCAGGCCAACGCGAAGATCGATCCGAACCCGGCCTGGACGGGCACGTGGCGCGATCCGCGGTTCAGCCCGCCGGCCGACGGCGGTCGTCCCGAGAACGCGTTGACCGGCACGATGTACATGGCCAACTGCTGCAACACGAACATGCTGGTCCCGAGTGAGGACGGCAAGATGCGGTTCTGGCGCAACACCTCGGTCCAGGCCCTGCCCGCGGGGCAGACCGCCACGTTGGCGCCGAACACGCTCGGCTACGAGTTCGACGAGACGCCCGACAACGGCTTCCAGCCAGCCGGGCTCGTCCCGCTGTCCACCACCACCGTGGCCACGCCCGAGTACCTGCAGGACTACGGATCGCAGGTCCTGGCGGGCACCGCCACCCATCACCTCTCGCTCTACCGGGCCCCGAGCGGCGCCCTGGTCTTCGGGGCGGGCACCGTGCAGTGGGCCTGGGGTCTCGACGAGAACCACGACGGCCCGACCGCCCCCGCCGACGTGCGCATGCAGCAGGCGACGATGAACATCCTCGCCGACATGGCGACCCAGCCCACGACGCCCCAGGCCGGGTTGGTGGCATCACCGGCATCGACCGACCACACCGCGCCGGTGGCCACGATCGCGACGCCCGCGGCAGGCGCCACGATCGACGGCGTGACGCCGTATGCCATCACCGGCACAGCGACCGACGGCGGCGGGGGCCGCGTCGGGGCGGTCGAGGTCTCGACCGACAACGGTGCCACCTGGCACCCCGCCACCGGCCGCGGCACGTGGTCCTACGCCTGGTCGCCGAGCGGGGTCGGGTCGGTCACGATCCTGGTCCGGGCCACCGACGACAGCGGCAACATCCAGAACCCGCCGGCATCGGTGACCGTCACCCAACGCTGCCCGTGCTCGATCCTCGCCGGCAAGAACCCGCCGACCCAGCCCCCGAGCAACGACGGCGCGGCCGTGAGCGTCGGCGTCAAGTTCCGCAGCGACGCGGACGGCTTCATCGCTGGCGTCCGGTTCTGGAAGGAGTCCGGCAACGGCCGCGCCCACACCGGCTCGCTGTGGTCCGCCACCGGCACCCGCATGGCGACCGGCACGTTCTCCAACGAGTCCGCGACGGGTTGGCAGACGCTGACCTTCGCGCAGCCGGTGGCGGTCAACGCCGCCACGACCTACGTCGCGTCGTACTACGCGCCGCAGGGTCGCTACACGGGGACCATCGGTGGCCTCACGAACACCCTCGACCGCCCGCCGTTGCACGCGCTGTCGAGTGGGACCAGTGGCGGCAACGGGGTCTACGTCTACGGCGCCGACGGCTTCCCGACCGGGAGCTACGGCGCGGCGAACTATTGGGTGGACCCGGTGTTCACCACCACGGTGGGCAACGACACCACGCCGCCCACCGCGCAACCAGCGAGCCCCGCGGCCGGGGCCACCGCGGTCCCGGTCACGAGCGCCGCGGTCGTCACCTTCAGCGAGCCGGTCGTCTCGTCATCGGTGCAGATGACCCTCACCCCGGCGTCAGGGACGCCGGTGGCCGCGACCGTCGTCTACGACAACCAGACCCTGTCGGCCACGTTGACCCCCACGGCCTCGTTGTCGCCGACCACGACCTACACGGTGCGGGTCAGCGGCGTGGTCGATCTCGCCGGCAACGCCATGACCAACCCGCTCACGTGGAGCTTCACGACCTCGGCCAACGCCTCGGGTTGCCCCTGCACGTTGTTCGGGTCGCGGACCCCGGCAACGGCGGCGGCCAACGATCCGAGCGCGGTCGCGCTCGGCGTGAAGTTCACCAGCGATGTGGACGGCACCGTCACCGGCGTGCGGTTCTACAAGGGCACCGGCAACGGCGGTGCCCACACGGGATCCCTCTGGTCCAGCGCCGGGACGCGCCTGGCCACGGGCACGTTCACCGCCGAGTCGGCGACGGGGTGGCAGACCCTGACCTTCGCCCAGCCCGTGCAGATCAACGCCCACACCACCTACATCGCCTCGTACTTCGCCCCCCAGGGCAACTACGCCACGAACGCGTCGTTCTTCACCACCGCGACCGACAGCCCGCCCCTGCACGCACCCTCGAACGCGACCAGCGGCGGCAACGGCGTCTACGTCTACGGCGCGGACGCGTTCCCGACCGGCAGCTACGGCGCGACCAACTACTGGGTCGATCCGGTCTTCCTCGCCGGCGCGCCGACACCGCTCACGGCGCAGGCCACGACGCCCACCCCCGGCTCGACCGGGGCGTCGATCAACACCGTCGCGGTGGCCACGTTCAACAAGGCGGTCCAGGCCGGCTCGATCCAGTTCACGCTGACGCCCCCGTCGGGTCCCGCCGTTGCGGGCGGGGTCACCTACGACAGCCAGTCGTTCGCCACGACCTTCACCCCGTCCGCGCCGCTGGCCACCAACACCACCTACACCGCGCAGGTGGCCGCCGCCCTCGACACGAGCGGTCAGGCGCTGTCTGCGCCGGTGACGTGGACCTTCACGACCACGTCCGACACGACCGGCTGTCCGTGCACACTGTTCGGCACCACCGCGCCGGCGGTGGCCGCCGCCAACGATCCTGCGGCGCTGACGCTCGGCGTGAAGCTGCGCAGCGACGTAGCCGGCACGATCACGGGGGTGCGGTTCTACAAGGGAACCGGCAATGACGGGCCTCACACCGGATCGTTGTGGTCGGCGTCGGGGACGCGCCTGGCCACCGGCACCTTCGCCGGTGAGACCGCCACGGGCTGGCAGACGCTCACCTTCGCGCAGCCCGTCACGATCACCGCCAACACCACCTACATCGCCTCGTACTTCGCGCCCCATGGGCACTACGCGGCCAGTGGCGGGTTCTTCAACAGCGCACTGGACCGGCCCCCGTTGCACGCACCCACCAACGCCGCCGCCGGCGGCAACGGCGTGTACGTCTACGGGTCGGACGCCTTCCCGAACAACAACTACGGCGCCACCAACTACTGGGTCGACGCCACGCTGCAGGTGAGCGCCGTCACCGACTCGACCCCGCCGGTGGCCACACCGGTGAGCCCGGCGCCGAGTGCGACCAACATCGCGATCACCACCGCGGTCGTCGCCGGGTTCAGCGAGCCCGTGGTGGCGAGCTCGATCCAGTTCACGTTGACGCCCGCCTCCGGACCCGCGGTCAGTGGCACGATCGGGTACGACACGGCGAGCGCCACCACGACGTTCACGCCCGCGGCGTCGCTCGCGGCGAGCACGAGCTACACGGCGACCGTCTCCGGCGCGAAGGATCTCGCCGGGAACACGATGGTGCCGCGGACCTGGAGCTTCACGACCGCCGCCGACACGCTCGGCTGCCCGTGCACCCTCTTCGGTTCGTCGCTGCCGGCGAACCCTGCGGCCAACGACCCGTCTGCGGTTGCGCTCGGCTTGAAGTTCCAGAGCGACACCGCCGGCTTCATCACCGGGGTCCGGTTCTACAAGGGGACCGGCAACGGCGGCACCCACACCGGGTCGCTCTGGTCCTCCTCCGGCACCCGGCTGGCGACCGGCACGTTCACCAGCGAGACCGCAACGGGATGGCAGAGCCTCACGTTCGCCACGCCCGTCGCGATCACCGCGACCACCACGTACGTCGTGAGCTACTTCGCCCCCCAGGGCAACTACGCGGCCTCCGGCGGGTTCTTCGCCAGTCCGGCGGACAAGGCGCCGTTGCACGCACCGGCGAACGCCACGAGTGCCAACGGCGTCTACGTCTACGGCGCCGATGCGTTCCCGAACAACAGCTACAACGCGACGAACTACTGGGTCGACCCGATCTTCGCCCGTTCCTGACCGTCCCCCTCACCCAGCTCCAGGAGAACCGAGTGCGTCCCGATTCCCCCCACTCACCCATCCCGCTCGTCGACCTCGCGTGGCAGCACGCTCAGATCTGTGACGAGGTCACCGCCGGGTGGGCCCGCGTCGTCGAGAGCGGTGCGTTCACCGACGGACCCGATGTGGCCGCGTTCGAAACCGAGTTCGCGGCGTTCAGCGGTGCCGCGCACACCATCGGCGTGGCCAGCGGCACCGATGCGCTCGAGATCGTGTTGCGGGCGGCCGGCATCGGACGAGGGGACGGCGTGATCGTGCCCGCGAACACGTTCGCGGCAACCGCCGAGGCCGTCGTGCGCCTGGGGGGACGGGTGGAGTTCGCCGACGTGGACCCCGTGTCGCTCCTGCTCGATCCCGATGCGGCCGAGACCAGCGTCACCAGCCACACCGCGGCCATCCTGCCCGTCCACCTCTACGGCCAGCTCGCCCCGATACCGGCCCTCGCGACCCTCGCCGCCCGCAAGGGCCTCGTGCTCCTCGCTGATGCCGCGCAGGCCCAGGGCGCCACCGCCGGGGGAGCGGGCATCGCGGCCGGTGTCGTCGCCGCCGCCACGAGCTTCTACCCCGGCAAGAACCTCGGGGCCTACGGCGACGGGGGTGCCGTCGTCACCAACGACGACACGGTGGCCGCGCTCGCCCGTTCGATCAGCCATCACGGCATCGAGCAGGACCGCTACCTCCACGTCCGCCACGGCTTCACCTCCCGGCTCGACACGCTGCAGGCCGTGGTGCTGCGGGCCAAGCTGGCGCGCCTCGCGGACTGGAACGATCAGCGCCGCGCCGCGGCGGCCCACTACACGTCCCTGCTGGCCGAGCGCGATGACCTGATCCTGCCGATCGCCGTCGGCGACAACGAGCACGTCTGGCACCTCTACGCCGTGCAGGTCGACCACCGCGATGCCGTGATCGACCACCTGCGGCGCGACGGCATCGGCGCCGGCGCCCACTACCCGGTCCCGCTCCACCTCCAGGAGGCCTTCGCGTCCACCGGCACCCCGCCGGGCGTGTTCCCGAACGCCGAGCGCGCCGCGGCGGGAGTCCTGTCGCTCCCGCTCTACCCCGGCATCACCCTCGCCGATCAGGTCCGCGTGGTCGACGCCCTCGACCGAGCCTTGGCGGCGACTGGCGGGATGACGGCGAACGCGCCGACCCGGCTGTCGGTCGTCACGGTCTGAGGGCGGCCCTGATGTCGCTGCGGCGCACGTCGCGTTCGGGACCAGCGCTCCCACCGGTCGACGACACCCGGCCGGGCTGGGTGTGCTTCTCGGCGCAGGACTGGTGGATGCACAACCGCGCCCACTCCGACTTCCAGCTCATGCGGCGGGTCGCGGGCACGCGCCGGGTGCTGCTCGTCAACAGCATCGGCATGCGCATGCCCCGGCGCGGCCGCAGCTCCAGCCCGCTGCGGCGCATCGCCCGCAAGGCCGGCAGCGTGGCGCGCACGATCCGCCGTCCCGTGCCCGAGACCCCGGGCTTCCACGTCATGACCCCGGTGATCGTGCCGTGGTACGGATCGGCTCGCGGGCGGGCGATCAACGCTGCCCTCGTGCGCTGGCAGGTGCAGGTGGCCACCCGGGTGCTGCGCATCGACAACCCGGTGTGCATGGTGACCATCCCCACCGCGTGGGATGTGGTCAAGGACATGCCGCACCGCCGGCTCGTCGTGAACCGCTCGGACAAGCACTCCGCCTTCCGGGAGGCCGACACCGAGATGATCGCCGGGCTGGAGCGCCAGCTGCTGGCCGCAGCCGACGAGGCGCTCTACGTCAGCCACTCCCTCATGGACGAGGAAGGGCCGCTGACCTCTCGCCCGGTGTTCCTCGATCACGGCGTGGACCTCGAGCGCTTCGTTCCCGATCCGGGCTCGACGCCCGAGGCGATGGCCGGCATCGGTCGCCCCCGCATCGGCTACGTCGGCGGGATCAACAGCTACCAGATCGACGTCGAGCTGTTCGCGGCCGTCGCTGACGAGCTCCCCGACGCGCAGCTGGTGCTCGTCGGCCACACCGATCTCGACCTCACCGACCTGTGTGCCCGCCCGAACGTGCACTGGCTCGGACACCGGCCGTACGAGGAGATGCCCGAGCTCATGGCCGGGCTGGATGTGGCGCTCATGCCGTGGCAGGCCAACGAGTGGATCCGCCACGCCAACCCCATCAAGATCAAGGAGTACCTCGCGGTCGGGCTGCGCGTCGTGAGCACGTGGTACCCCGAGCTGGAACGCTACGCCGACCAGGTCTGGGTCGCCGATCGGTCCGAGTTCGTGGATCAGGTCCGCGCGTCGCTGGCCGACGACGATGCGACCGGGCCGGCCCGCCGGCGCGCCGCCGTCCTGCCCGACTCGTGGGATCGCCGGGCCGCGGAGCTGCTCGCCGCCGGCGAGCCGACGATGGCCGCACCGTTGCCGGCCGCGCCGACAGGGACCGAGCCGCCCGCAACGGCGGCGATCGTCGCCGGCGACGCCGTGTCGATCGGCGCCCCGACATGACCCCTTCGGCTCCTTCGGCCCCTTCGGCCCTGTCTGTCGCGTCCGCCCCGGCCCCATCGACCGCGTCGGCCCCGGCCCCATCGGCCTCGGGCCAAGCGGCCCCGCCGGTGTCGGACCTGGCGGTGTCGGACCTGGCTCCCCAACAGCCGGCGCCGTCGCGCTTTGCCTTCCTCGACAGCATCCGCGCCCTGGCGGCGTGGTACGTCGTCGTCCACCACATCTGGCTGGCGGCGTTCGTGTCGTTTCCCGACAACGTCGGGCCGTGGGTCGTGGGGTGGATGCGCTGGGGGTACCTGGCGGTCGCGGTGTTCATCATCGTGAGCGGGTTCTCGCTCGCGTTGCGACCCGCACGCGACGCGGACCGGTTGGTCGGCGGCACCTCGGTGTTCCTGCGCCGCCGCGCGTTCCGCATCCTCCCGCCGTACTGGGTGGCCCTCGTCATCTCCGCCGCGGTCATGATGCTCTACACCGGCGCCCGGGCCGGCGTCGCCACCGACGTCCGGTCGGTGGCCGTGCACGCCGCGCTGCTCCAGGACGTCATCGGCTCCCAACCCCCGAACGGCGCGTTCTGGTCGATCGCCATCGAATGGCAGATCTACTTCGTCTTCCCGGTGCTGATCTGGCTGGCGCGCAAGGTGGGTCCCTGGCGGATGCTCGCGCTCACCACGGCCGCCGTCATCGCCGCGCAGGTCCTCGGTCAGAACGTCGGCGCCGCCCACAAGGTGCTCGATCTCACGCCGCAGTTCCTGGCGCTGTTCGCCATGGGGTTGGTGGCCGGCCGGGCCGCGATCGTGCACCGCCACCCGCCGCGCCGGCCCCGCCTGGTGCTGGCCGGGCTCGGCCTCGGGATGGCTGGCCTGCTCGGTCTGCTCGCGTTCGCACCCCCGGGCCGGGTGGTCGACCAGTACTTCGCCGTCAGCCTCGTCGGCGGCGCGTTGATCGCCTGGGCCATCTTCCTGGTGGCCCGGGGCGACCTGCCCCGGGTGCGCCGCGTGCTGGAGCGGCGGCCGCTGCCGTTCCTCGGCTCGTTTTCCTACAGCACCTACCTGCTGCACATCCCGGTGCTGGCGCTCGTCGAGTTCGCCGTCGTGAACCAACTGGCCATGACCCCGACCGCCCGGTTCGTGTTGCTGCTCGTGCTCGGCCTGCCGGCGGTGTTCGCCGTGACCTACGGCTTCCACCTGCTGGTCGAGCGTCCGTTGATCGAGAACCGCTCGTTCGCCGACCTGCGCGCCACGTGGCGCCGTCCCGTGCGGCGCCGCGCCCACGGCGAGCCCGACGCAACGGGCGTCCAGTGAACCGGATCCGGAGGTGGTGGCTGTGCGCACTCTGCTCGCTCTGAGCCGAGCTCACCCGGGGGTGGCCCCCACCGTGGTCGACCGCGTCCGAGCCGGTTTCGAGGTCCTCCACGGCGCCCCGCCGGCCCATCGTCTGATCAGCCCGGCGGGCGGGGGACGCTCGGCCGACGAGGTCTTCCTGGCCGAGCCCGAGCGCGGCGACGCCATCGATCCGGTGGCCAACGTCTTCGCTACCTTGCTGCTGAAGGGCCCGTACACCACCGGCGGCGACGCGCTCGACGGTCCGGAACTGGCGCGGCGCGCCCGCACCGACCTTCCTGCCGCGCTGGGTGCGATCGCGCCGCCGTTCGCTGCGTGCCTGCGCGTCCAGGACGACGCGCCGATCATCCTCGCGACCGACTCGTGCGGGTTGCGTCACGTCTACTGGTGGCAGGGCGAGGGGTGGGCCGCCGTCAGCTCATCCAGCATGCTGCTCGCCTGGGTCGTCGGCGCCCCGCTCGATGTCGACGCCATGGGCATGTTCGCCCATGTGGGCAACCACCTCCTGCAGCGCACCCCGTTCGACGGGGTCGCCAAGCTCGACGCGGGCACCTACGCCCGGCTCGCCCACGGACGCGTGGCCATCGAGACCTACGACCCACAGGTCGCCGCCGCGCCCGTCGCCCCCGGCGGCCGGGCGGGTCAGGCCGAGCGCGGGGTCACGGTGCTGCGCGATGCCGTCGGGGCGTGCCTGGAGGCCCACCCCGACGCCGGCCTCGAGCTGTCCGGCGGCTTCGACAGCCGGGCCGTGCTCGCGGCGATCAACCCTGCGGCCCGGCGAGGCCGCGTCGCGCTCACCCTCGGCACGCCCGGCAACCCGGACATCACGATCGCCGCGGACCTCGCCCGCCGCGAGCGCCTGGACCACCACATCGTGGACCTGAACGGCATCGACGACCTCGACCCCGACGTGATCCTCGACCTGGCCCGCACCGCGGCACGGCGACGGGACTGCAGCGCGAACCCGATGGGCACCGGTGTCCTGGAGTGGATCGAGGCCCAGGTGCCCCAGGTGCCGCGGTTCAACGGGCAGAACTCCGAGTTCGGGCGCGCGCATCTCTACCCCGGACAACGGCAGCGGGGCCCGATCACCGACGAGCGGGTCGACAAGCTCGCGCGGTGGCGGATCATGCAGAACCACGCGACCGATCCGACCGTGCTCCAATGCGCGTTCACCGATGCCGGGCGGACCGCCGCGTTCGTCGCGCTGCGAGTGCAGTTCGACCGGTTCAACGTCGACTGGCTCCGGTCGTTGGACGAGTACTACTTCCTCTCCCGCATGCAGCGGTGGGCCGGGATCGACTACACCGCCGCGGGGTACGACCGGGTGGTGCTCTCGCCGTTCTTCCACCCGGCCTACCTGTCCTGGGTGCGGGCGTGCGACCCGGCCGATCGCCGGGCGTCGCGGGTCTTCGCAGCCATGTTCGACCGTCTCGATCCGGGGCTCGCGGCGCTGCCGTTGCACCTCGGGATCTCGCCCCACGACGTGGCCACCGGCGGCGCGCGCGTGGCCGTGAAGCGGGCCGTGATCGGCGGCGCGCAGACCACGGCCAAGGTGTGGCAGCGGGTCCGCAAGGTCGGCCGCGGTTCGGCCGGCGCGGATCGCTTCGCCGAGCGTGTCGTCGACGCATGGCGTCTCGTGGACGACCCGACCTCCCGCCTCGCGCGCTACGACTTCCTCGACCTCGACGGGGTCGGCGCCGTGGTGCGTGGTGAGACCGCCGTGAGCTCCGCCACCATCGCGTTCCTCACCGATCTCGAGGTCCTCACCAGCATCCAGGACCGGCTGACCCAGCAGCTCGAGCGCGAGCTGCGCTGCGAACGGGTGGGCTGACGTGCGCCTCGGGTTCGCCTGCGTGTGGGATCGGGACCCGCGCCGCACGTGGTCCTACACGCCGTGGGAGCTGCGCGCCGCCCTCCGTCGTGCACCGCGCCCCGACCTCGCCGTGACCGACGTGGGCATCAACGTGCCTGCGATGGTGCGCCACGGGTTGCGGGCCACCTCGCTGCGCCGCCGCGGTGGTCGGTGGGTGACGCCCTGGGAGCACGGGCGGGCGTGGGAGCACGGCTCGGCCGCCTACCTCGATCGGCGCGCGCGCACGGCGCGCTGCGACGCCGTGCTGCAGATCCAGGATCTCGCCACGATGGGAGCGCCCTACTTCCTCTACCAGGACCTCAGCTACGACGTCGTGCTCGACCTGCTCGACGCGGGACCAGAAAGCGGGGCCGCGGTCGCCGGGTTGGGTCAGTACTTCCCGCACCTGGATCGCGCCGCCGTGGTGCGCCGCCGGGATCGCCAGCTGCGGGTCTACGAGGCCGCGGCGGGCGTGTTCACGATGAGCGACTTCCTCGCTCGGTCGCTGGTCGAGCGGACGGGGCTCGATCCCGCCAAGGTGCACACGGTGCTCCCGGGCGCGACGGCCTCGGTGGATCCCACGGCACCGCCGTGGGGGGAGGCCCGCTCGGCGGCGTCGCGCCCGCGCCGCGACCGGCCTCGCCGTCGCCTGCTGTTCGTGGGGACGACGTTCGGGGTCAAGGGCGGCGATCTGGTCCTCGACGCGCTGGCGGCGCTGCGCCGCGATCACGACCCGGCGATCACCCTGACCGTCGCCGGACCGGATCAGTGGCCGGTCCCGGGGCCGGTACCCGATGGGGTGACGTTCGTCGGTCGGGTGGACGCCGCGGCGGTGGCCGATCTCTACGCTGCCCACGACCTGCTGGTGGTCCCCTCCCGGCTCGAGGGCTTCGGCAAGGTGTTCATCGAGGCCCTGTCGCAGGGCCTGCCCT
>JBBQHT010000070.1:0-19300 GCA_038324235.1 Acidimicrobiales bacterium
GTCGAGTTGCTTCAGGCTGGGGAGCGACCGTCCTTCGGTCGCGATGTTCGAGCCATCCACAACGACATGTTTGAGTTCCATGCGTGTTGGTCAGTTTTCGTGTTGGGGGGCCGACACATCGGCCCATCGACAGGGGGCGGGACCGCACCTGGCGTACTCGTGAGGCCCACCCCCGACCCGCCAGGTGCGCCGCCACCGTGCGTTGGAACCCAACGGTGCGGCCACCGAGCCCAGACCCGGATGTGCGGCCACGAGAGACCGGCACGTTCGCCAGGGGCAGCCTACGCTGCCCGGACCGCTCTGGACGAACATGGGGGACACCGTGGCCGCAACGCACGACAATCCGAGGCTGGCCCACGAGACGACCGAACTCTTGCAGCAGCTGATCCGCAACGCCTGCGTCAACGACGGAACCCCCGAATCGGGTCAGGAGGTGCGCAGCACCGATCTGTTGCGCACGTTCCTCGAGGACACGCCGATCGACATCGAGACTTACGAGTCCGAGCCGGGTCGAGCCAGCCTCGTGGCGCGCATCGAGGGGCGAGATCCTGATGCGCCGACGCTGCTGCTGATGGGCCACACCGACGTGGTGCCCGTCAACGCCGATCACTGGGAGCATGATCCGTTCGGCGGCGAGCTCATCGATGGCGAGGTGTGGGGCCGCGGGGCGGTCGACATGTTGAACCTCACCGCCTCGATGGCCGTGGCCACGCGCGAGCTGGCGCGCACGGGCTTCTCGCCGGAGGGCACGTTGATCTACCTGGCGGTGGCGGACGAAGAAGCGCTCGGCACGCACGGCGCGGAGTACCTCGTCGATCACGAGCGTGACGCGGTGGCTGCGGACTTCGTCATCACCGAGTCCGGCGGCATCCCGATCCCCAGCCCGAGCGGGCTCAAGTTGCCGGTCATCGTCGGTGAGAAGGGTGCGTTCTGGTCCACGTTGCGCGTGAAGGGCACGGCCGGCCACGGTTCCCAGCCGTACCGCACGGACAACGCGCTCGTGAAGGCCGCCGAGGTCGTCCGTCGCATCGAGGCGTTCCGTCCCGAGACCCAGATCCACGACGTGTGGCGTCGCTTCATCGAGTCGATGGGCTACCCCGACGAGATGACCGCGCCGCTGCTGTCGCCGGACTCGCTGTTCGACGCGCTCGAGGTGCTCCCGGTGGGCATGGCCCGGCAGTTCCACGCCTGCACGCACACGACGTTCGCGCCGACGATCGTGCACGGCGGCAGCAAGGTGAACACGATCCCGGATGTGGTCGACCTGCAGATCGACGTGCGGACGTTGCCGGGACAGCGCGGCGCCGATGTGCAGGCGATGTTCGCCGAGGCGTTGGGCGATCTCGCCGACGACGTCGAGATCATCCCGGTCGCCGACGACGAGTCGACCCAGTCGCCGATGGACACGCCGTTGTGGGACGCACTCGCCCGCGTGTCGCAGACGTTCTACGCCGGGAGCCAGAACGTGCCGTACCTCACCGTCGGGGCGACCGATGCCCGCTTCTTCCGCCGCCTCGGCATGACGGCATACGGCTTCGGTCTGTTCAGCGAGCACCTGTCGTTCGAGGACTACGGCACCATGTTCCACGGCGACAACGAGCGCGTCGACGTCGAGTCGCTGCGCCTGTCGACCGACCTGTGGGACGCCGTCGCCCGCGACCTGCTCACCTGACCCAGCCCTCGCGTTCTCGGCCAGGTGGCGGCCCCCATCTCGCGTTCTCGGCCAGGTGGGTGCCCCCATCTCGCGTTCTCGGCCAGGTGGGTGCCCCCATCTCGCGTT
This sequence comes from Acidimicrobiales bacterium, assembly GCA_038324235.1. Taxonomy (GTDB): domain Bacteria; phylum Actinomycetota; class Acidimicrobiia; order Acidimicrobiales; family Acidimicrobilacustridaceae; genus JBBQHT01. The sequence goes on from JBBQHT010000070.1 coordinate 1,781, forward strand.
CTCGGCCAGGTGGGCGCCCCCATCTCGCGTTCTCGGCCACGTGGCGGCCCCCATCTCGCGTTCTCGGCCACGGGGGCGCCCCTGTTCTCGCGTTCTTGGCTACGGGGGCGCCCCTGTCGAACCGCTGGCGGTGTCGAGTCGTGAGCGGATCGGCCTGTCTCCTACGATGCGCGCCATGATCCGTGCTGCGCTGTTCGACTTCGGTGGTGTCATCCTCTCCTCGCCCTTCGAAGCCTTCGCCACCTTCGAGCAGGACCGCGGTCTCCCGGCCGGCTTCCTCCGATCGGTCAACGCCACCGATCCGGACACCAACGCCTGGGCGCGCTTGGAGCGCAACGAGTTGTCGATCGCCGAGTTCGGTCCGGCCTTCGCCGCCGACGCCGCCGCGCTCGGGCACGACGTCGACGGCCGCGAGGTGCTCGGGCTGTTGATGGGTGAGCTTCGTCCCGCGATGGTCGAAGCGGTTCGCCGCTGCTCGGAGCGCCTCATCACCGGACTGCTCACGAACAACTTCGTGCTCGGCGAAGGACACGTGGATCGCGAGACCGAGATGGGAGCGGTGCTGTCGTTGTTCGATGCCGTGATCGAGTCGAGCAAGGTCGGGGTGCGCAAACCCGACCCTCGCTTCTACGAGTTGGCCTGCGCGCAGCTCGGCATCGACGCCCGCGAAGCGGTGTTCCTCGACGATCTCGGCGTGAACCTCAAGCCCGCCAGGGCGATGGGCATGACCACCATCAAGGTCGGCGACCCCGATGTCGCCATCACCGAGCTCGAGGCGGTCGTGGGCTTCCCGCTGCGCTGAGCAGGTCGAGTCCCTCCGAGAAGCTGACGGTGGGGGAGCCCCCACCCGGGTTTGGGGGATCGGCGGGGTTCGTCGGGCCGGGCGGTTCCCGGACAGTGGAGGAATGACCGAACCGACGTCCATCGCCCCGTCGCCCGTCCCCCGTGACCTCACGATCGATGTCCTGCGGGCGATCGCGATCCTGGCCGTGGTCGTCGGCCACTGGCTCGTGGTGGTGCCCTCCTACGCCGATGGTCGCTTCGACGGTGTGAACGCGCTCGCGACGGTCCCGCTGATGCAGGCGCTCAGCTGGGTGTTCCAGGTCATGCCCCTGTTCTTCATCGCCGGTGGAGTGGCCAACGGCGCGTCGTGGCGCGGGGCTCGTGGCCGAGGCACGCCCTACGCCGACTGGCTGCGCGGCCGCCTGCTGCGCCTGGCCCGACCCACGGTCGTGCTGATCGCCGTGTGGGTGGCCCTTGGTGTCGTGCTGCGCGGGGCCGGCGTCGACCCGACCTTCGTGCACACGATGGCCTGGCTCGTGGTCGTGCCGGTCTGGTTCCTCGCGGTGTACGTGATCGTCGTGGCGCTCGCCCCGCTGATGCTGGCGGTGTACGAGCGGTTCGGCGGATGGTCCCTCGTCGTTCTGGTCGCGCTGGCGACGGCGGTCGATGCCGTGCGTCTCGGGACCTCGATCGGCGGGATCGAGTGGACGAACTTCTTGTGGGTGTTCCTCTTCTGCCAGCAGCTCGGCTACTTCTGGCTGGACGGTCGGCTCGGGCGCCGTCGCTGGATGGCCTGGGCGCTGCTGGTCGGCGGCATCGTGTCGCTGTACCTCCTCACCCACGTCGGCCCGTACCCGCTCAGCATGGTGGGTGTGCCGGGGGAGCGGATCGCCAACAACGCGCCCCCCACCATCACCCTCATCGCCCTGGGCGTCGCCCAGACCGGGTTGGGCCTGCTGCTGCGGGACCGCCTCGAGCGAGCGATCACCCGACCGCGAGTCGCCGGCGCGGTGCTCACGCTGAACACCAACGCGATGACGATCCTCGTGTGGCACTTCACGGCGCTGGTGGCCACGGCGCTGGTGATCCTCCCCCTCGATCTCGTGCCGGATGTCGGGGCCGGCACCGGGGTGTGGTGGCTGATCCGCGTGCTCACGGTGTTGGTCTACGCCGGCCCCCTCGCCGGTCTGGTGTGGCTCTTCGGTCGCGTCGAGCGCGCCCCTTCCCGCCGCCCCGCCTCGATGCGCCCTCGAGCCGACGGTGACCGGATCGGCGCAGCCGTCCGAGCAGGTGCGCGGCCGCTGCTTGCTGCCGCGACGCTCGCCGCCGCGTTCTCCATTATCACCGTCGGCGGGCTCAGCGATCCGACCGCCCACCTCGGCGTCCCGATCGTGCCCCTCGCCCTCCTCGCCTTCGCCCTGACCCTGCTCCACACCTCCGAACCTGTAGGCGTCGGCGTCGCTGGAGCGACGGATCGGCCGACCGGTTCGAAGGCGGTGGCGAACCTGTAGGCGTCGGCGTCGCTGGAGCGACGGATCGGCCTACAGGCGCGAATGGGGTTCGGGGGAAGGTGGGGGATCGGGACAGATCGGTGGGCGCGGCCGCACGAGGGAGCGAGAAGATCAGTCGAAGCTGAAGATGCGGGCGAAGAGCTCTTCCTGCTCCTGATCGTGGATGCGCTTGGTGCCGGTGGCCGGGCTGCCCGATTCGGCTCGACTGACACGGGTGATCGAGTGCGTCGCGTCGTGGGCCTCGTACAGACGGCCCTTGATGAAGTTCCAGGCCCCCATGTTCTCGGGCTCTTCTTGGAGCCAGAAGATCTCCTTGGCGTTCGGGTACCGCGCGAGCACCTCGGCGACGCCGTCGTAGGGCCACGGGTAGAGCTGCTCGACGCGGGCGATGGCCACAGGGGCCCCACCCAGCTTGTCCCGCGCGGTCAGGGCCTCGACACCGACCTTGCCCGAGGCGAACACCACGCGCGCCACGGCCTCGCGGTCGGCAGCGGCGATGCCGGGATCGGCCAGCACCTCTTGGAACGAGCCCGAGGTGAAGGCGCTGATCGGCGAGCGTGAGGTCTTGGCTCGCAGCAGCGACTTGGGCGTGAACACGATGAGCGGCTTGCGGATGTCGCGGCGCATCTGCCGGCGCAGCAGGTGGAAGTACTGCGCCGCGTTGGTGGCGTTGGCGACCTGGATGTTGTCGTCGGCCGACAGCGTGAGGAACCGCTCGATGCGGGCGGAGGAGTGCTCGGGGCCCTGCCCTTCGAAGCCGTGGGGGAGCAGCATCACCAGCCCGGAGGTCTGCTCCCACTTGTCCTCGGCGGCGACGATGAACTGATCCAGGATGACCTGCGCGCCGTTCACGAAGTCGCCGAACTGGGCCTCCCAGATCACCAGGGCGTTCTTGTTCTCGACCGAGTAGCCGTACTCGAAGCCGAGCGCCGCGAACTCCGACAGCATCGAGTCGTAGAGCCAGAACCGGGCGCCATCGCGCGCCATCGTGCTGAGCGGCGTGTACTCGGCGCTGGTCTCGTAGTCGACCAGCACGCTGTGGCGCTGCGAGAACGTGCCGCGCCGGCTGTCCTCGCCGGCGAGGCGCACCGACGTGCCCTCGTACAGGAGCGAGCCGATCGCGAGGGCTTCGCCGAGCGCCCAGTCGACCTCGCCGTCGTCGCGGTACATCGCGGCGCGACCCTCGAACTGCTTGGCCAGCTTGGGGTGCACGGTGAACCCGTCGGGAGCCGAGTCGATCGCGCCGAACACGATGTCGAGCTCGTCCTGGTCGACGCCGGTGTCCACCCGGGGCAGCACGCCGAGCGGTGGCGGCGGCGCCATCGCCCGCGTGCCCGATGGGGGCGCGGCCTGCTTGGTCTCGTCGAGCGCGGTCTGCAGCCGCGAGTGGAAGTCGTCGAGGGCGGCTTCGGCCTCCTCGATCGAGATGTCGCCCCGCTTGACGAGACGCTCGGTGTAGATCTTGCGCACGGGCCGCTTGGCGTTGATGCGGCGGTACATCTCGGGCTGGGTGTAGCTCGGATCGTCGCCCTCGTTGTGGCCGTGGCGGCGGTAGCAGACCATGTCGATCACGACGTCTTTGTGCCAGCGCTGCCGATAGGCGAACGCCAGACGGGCGACGCGCACGCACGCCTCGGGATCGTCACCGTTGACGTGAAAGATCGGTGCCGACACCATCTTGGCCACGTCGGTCGGGTACTCCGAGGAGCGGGCCGCCGACGGTGGGGTGGTGAAGCCGAGCTGGTTGTTGATGATCAGGTGGATGGTGCCGCCGACGCGGTAGCCGCGGATGTTCGACATGCACAGCGTCTCGGCCACCACGCCCTGACCGGCGAACGCCGCGTCGCCGTGGATGAGGATGGGCATCACGGGGTAGTTGCCGGGCGGCTCGATCAGATCCATCTTGGCGCGGGCCATGCCGACCACGACCGGGTCGACGGCCTCGAGGTGCGACGGGTTGGCGGCGAGCTCCACGGGGATCGTGTTGCCCTTGTTGCTGACGAACTTGCCGGTCTGGCCCAGGTGGTACTTCACGTCGCCCGAGCCTTGGATGGACTCGGGATCGACGTTGCCCTCGAACTCCTTGAAGAGCTGCTCGTAGTTCTTGCCGACGATGTTGACGAGGACGTTGAGCCGACCGCGATGCGCCATGCCCATGACGGCGGACTCGAGCTGCGCGTCGGCGCAATCGGACAGGATCGCATCGAGGATCGGGATGGCGCTCTCGGCACCGTCGATGCCGAATCGCTTCTGGCCCAGGTACTTCTTGCCCAGGAACTGCTCGAGGGCCTCGGCGGCGTTGAGGCGCTCGAGGATGTGGCGCTTCTCGTCGCCCGACATGTCGTTCGACGCGCCTTCGACCTGCTCCTGGACCCACAGCTTCTCCGCGGGATCTTCGATGTGCATGTACTCGATGCCGATCGTGCGGCAGTACGCGTCGCGCATCACGTGGAGGATGTCGCCCAAGGCCATGCGATCGCGGCCACCGACGCCGCTGGTGATGAACTCGCGGTCGAGGTCCCAGATGGTGAGCCCGTACGTGGCCGGGTCCAGCTCGGTGTGCATGTGGGGCTCTTCGGCCGCCAACGGGTCGAGGTCGGCGATCATGTGACCGCGCACGCGGTGCATGGTGATGAGGCGGTCGACCTGCATCTGCTTCTCGACCATCGATTGCTCGCGGTCGACCGGGTTGACGTCCCGGCGCCACTCGACGGCCTCGTAGGGCACACCGAGCGAGCGGAAGATGTCGGCGTAGAAGTCGTCGGCCCCCATCAGCAGCTCGTGCACTCGCTTGAGGAACAAGCCCGACTCGGCGCCCTGGATGATGCGGTGGTCGTAGGTCGAGCTGATCGTGATGACCTTGGACAGGCCGAGATCGGCCAACGTCGCCGGGTCGGCGCCCTGGTAGGCCGTGGGGTAGTCGAGCGATCCGACGCCGACGATGAGACCCTGGCCGGGCATGAGGCGGGGCACGGACTTGACCGTGCCGATCGTGCCCGGGTTCGTGAGGCTGACCGTCACGCCGGCGAAGTCGTCCGGGGCGAGCTTGTTGTTGCGGACCTTGCGGATCAGATCCTCGTAGGCCGTGAGGAACCCGCGGAAGTCGACCGTGTCGGCGTTGCGGACGCAGGGGACGAGCAGGCTGCGCGAGCCGTCGGGCTTCTCGACATCGACCGCGATGCCGAGCCCGATGTGGTCGGGCTTGACCCGGTAGGGCTTGCCGTCGTTGCCCTCGATGAAGCTGTGGTTCATCACCGGGGTGGTGTTGGCGATGGCCTGGACCACGGCGTAGCCGATGAGGTGGGTGAAGCTCACCTTGCCCCGGCCCGTGCGACCCAGGTAGCCGTTGATGACCCGGCGGTTGACCTCGAGCAGCTTGGCGGGGACCTCGCGGAAGCTGGTGGCGGTGGGGACCGACAAGCTCGCTTCCATGTTGGTGACGATGCGCGCGCCGACGCCGCGGATCGCCTCGCCGGGCGGTGTGGTGTCGGCGGCCGGCGCGACGGTGGCCACGGGGACCGGTGCGGCCGCCGGGGTCGCCACCACAGGAACCGCGGCGCTCGCCGTGGAGGGTGGCGCCGGTGAGGCCGTACCTCCACCCGGGCGGTAGTCGGCGAAGAACTCACGCCAACTCTCGCTGACCGACGTGGTGTCGGCGAGGAACTGCTCGTACATCTCGTCGACCAACCAGGCGTTGGTGCCGACGAGGTTTGCGGGGTTGTGCTCTGCAGCCATTGCCGTCGATCCTACCGGCCCGACCCGGTGCCATCGTCGAGCTGGGGCCGGAGTTCAGATGCCGTTCAGCGCTCTGGGGTCATCGGGGGCCCGTCACCGGTCATCGAGGGGTTCGCGCCCTGCCGCTCGATGAGGCGGGTGACCCACCGGGTGATGGTCTCGCGCGGCTGGGCTCCGGGGACCAGGAGGGCATCGCCGAGCCACCACGCCGGCGTGGCGGTGACGCCCCGTTCGCGGGCCTCGTGCATCGAGGCGGCGAGTGCGGCGGTGCCGGCACCGTCGGCGACCAGGTCGGTCACCTGGTCGACGGGCGCACCGGAAGCCGCGACCAGGTCCGCGATGAGGTCGCGATCGCCGATGTCGAGCCCGTCGACCCACCGGGCGCGCGCGATCGAGGTGTCGAGGGATGCGAAGGCGTCCGGGGCGTGGAGCCGCACCACCTCGGTGATCTCGAGGACGTGACGGGTGTTGGGCGAGCGGGTGGGAGCCCGGAACTCGATGCCGTCCTGCTCGCACTCGGCGCCGATCATCGCGAACACCCGGTCGAGGCGTGAGCCGGGACGCACGGCCACGCCCTCGGGCGGGATCTCGGGGTGCAGCTCGTACGGGAGTTGGGTGATCTCGACGCCGAGTCCGCGCATGATCGCCGTGCGGTCCCGACCCAGGTAGGCCCACGGGCAGACGTAGTCGCTCCACAGCAGGGCGTGCATCCCCCGCACGGTACCGGGCGTACCGGGCAGACCGGGCCAGCCGGTACCGTGTCGCCGTGCGCATCGCGACCTGGAACGTGAACTCGTTGAAGGCCCGGCTGGAACGAGTGGAGGAATGGGTGGCCGCCGTGCAGCCCGACGTCTTGTGCATGCAGGAGACCAAGCTGGCCGACGCCGCCTTCCCCGCCATGGCCTTCCACGCGCTCGGCTACGAGTCCCTGCACTACGGCGAGGGGCGCTGGAACGGCGTGGCCATCATCTCCAAGGTCGGCATCGAAGACCCGGTGGCGGGCTTCGCCGATGGCGCCGACGAGGATCCCGAGGCTCGGCTCGTGTGGGCCACCTGCGGCGGGGTGCGCGTGGCGAGCGTCTACGTTCCCAACGGGCGGGCCCTCGACGAGGACCACTACCAGTACAAGTTGCGGTGGCTCGAACGCCTGCGCGGGCGACTGGTCGACTCGTGCGATCCGGACCAGCCGCTCGTGGTCACCGGCGATTTCAACATCGCCCCGGACGACCGTGACGTGTACGACCCGGCCGAGTTCGTGGGGGCCACCCATGTGAGCGAGCCCGAGCGCGACGCGCTGCGGGCGCTCGAGGCGTGGGGCCTGATCGACGTGTTCCGCCAGCACTACGACGCCGGCAGCCTGTTCTCGTGGTGGGACTACCGCGCCGGCAACTTCCACAAGGGCAAGGGCATGCGCATCGATCTGGTGCTCGCGACCGAGGCGCTCGCCGAGGCGTCGACATCGATCCTCATCGACCGCAACGCCCGCAAGGGCAAGAGCCCCTCGGATCACGCGCCGGTCGTGGTCGACTTCACGGTTTGATCACCGTCTGATCTCCGTCTGATCGATGACCGCGGCCGGGCTGTTCAGTCGGGCCTGGCGCTCACTCGGCGGCCGCCGCGGCGTCCGCTTTCTCCTTCATGAACGACTCGCGGGCGGCGTAGTACGACACCGTCGCCGCGGCGATGGCGAAGCCAACGGTGGCGAGGAAGCCACCCAACCGTGAGAGCGCGGCGCCCTCTCCGGTGAGGATGACCAGCGCGCGGATCACGCCGAACACGGCGATGATGCCGGCGAGCGCGGAGTCGAACTGCATGAGCAGCGTCCGGTCGATGCCACCAGGCGGGTCGGGGGTGAGCAGCAGGAGGGCCACCGCGATGCCGAGCAGGGCCACATCCCCGACATCGACCGTGTCGGTGAGGGCGAGGAGCCGGGCGGACATGCCGCTCACGCCGGGATCCTGGATCACGTTGATCAGCCCGGCCCCCACGGCGCAGAACACGGCGAGCAACAGGCCGGTGGAGGCCAGCGTCGACGCGTCGTGGAACATGCCCTTGAGCCCCGAAGGCTCGGGTGACGGGTTCGGGACCGGCGCGGGTTGACCAGGTTGCATGCTCATGTCCGAGAGTCTCGCACCGATGGCGGTCGCCTTGAAGGACTTCGCGTTCGATGCGGACCGTCAGCGCAACCCTGGTCCGTTTGGTGAATGCGGCGCCAGCCGGTAGCAAGGGGGCATGGACGACGCCGCGGTCCCCGATCTGCCCACCATGTCCGAGACGGTGGCCCCCGCCGCCGAGCTCGATCTCGGGCCCGACCCGGACCGGGTTCGGTCCGCGCTGTACGGGCGCTGGCAGGAACCGTCGCCGGCCGACATGACCACCCGGCGGGTCGAGCTGCGCCGGCTGTCCGACACGATGCGCATCATCATCGAGCGGCTGGTGGCGACCGATGCGCCGACCGAGGCGATCATCGACGCAGCCGACGAGCTGGCGCGGGTGTCGCTCACCTTCGATCGCTGGGACCACGGCACGCGCTACGAGGGCTTTGCCGAGGCCGCCAACGCCGGCGACGATCCGCACGCGTCGTTCGAGCACAGCCCGTTCATCGGCCGCGCGAACCCGTTGGCCCCGCCGATCTACCTCCAAGACATCGACGGCGTGGTGCACGGCCGCACCATCTTCGGGTCGGCCTACGAGGGTCCCCCGGGGTGCGTGCACGGTGGCTACGTGGCGGGCGCCTTCGACGAGCTGCTCGGGGCCACGCAGTCCCTGTCGGGCCAGCCCGGCATGACCGGCACGCTCACGGTCAAGTACCGCAGCCCGACGCCACTGCACGAGGAGCTGCACTTCGTGGGTGAGCTGCTCCGGGTCGAGGGCCGCAAGATCTTCACGCAGGGGCGCCTCTACGCCGGTGACCGACTGTGCGCCGAGGCCTAGGCGGTGTTCATCTCGATCGACTTCACGAAGTTCGCGGCGCTCAAGGAGCAGCGCGAGAAAGCGGAGCAAGCTCGGCTGAGCCCCGATCAACCCTGACCGTTCTGATCCCGGGCGCCGAGAACGCGGGTGGAGGGGCGGTGGGGTAGCCGAGAACGCGGGGTGAGGGGTCAGCTCGGGGCGTGGGTCAGGGCTGGGCGCGGAACTGATCGACGGCGCGGGCTTCGTCGGAGAGGTGGTCGCGCAGATCGTCGACGATGACCCGCTCGACCTTGCTCCCGACGAGCGGCATCCGCACCTTCAGCTCGCCGCGAATGCGGCGGACGGTGCGTTGCGGATCGCTCGGATCGGGGGTGAAGCTGGCCCGGGCCGACGCCGAGAGGCGGTCGGCGTAGTGGTCCGGCAACAGACGCATGGTGTTGGTGCGCGCGGCGAGGTCGTACACGCTCTCGTCGATCCAGGTCAGCCGCTGCGGATCGATCACGGCGGTCGCCGCTGCCGGGAGGGATGCCGTGAAGCGGTAGCGCACCCGCACGGTCACCTGGTCGCCGGACCGCTCGACGCCGAGCACCTCGGGCTCGCCGATCTTGGCGAGCCCATCGAGGGTTGGATAGAAGGCGGGGTCCGCGTACACGGCCATGATGGCGTCCCGCTCGCCTGCGAACCGTTGTTCGACCTCGAACTGCATCGGCCTACGATGCCACGCTCACCGAGGGGACTCGGCGATGACCGCCAGCACGCTGTCGCCGTAGCGGACGATCTTGACGGGGCCGACGCCCGGCACGGCCTGCAGCGCCGCCGGCGTCGCCGGCCGGCGCGTGGCGATGGCCTCGAGCGTGGCGTCGTCGAACACCACGTAGCTCGGCACCGACGCGGCCCTGGCGGCGTCGCGCCGCCAGTCCTTCAACGCCTCGAGCAGCGGCAGGTCGTCGTCCGCGAACGTCGACAGCGCACCACCCACGCGCCCGCTCGAGAGTCGAGCGCGCGCGGCTTGGGCCCCGCGACGGCCACCTGGCCGATCGAGCGCGAGGGCGCCTTGCCGCTGGTCGACACCGGCGCCGGCGGGCGGCGCGCCCGTCGGCTTGCGGTTCGTCGTCGCCTTCGTCGTCGCCTTCGTCGTGGCGTTGGTCGTCCCGGGTGCCGACCCGTTCGCGCGGCGTCCGCGGCCACCACCTGGTGACGGCGTGACCTCGGCCCGGTCCCGATCGGCCGCCGCGCGTTGTTCGGCGAAGTAGGCCGACCAATCGGTGGGGACCTCGTCGCGGGCGACGGCACGGCACGCCGCGTCGACCTGCGCCAGGTACGGGGACCGGTCGCGGTTGGAGGTGCGGGTCCCGAACATGCGCGTCTCGGCCCAGCTGCACGCGAGCTGGCGCTGGGCGCGAGTGACCGCCACGTAGAACAGGCGGCGCTCCTCGGCGAGCTCGGCGGGGGTGCCCGCGTGCCCGATGGGCACGAGACCCTGCTCGAGGCCGGCCACGTGCACGATGGGCCACTCGAGGCCCTTCGCCGCGTGGAAGGTCGTGATGTCGACGGCATCGCCCTGCGCGTCGGGCTGGTCGGAGCGGTTGGTCTCGGCGAGCCAGGCCAGGAACCCCGACGTGGACGCGTACGGGTCGAGCGCGGCGTAGTCGTGGCCCAGCCGCACGAGCGCGTCGAGGTTGGCCTGGCGCGAATCGGCGTCGGGCTCGCTCGGGGCGCCGACGATGGCGGTGGCGGTGCTGCGGGACCACTCGTCGGGGCCGAGCTCGCCGTCGCCGGACCCGCCCAGGCCGCGCGCCGCGAGGGTCTCGAGGTCGGTGAGGGCGCCGGCGAAGGAGTCGCGCTGCTGGCGCAGGTCGCGCAACGCCGCTTTGACCTCGGGCTGCTCGAGCAGCGAGGTACCACCCTTGACCCGGAAGGGGATGCGAGCCGCGCGGAGCGCGGCCTCCAGCAACGACGTCTGGGCATTGGTGCGCACCAGGATCGCCTGCGCCCGCCAGGACGCGCCGGGCTGGTGCGCGTCGCGCACCGCCCGGGCGATGCCCTGCGCCTCGGCCTTGTCGTCGGGGTAGGCGCGGATCGTGGGCACGGGACCGTCGGGGCGGTTCGGTCGCAGCGCGCCGGGCTGCTCGCCGGCTTCGGCCGCCCGGCGCGAGGACAGCGAGCCGGCGAGCACGGCGTTGGCGACGGCGAGGATCTGGGGTGAGGATCGGTAGTTGTCGGCCAGCCGCACGACCTCGCCGCGCTGCCAGGTGGAGGTGAAGCCGTTGAGGTAGCGCGCGTCGGCGCCGTTCCAGGCGTAGATCGCCTGCTGCGGGTCGCCCACGACGCACAGGTCGGTGCGGTCGCCCATCCAGGCCTCGATCAGCGCCTGCTGCAGCGGGTTGACGTCCTGGTACTCGTCCACGAAGAAGTGCCGGAACCGCCACCGCTGCGCCTCGGCGAAGAGCGCGTCGCGCCCCAGATCGCGCAGGCAGAGCGACAACAGGTCGTCGAAGTCGACCATGCGCCGGGCCCGCTTCTCCTCCTCGTACTGGCGATACACCTTGGCCACCTGGGCGGGTTCCATCGCGATCTTGCGGCTCGCCGCCTTGGCCGCGCTGGGGTACTGGTCGGGGGTCACGCGTCGAGCCTTGGCCCACTCGATCTCCGACACGACGTCGAGCGGCAGCACATCCTTGGTGGTGCGGCCCGAGCTCCGCGTGCTGCTCGGCATGAGCCGCGCGACGAAGCCGACCTTGCGGTCGAGCAGCGCCGGCGGCGCGATGTTGCGGTCGGCCCAGCGCGCTCGCAGCTGCGCGTACGCGACGCCGTGGAACGTGCCCGCGATCACCGAATCGCGCAGGCCCAGGTGGCGGAGCCGCTGGGTGAGCTCTCCCGCGGCCTTGCGGGTGAAGGTGAGGGCGAGGACCCGATTGGGGTCGTGCTGGTCGGTGGCGGCGCGGTACGCGATGCGTCGGGTGAGCACCCGCGTCTTGCCCGAGCCGGCGCCCGCCAGGATGCACAGCGGCACCACCGAGGTGGTGACGGCCCGGCGTTGGGCTTCGTTGAGCCCGTCGAGCAGGCGGTCGGCATCCACGCAAGGACCTTACCCAGCAGGGGTGACAGCGACGCCGGCGCCCTGGGTGACGGGTCTGTGGCCGGCAGACGGTTCGCCCGACGTCTCGATAGCCTCGCCGGATGGTCGAGATGTCCGCGGAACACTTCGAGCAGCTCGTGGGCGAGGCGCTGGACTCGATCCCCGACGAACTGGCGGCGCTGATGGAGAACGTGGCGGTCTTCGTCGAGGACCGGGCCGCCAGCATGAACCTGCTCGGCCTGTACCACGGCATCCCGCTCACCGAGCGCACGCCGGGCAGCTACGGCCTGGTCATGCCCGATCGGATCACGATCTACCGCCTGCCGATCCTGCTGCGGTGCCACACCGAGGCCGAGGTCGTGCGCCAGGTGGGCATCACCGTCGTGCACGAGGTCGGCCATCACTTCGGCATCGACGACGACCGCCTCCACGAGCTCGGCTGGGGCTGAGCCGGCCCCGCCGCGGCCGCCCATCACCCTCGGCGGCGCAGGACCGCGGGGTAGTCTGAGCCCATGCCGTATCCCCAGGACGCGCTGGCTCCCCACGAAACCCTCATCCTCGATCTGCACCCGCACTGGTGGTTCATCGCCAAGTCCGGCGTGGTCCTGGTCGCGGCGATCGCGGTTGGCCTCTTCGCTTCGTTCTCGGTCAAGAACGAAGCGTTGCAGTGGATCGTGGCCGTGTGGATCCTGATCAGCGTCGGCTGGTTCCTGACCCGGTTCATCCAGTGGATCAGCACGCACTTCGTGCTCACCAGCGATCGGGTGATGTCTCGAGAAGGCGTGCTCGCCAAGCGGGGGATCGAGATCCCGCTCGAACGCATCAACACGGTCTTCTTCAAGCAGGGGATCTTCGAGCGCATGCTCGGCCTCGGTGATCTCGAGATCGAGTCGGCCAGCAAGGACGGCGCCCAGCGCTTCGAGGACGTCCGGCGGCCGAGCGAGATCCAGAAGGAGGTCTACATCCAGATGGAGGCCAACGACAACCGCAAGTCCGATCGCATGGGCGGCATCATCACCAACGCCCAGCACCACGACGCGCCGGCGCCGGTGGCCTCGATCTCGGACCAGATCAACCAGCTCGCCCAGCTCCGTGATCAGGGTCACCTGACCGAAGCCGAGTTCCAGGCCAAGAAGTCCGAGCTGCTGAACCGCATGTAGTGCGGATCGTCAGCCTCGTCCCCTCGGTCACCGAAACCCTCCTGGCCTTCGGGGTCGCCCCCGTGGGCGTCACCCGGTTCTGTGAGCACCCCGAGCTGCCCGCGGTCGGCGGCACCAAGGATCCCGACATCGCCGCCATCGTGGCCCTCGCGCCGGATCTCGTCGTGCTGTGCGAGGAGGAGAACCGCCGGGAGGACGCCGATGCGTTGGTGGCCGCCGGGCTCGTGACCTGTGCGTTGGCGATCGACGACGTCGACGACTCGCTCCTCGCGGTGCAGGCGCTGGCCGGTTTCGCCGACGTCGTGCACGTGCCGGCACGACTGCCGGCGCCGGTCGCGGTGACCCGATCCGCGTTCGTCCCGATCTGGCGGCGGCCGTGGATGAGCCTGGCGTCGAACACCTACGGCTCGTCCCTGCTCGAGCGCATCGGCATCGCGAACGTGTTCGCCGACGCGGCCACCCGGTACCCGACCGTCACCCTCGACGAGGTCGCCGCCCGGCGACCCGATGTGATCGTGGCGCCGTCTGAGCCCTATCCCTTCGGGCCGCGCCACGTGGCGGAGCTGGCCGCGATCGCGCCGGTCGAGCTCGTCGACGGCCAGGACCTGTTCTGGTGGGGGATCCGCACCCCATCCGCGATCGAGCGGCTGCGCCACCAGCTCGTGCCGTGACGAGGCGCAGGCTCGTCTCGTCGCCTCGTCACGCCGCACCGCGTGGTGCAGCGACGCCCGGCGGGCGGGCGCACCGTCCCCACCGCAAGGCGCGCCCGCCCCGGTACCGTGCCCCGTGTCATCGGGTGAACCCAGGGGAGGAGCGGCATGGCGTCTCAGGCCGGGCGAGTCAAGGTGGAGCCGAGCGCGAAGCGCGTGCGCGTGTCGTTCGGAGGCGAGGTCATCGCCGACACGACCCGGGCGCTGCTCGTGTGGGAAGGCCCGCACTACCCGCAGTACTACCTTCCCCTCGTCGATGTCGCGGCCGACGCCCTGGTGCCGTCCGAGCACACCTCGCACTCGCCGAGCCGGGGTGACGCGCGGTACTGGTCCGTGCAGGTCGGCGGCCGCGAGGCGATCGACGCGGCATGGGAGTACCCCGACTCCCCACTGGAGGACCTGCGCGGTCACGTCCGCTTCGAGTGGGACGCGATGGACCACTGGTTCGAGGAGGACGAGGAGATCATCGTCCACCCGCGCAGCCCGTACACGCGCATTGACGCGCTCCGTTCGTCTCGTCGTGTGCAGATCACGATCGCAGATGAGGTCGTGGCCGACTCTGAGCGGGCCACGATCCTGTTCGAGACGGGCCTGCCGCCGCGCTACTACGTCCCGCTCACCGACGTGCGGCTCGACGTGCTGGTCGAAAGCGCCACGACCTCGCAGTGCCCGTACAAGGGCACCGCGTCGTACTGGTCCGTGCGGGTGGGCGACGACCTGCACGACGACGTCGCCTGGTACTACCCGGCGCCGTTGCCCGAGAGCGCGAAGATCACCGGCCTCGTGGCCTTCTGGCCCGAGCGTGACGAGGCGGTGCAGGTCCTGATCGACGGCCAGCCCGTCTGATCCCCTGATCCCCGGCCCGTCTCGTCCTCTGATCCTCAGGCCGTCTGATCCTCAGCCCGCCGGCAGCACCGCGGCGCCGGCGCTGGCGGCGACCGTCCACCCCTCGGACAAGGCACCGGGCCGGGTCAACGCGACCACGCACCCGCCGAAGCCGGCGCCCGTGAGACGCGCGCCGAACACGCCCGGCGTCTCGTCGAGCCGGGCGACGAGCCGGTCGAGCACCTCGGTCGAGACCTCGAAGTCGTCGCGGAGGCTGGCGTGGCTCTCGCCCATGATGCGTCCGGCTGCGGCCAGGTCACCGGCGCGGAACGCGGCGGCGAAGCCTCGGACCCGATCGTTCTCGCCGACCACGTGGCGGGCGCGGCGACGGATCGTCGGATCCTCGATCCGTTCGACCTGCTCGGGGGTCGCGTCGAGCAGCGGCCCGACGAGGGCCGCGGCAGCTTCGCACGCGGCGCGGCGCTCGCCGTAGGCCGACCCGGCCAGCGTCCGCTCCTGGCCCGAGTGCACCACGACGATGGTCGCGTCCGGCGGCATCGGGACGGGTTCGACGGCCATGGTCGTGAAGTTCATCAGCAGCGCGTGACCCGCGACGCCGGCGGCGGCGGCGAGCTGATCCATGATGCCGCACGGGACGCCGGATGCGATCTGTTCGGCGCGCTGGGTGAGCTCGGCGAGGGCGAGCGGCGCGCCCTCGAAGCCCAGCGCCAGCGCGACCGCCAGTTCGAGCGACGCGCTCGACGACAGACCGCTGCCGATGGGCACGGTCGTGCGCACGGTGCCCTCGAGACCGAGGCGCGGCGCGAGCTCGTGGATGACGCCGCCGACGTAGCGAGCCCAGCTCGGCTCGAGCGAGGCTGGGTCCTGGAGCGCGAGGGGGAGGTCGGCGGGTTCGGGCTGGTCCGCCGACCGCAGCACCACCCGGTCCGCCCGGACGACGCCCTCGATCGTGGTGCCCAGATCGATGGCCATCGGCAGCGCGAGCCCGCCGGTGTAGTCGGTGTGCTCGCCGATCAAATTCACGCGCCCGGGCGCGAAGGCGCGCACCGGGTCGCCGATCGAGCGGCTCATGCGCCGTCGTCGTCCCGGACGACCGCCGCCCGCAGATCCGCAGCGGCGCGTTCGGGCTCGACCGGGTTGAAGTAGACCTCGCTGCCGAGCTCGCCGGCCGCCACGAACCGTTGGGTGCCCGGGCCGCGGTAGATGGGGGCGAGGTGCACGTGCACCCGCGCGCCGGGCCAGTCGTCGCCGTCGAAGGGCCGCTGGTGGATCCAGAGCATGTAGGGCATGGGTCCGTCGAAGAGCGCGTCGTAGCGTTCGAGCACGTCGACCAGCGTGGCCGCCAGCGCATCGCGGCCGTCATCGTCGAGCGAGGGCAGATCCGGCACCGGGCCCTGTGGCGCGAGGAGCAGCTCGTAGGGCCAGCCCGCGGCCCACGGCACCCAGGCCCGCCAGTCGCCGTGGGCGGCGACGAGTCGCTCGCCGGTGGCCCCGGCGGCCCCGGGCCCGAACGCGCCCTCGACGTCGGCGTGGCGCAGCTCGCCGAGCGGGCGAGCGGGCACGATGTCGAACGCGTAGATCTGCCCGTGGGGATGGGCGATCGTGGCGCCGACCTCGGGCCCGCGGTTCTCGAAGGCGAGCACGTAGGCGACGTCGTCGCGCGCACCGAGCGCAGCGGACCGTTCGGCCCAGAGGTCGACGACCTTGCGGGCCCCCTCGACGCCGAGCGACCAGAACGTGGCGTCGTGATCCGAGGTGTACAGCACGACCTCGCAGCGGCCTTCGGGGATGGCGGGCCACCGGTTCGTGAACGAGAACACGTCGTAGGGCTCGGGGGCTTCGAGCCCCCCGGGGCAGAACGGGCAGCCCGACGCGGGCAGGTTGGGCCGACCCTGGCGCTGGGCGACGATGTAGGCGACCTCACCCGTCAAGGGGTCGATGCGGTAGGGGAGATCGCTCTCCGGGATCGACGACATGGCGGGTGAGGCTACCCCAACCGGCGCGAGCCCCGTTCGGGTGGATCGACCAGGCCCGCCGGCGTGAGCGCACGAACGGACCCGCCGACGCGACCGCGTGAGCGCCACGGGAGTCAGCCCGACGGGTGGGCACGGTGGGCATCGAGGGTGATGTCGAAGGTGAGCTCCGGGGTGGCCGCCGAGTGCAGCACGACGTGTGGCCCATCGGGGAAAGAACCGGTGTAGGGGGTATCGGCGAGCTCGACGCGCGCATGGGCGGCGAACCCGTTGTCCCAGATGAACTGCGAGGGAGCGGCCTGGTCGAGCTCGGTCTGGGTCACCTCGGCGCCGCACGGCGTCGAGGAGAGGTACGCGTGGATCCCGCCGCGGAGCTCGACGTCCTCTGACCACTTGCCGACCTTGGTCGTCCACGCTTCGAACTCGTCCACCGTGCCGCAGCGCGCCCACTGCCAGTCGTTGGCCGGCAGGTGGACGGTCGGCTCGTGCGGATCCCGGGGGATGTAGGTCCTCGATACCGGGCCACCCGCGGCGCCCAACGACAGGTCGAGTACCCGGAGGTACATCCCGCTCGCGGTCGCCGGTGCGCCCGTGAGGTGGATGTGCATGCCGACCTCGGCATCGACGCCGTTGGTCGTGGCCGTCAACGGCGCACCGGTGACGTGGCGGCCAGGGGCAAAGGACCAATACGTCGAGATGTGGCTCGAGCTGCGGTCCTGCAGGCTCAGGGCGATCTGGTAGCGCGTGCCGGCACAGAGGTCGTCGAACGTGACGACGCCTTGGTCGCTCAAGGTCGCGCCGGTCGCACTG
>JBBQHT010000071.1:0-19189 GCA_038324235.1 Acidimicrobiales bacterium
CCACCTCCATGCCCCGCAACGACCAGAAGACCAACGGTGCGAACACGCCGGTCATGACACCCGCGGCCAGCGCGGCCCACCCGTGATCACCGGCGATCTCCGCGGTGATCGACATCGCAAGGAGCGCGCAACCGATGACCAGGACCATCGACGTGACCATGACGGCGAACGCCGCCGAGCCGGCGGAAAGACCGACGGCGTGGAAGCCAGCCATCATCGCAGTCCACAACGGATTCGTGTACCCCTCGACCGTCGGGGCCCCGGGGTACCAAACGAGCCCCCCTCCCTCGGCCCAGGTCCGGCCGTAGGTCATCGAGATCATCGCGTCGTCGAAGAGCGTGAAGCGGTCCTGCCCGCCGGCGCGATAGGAGACCCAGATCATGAGGGCGCACATGGAGCCCGTCACGACGGTCACCCACGCGGCCATCCGCCGGACCACCGCTCGTGGATGACCGTCAGAGACCGCGTCGTCACGATGTCGGGTCGACGTCGGGGTGTCGACGGCGAGCGGGGTCGTGGCCTCGAGGTGACGACCGGAACCTGCACGTTTGCCGGAGGTCTCGTGGTCGCTCACCGCAGATCCATCGGCAGCAACGGACGTTCCTTGAACCTCGGTGATGAGCCGATGACCACGGGACCCAGGCGCCAAACGTCCCCGCCTGGTCGGGTTGCGGTACACAATTGACGGCCGGTGCGGCTATACTATCGACATATGCTATGTCACTTTTTGGGCTCATTGCGTGAGTGAGGCGATTCGAGTCGAAGGCTCGGGAGCTCGGGTTGATGGCCGGTCGCTGCGCGCCGTCCGGTCGCGACTCCTTGTGGTGGAGACGTTCCTCGATCTGCTCGGCGAGGGAGTCGTCCAGCCGACGGCGCTGCAGGTGTCCGAACGTTGCGGGGTGTCGATGAGCTCGATCTTCCGGCTCTTCGAAGATGTAGAGGCCCTGCACGCCGCGGCCATCAACGCCCAGATCGACCGGGTGGCACACCTCATCGTCGACCTCGACGCGTCGGCGCCGTTCGAGCGGCGCCTGCATTCGTTGGTGGAGAGCCGGGCCCGGTTGTTCGAAGCCATCTCGCCGGTGCGTCGTATGGCCGTGCGGCTGGCGACGACGTCGGCGGCGATCCGCGCCGACCTCGATCTGAGCGACGAGTTCTTCCGCGCTCAGCTGGCCGAGTTGTTCGCCGTTGAGCTCTCGGTGCTGAGCCCGGCTCGGCGTCGAGATGTGCTCGACACCATCGACGCGATGACCAGTTGGGAGACATGGGAGCGAGTGCGGGGACGACAAGGCGTATCAGCGCGTCGCGCCCGCCAGCTGGTGGGCGACATGGCGCGCGCCGCGTTGGGTGAGGCTCGCTGAGGCGACCTGGAGGCGGCCGCGGTCAGCGCAGACCGGGGACGGGGCTCAGGCGCGAGAACTCGGCACTCCTATCGCCGCACGCTCAGACGGCGAACCAGGCCTGCATGCTCTGCGCGAACATCATGTCGCCGCTGATCTTGAGCTTGCCGGCCATGAACGCCGCCATGCCTTCGAGTTGGCCGGCGATGAAGCGGAGGAAGTCGGCGAGCGCGAGCCCGAGCGTGACGCGGGGCGATGCTCCAGGGCCCGAGGCGGTCGTGCAGGTTCCGTCCGCGACGCGGAGGTGGAAGCTGTGGACACCGTCGGGGGCAGTGATGTCCCACTGGATGACCTCGTTCTGCCCGGCGGCCTTGTCGGCCTGGAAGCGTTCGACCATGGCGTCGGCGATCTGGTCGATCACCGAGGCGGTGCCGAGGTCAGCAACCACGGCGATGACTTCGTCGTCAGTGCGGCCGTCGAGCAGGGCGGCGAGGTCCTCCTGGGAGCTGATCGAGCTGATCTCGGGGGTGGTATCAGACATGGTGTGGGTCCTTGGGGTCGCGAAGCGAGTGGAGATGACTTGGGCGGGGCGGAGGGGAAGGGTTCACGTCGCCAAGGCCGCGTCCGTGCGGGCTTCCTTTTCGGCGTGGTGGTCGGTGATGGCCTTGCCGATCGCGTTCATCATCGACCCGGCGAACGCCGGCCGGTTGTCGATGGCGAAACGCTCAGCGGCCACGATGGAGTCCGCCGTGCCGCTCACGCGGGGGTACACCTCACGCATCAACAACTCGTAAGAACGAAGCGTTGCTTCGCGGTTGGCCCAGTCGTGGGCCATGAAGAGGTACGTGCCGAACCCGCCGCTCTTCTCACGCAGCCGTTCCATCTGCGCGACCGCCATGTCGGGTGTGCCGATCACCGCAAAGCGTCCGGCGTTGAGGTGGTCGATGAGCTCGTCGTCATCGACGCCTTCCGGGGCCAACGGCAGCGCCGCGACCTCGCGGTAGTAGCGCACCCAGTCGGCCAAACCGTGGCGAACCTCCAGGCGGGCCTGTTCCTCGGTCTCGGCGATGTGCATCGGACCGACGAGGCGCCACCGGTCGCGATCGACCGTTGTGCCGAACTCGAGCGCTCGTTCCTCGGCCACCTGCCAGTGGCTCCCAAGTACGTCGAACCCGGCGGTCGTGGTGGCCCCGAGTGACACCAACGACGTTCCGAAGCGACCGGCGGCCCGCGGGCCCGAGGGCGACACCATCGCGGCGACGGCGACCTCGAAGCACGGCTTGGTGTAGGGGCGGAGCTGCAAGCGGGCGTCGCGCAACTCGAACCAGTCCGTCTTGCGGGTGACCGGTTCAGATCCGTCGAGCAGGGCCAGGATGGCTTCGAGGGATTCTTCCATGCGCTCGCGCTGGGTCATCGGGTCGATGCCCATCATGAACGCATCCGATGGCAGGGACCCGGGCCCGACCCCGAAGATGATCCGGCCGCGGGTGAGGTGATCGAGCAGGACCATGCGGTCAGCCAGCATGAGCGGGTGGTGATAGGGCAACGACGACACACCAGTACCGAGTCGGATGCTGCGGGTGCGGGCGGCGGCCGCGGCGATGAAGATCTCCGGGGAGGCGATGATCTCCCAGCCCGCCGAGTGGTGTTCGCCGATCCAGGCCTCGTGATAGCCGAGCTGGTCGAGGCGCTCGATGAGCTCGAGGTCTCGTTCAAGGGCCAGCGTGGGGTCCTGGCCGGGTACATGCCAGGGCGCAAGGAAGATCCCGAAGTTCATAACCCGATATTGACATACCATGTGCCATTAGTGCAAGATCTTTCGCAACACCGTATCTCACTAGTAGCGCACCGAAGGGGGAATCGATGATGCGAGCTGGCCACACCGAGCCGCGGGGTCGCGGAGGAGTGGTGACCCTGGCGAGCGTCGCGATTCTGGCCCTGATCGTCGTGGGGTGCGCGTCGACGGAGAACGGGTCCGATGCCAACGTCGCAGTCGCACCGGCCACGGCGGTGCCCGACACCGAGCAGCCCCGGGATGGGGGCTTGTTGACCTTCGGGCTGGCCGCGGAGTCCAGTGGCTGGAACCCCTTCTCGGCCCAGTGGGCCGCGTCGGGATACATCGTGGCCAACGCGATCTTCGACCCGTTGGCCGCGGTCGATCCTGACGGCCGGGCTCAGCCCTACCTGGCCGAGGCGCTCACGCCGACCGCCGACTTCCGCTCCTGGACCATCCGCCTCCGGCCCGGCGTGACGTTCCAGAACGACGAGAAGCTCGATGCCGCAGCGCTGAAGCTGAACCTGGACGCTGCCCGCACGACCGGCCTCACCGCGCAGGCGCTGTCCTCCATCACTGCCGTCGAGGCGAGCGACGACCGCACGGTGGTGGTCACCACGTCCCAGCCCTGGTCCACCTTCGCGATGGCCCTCACCGGCCAGCCGGGCTACGTCGCGGCGCCCGCCATGTTGCAGGACCCCAAGGAAGGGGCCCGGCATCCGATCGGGACCGGGCCCTTCTCGTTCCAGTCGTGGACCCCCGATGCCACCCTCACCGTCCGGAAGAACCCGCACTACTGGCAAGCCGGTCTCCCCCACCTCGATGGGATCGAGTTCAAGGTGCTGGCGGATTCGACCAGCCGGCAGAACGCGCTCGAGGCGAAGTCGGTCGATGCCATCGAGGTGAACACGGCCTCGGCCCTGCTGGACGCCCAGAAGTCCAGTGACGAAGGGCGTACCCAGGTGATCAACACGGCCGGTCGCGAATCGGACGAGACGATCATCGCGTTGAACACGGCCAAGGAGCCGTTCGACGATCCGGTGGCCCGGCGGGCGATCGCCGTTGGCTTGGACCAGGGTGAGCTTTCCCAGCAGTCCTTCGAAGGGGCGTTGCCAGCGGCGTGGGGACCCTTCGCCGAGGGCTCCCCCTACTTCTTGTCCCGCGTCGATGCCGGCTATCCCGCGTACGACCCGGCCGAAGCTCGGCGTCTGGTCGACGAGTACCAGGCGCAGCACGGCAAGCCGCTGCGCTTCACGGCCCTCATCCCGCCGGATCCGGCCTACGCCGCCATCGCGCAGACCTTGCAGGCCCAGGCCAAGAGCTTCGGCGTCACCGTCGACCTGCAAACCGTCGAGCAGACCACGTTGATCACCAGCGTGCTCTCCGGGAACTACCAGTCGAGCGGTTTCGTGCTGTTCAGCAGCCCAACGCTCGACCGGGCGTACCCGTTCATCGCCACCAAACCGGTGGCCGGACTGTCGCTCAACTTCACCCGCGACGACAATCCGCGCATCACCGACGCGATGAACGCCGCCCGCGCGACCGACGACCGAACCGAGCAGATCCGGCAGTACCAGATCGTCCAGCGCGAGATGGCCAAGGACCTGGATCGGATCTTCCTCGTGCACAACATCACGGCGGTCGAGTCGGATCCGGCGGCGCGGGGCATCGGGGCGGGGACGCTCCCGGGAACGACGACTCCGGCCTACGCCGGCCTCGCCGTGACGACACCCTTCCTCGCCGCCACCTGGGTTCGCCAGTAGCCGCTCGGCGTCGGGCGTGCCGATCACGGCAAACGCGACGCTGTTCGAAGCACATATTTCTACATACCGTATGTCACAAATGGAGGATGCTCCCGTGCGGACGCTACGAACACCCGACGAGCGATTCACTGACCTGGAGGGCTTCGACTTCGAGCCCCACTACGTCGACATCGACGATCTCGACGACGGACGGCTGCGAGTGCACTACCTCGACGAGGGGCCCGGCGATGCGGCGCCGGTGGTCTTGTTCCATGGTGACCCGTCCTGGTGTTACCTGTACCGCACGATGATCCCGGTGCTCGCCGACGCGGGCCACCGGGTGATCGCTCCTGACCTGGTCGGTTTTGGGCGATCGGACAAGCCCGCCGATCGCGGCGACTACAGCTACGCACGCCACGTCGAATGGATGCGCCAAGTGCTGTTCGACCAGCTGGACCTCACCGACCTCACCGTCTTCGGCCAGGACTGGGGTGGGATGGTGGCGCTACGACTCCTCGCGGAGCATCCGGAGCGGTTCTCACGAGCGGTGATGGGCAACACTGGCCTGCCCACCGGCGATCACCGGATGCCCGACGCGTTCATGGCGTGGCAGAGGTTCAGTCAGGAAGTCCCAGAATTCACCGTCGGTGCCTTCATTCAGGCGGCCACCGTCTCGGTGCTGTCGCCCCAGGTGGTCGCGGCCTATGAGGCGCCGTTCCCCGACGAGTCCTACAAGGAAGCGGCGCGGATCTTCCCGACGTTCGTCCCCGCCCATCCCGACGCTCCCGAGGCTCCGGCCCAGCGTGCAGCGTGGGAGTCCCTCGCCGGCTGGACACGGCCGTTCCTCACCGCGTTCAGCGACGGCGACCCACTGACCCGCGGCGCCGACGAGTTGTTCCAACTCCTCATCCCCGGCACCAAGGGGCAAGCCCACACCACGATTGCCAACGCTGGGCACTTCCTCCAGGAGGACAAGGGTCCCGAACTGGCCGCAGTCATCGTCGAGTTCATCGCCGCCAACCCCATCGCAACCACGACCACTGGAGCCCTCTCGTGAGCATCACGCCGAACTCGGATCAGTTCATGGACTACGTCAACTCCGACCTGGAGGGAGAAGTGGTCATGGTCAACCTGCTCAAGTTCAAGGAGTCGGCCGAGTCCGGCGACGGTTCCGGTTCGGACGCGTACGAACGGTACGGCGACGCGGTGATCAAGATGGTCGAATCCCAGGGTGGCACCCTGTTGTGGCTCGGCCAGGCGCGCCACGTGTTCATCGGGGATGCCGACGCCAACGACTGGGACTCGGTGGCGCTGGTGTCGTATCCGAGCCGCCAAGCGTTCATCGACATGGTGTCCACGAATGAGTACCGCGAGGCCCACACCCACCGCGAGGACGGCCTCGAGAACACCGTCGTCATCGCCTGCGCTCCCCTCTCGTTCACACCACAGGGCTGATCGAATGGCCCACCACATCACCAAACTGGGCAAGATCAACTTCGTCGTGAAGGACCTCGACGAGAGCGTCGGGTTCTGGCGCGACATCTTCGGCGCCAAGGAGCTGCGCCGCCGCGGCAACACGACCATCGGCCGCACCGGCGAGGACCAGGCCGAGTTCGGCGGCGCGAACATCGAGCTGGGCGGCCTCGTGATCGACCTGGCCCAGCCGAACACCGAGAGCGGCATCCTCGGCCAGATGCTGGCGGCGCGCGGCGAGGGGTTCCTGTCGTTGTGCCTCGAGGTGGAGGACTTCTGGGACTCGGTGGACTGGTTCGCCGAACAGGGCCTCACCGTCGGCAACATGGTCCAGATGATGGACAACAAGGTCGGGTTCATCCCACCCGACCAGTGCCACGGGATCCTCGTCGAGATCATCCAGCGTCCGTGGTGGTGGACGTGGGAGGACAGTGAGCTCACCAACGATGCTCTCCACGAGATCGCCCGGTTGTTCCAGGAAGGGCAGGGCTTCCCCCAACCCCTGGAGCGCCCGGTCGCCGACCCGGCACGCGAGGCCTGACCATGGGCGCCGACACCGCACTTCGAAAGCTCGTCGCCAACATGGCTTGCCCTGCGTACGACGACGACCCGTGGACCGTGCCCGGCCCGTTGGCCGCGGCGAAGGTGGCGATCGTCACCACCGCCGGCCTCTACCGGCCCGGCGAGAATCCCTTCGACCTCTTCGACCAGTCGTTCCGCCTGCTGCCCGGCCACGCCCGCGACTTCATCGTCGGTCACAACAGCTTGAACTTCGATCGCACCGGCGTCCTCGCCGACCTCAACGTGGTGTACCCGGTCGACCGGCTGGCCGAGCTCGCCGCGGAAGGGATCATCGGGTCGGTGGCACCGCGCCACGTCGCCTTCATGGGCGCCCAGATGGACACGTTGTCGACGATCACGCTCGACACCGGACCCGCGGCCGCAGCCGCCTTGCGGGCTGACGGCGTGACCGTCGCGGTGATCACCACCGTGTGCCCGTTCTGCCCGCGCACCGCGTGCGCGATCGCCCGTGCGTTCGAGGCCAACGGTATCGCCACGGTCGTGCTCAACTCGATCCGCTCCTTCGCCGAGCGCATGCATCCGCCGCGGGCGCTGTACTGCGAGTTCCCCATCGGCCGGCCGCTCGGCAAGCCTCGCGACCCCGAGTTCCAGCGCCGCGTCCTGCTCTGCGCCCTGGCGCTGCTCGACCGGCCGTCGGGGCCCGTGCTCGAGGACTTCAGCGAGGCCATCGACGATCACGTCGACGAGGCCATGACGTGCACCATCCCGCCCGGCACCGATCCCTCGCTCCCCAAGGCCGTCGACGAAGCGCGGGCCCTGCGGCCGGCCTTCGACCGCGGCGCCACCGGCGGCATGAGCTCGATCGAAGACCCACAAATGGTCTACGACGCCCTGGCCGGCTTCGACCGGATCGCCCACGGCGCGCCGTGGCCCGAAGCCGGCATCCAGCCCAACCCGATGCGCGCCGCTGGGCTCATCGCGGCCTACTACCAGCAGGCCGCCATGGGCCTCGCCGACCACGTCCCCCTCGCCCGCCAAGCCGAGAGCTGGTACGCGAACCACACTGCGGCGGCGCACACCATGCGCGAGGCGCAGCGGGTCATGCAGGAGCAAGGCGCCCCCGAGCCGCTCTGGTTCTACCTGCTCCCCGTCACCCAGCAGGGCACCACCCCACCGTCGATGAGGAAGCCATGACCGAGTCGTCGGCGTTCATCACCCCGTATCCGACGATCACCAGCTTCGAGCACCACGACAGCGAGCGCACCCACCGGTTCCCGACCGACCCGGTGCCCGAAGGCCTGCTGGTGGTCACCACCCGCGAAGCCCCGGACCGATATCCCGGGCCGTACAACCTGGTAACGCGCGACGCCGGCGAGCTCTTCGTGCTCTTCGGCGTGTACGCCGAGGTTGACGGGTGCGACGGAGCCCAGGTGGCCCGGCTCGACGCCGCCACCCTGGAGCAGGTGTGGTGCACGCGCCTGGTCGACACCAAAGCCCTCGATCGCTGGAACTACATGGGGGTGCTCGGGGTGCTGCCCGACGGCGACCTGGTCGCGGTCGCGAGCGACCGGATCTTCCGGATCTCCCCCGCGACGGGCGAGATCCTGGCCGAGACCGTCCTCCCCGTGGCCGGCCCCGTACGCGACGCCGCATACAACGGCTACACCACGCTGTCCGACGGGATGATCGCGGCGAAGACAGTGCATCGTCACGGCACCGACGTCGACGGGTTCGCCGCGTTCATGGCCGGCAATCCCTTCGCCGCACCCGGGTCGACCGTCACGATCATCGACCCCGCCACGTGGTCGGTCGTCACCAGTGTGCAGGCACCCGAACACATCGGGGGGCGCATCACCTCCACCCGACTCGGCGACGACGACGTGATCTACCTCGTCGGGTTCAACACGCTGCACCGCTGGCGCTGGGACGGCGCCAACCTCGTCGTCGACCCCGACTGGCAACCCGCCGAGGTGCGCCGCGACGGCCAGACCCCGGCGCCCGCCAACGCCATCCTCGGCCGGTACACCGCGCTGCAGACCAACGCGGTGCCCTCGCCCGATCCCATGTCGGTGCACTGCATCGACCAGCACGACTCGACGCACCGCCACGAGGTCCATCCCTTCGCCGACGCCGGCATGGCCATCTCGTTCCTCCCCGCGATGTTGTCGGTCGACCCCGAGAACCAACGGGTCTACACGCACGACGCGGCGGCGGGCTTGCTCGCCGCCTACGACGTCGACGACGACGGGTCGCTCACCTTCGTGTGGCGCGTCGAGCAGCGCTCGCTCAGCTTCACCACCCTCGTCGGGCCCTCCGATCGGCGGGTGATCATCGGCACCGACATCGCCGGCCTCGACGGCCCCGCCGGGCTCATGACTGCGCCGAGTGAACAGGTCGTGTGGCGCGACGCCGCCACCGGCACGGAGCTGGCCCGCAGCGCCGACCTGCCCCGCATGTCCCACGGCATCCTCGTCACGCCGATCTTCGACGGCCGGTTCGTCGAGCTCGGTCACCAAGGCACCCTCACCGAACTCACCCTGGAGAGCCCATGAGCATCTACCCCCCGTCCGTCACGTCCCTCGATCCGGAGGTGCGGAACCGCCTCGACGAGGAGTCTCGCGTCATCAACGAACTGGCCGTCGCCCGCTCGGCCATGGTGCCCGACCTCGCCACCCCCGACGGGCTCGCGCTGGCCCGCTTCGGCATGGACATGATGGGCGGAGACGAGGCCGAGGGTGTGGAGGTGATCGAGATCCCCGGGCCCACCGAGGCCGTCAGCGCCCGCGTGATCACCCCAGGGCGAGTGAACAGCGTGTGCCTCGACGTGCACGGCGGCGCCTGGTGTCTCGGCTCGGCCCGCATGATGGACTCGTTCCTGGTCACGTTGGGCAACAGGCTCGAGGTCGCGACGGTGAGCATCGACTACCGCCTCGCCCCCGAGCACCCCCACCCCGCCGGTGTCGACGATGTGGAGGCGGCCCTGCGCTGGCTCCTCACCGAAGGGCCAGATCGGTTCGAAACCGATCAGCTGCTCGTGCAAGGTGCATCGGCAGGTGCCCACCTGCTGGTCCTGGCCCTGCTACGCATCCGCGACAGCGACGGACCCGACGCGCTCGCCCCGATCAGCGGCGCCAGCCTGCTGTTCGGTGGCTACGACCTGGGAGCCACGCCCAGCGCCCGCAACGGGCACGACGCGCCGATCGTTTCGACCAAGAACGTCGAGATCTTCCTCCAGCACTTCATGCCCGGCTTGGACGCCGAGGCCCGCCGGGACCCCTCGTGCTCGCCGCTCTACGCCGACCTGCACGGGCTCGTCCCAGCGCGCTTCACCGTCGGCGCCAACGACCCCTTCGTCGACGACAGCACGTTCATGGCGGCACGCTGGGAGCTCGCCGGCAACCACAGCGAGCTCGGCGTCTACCCCGAGTCGCTCCACGGCTTCATAGCCATGCCGACCGGCTACGGTCCGCTGGCCTCTGCGGATTCCGCGGACTTCCTCGAGCGGGCCTTGCGCGGCGAGCTGCGCCACCCGGTGCAGGTGGCGTGACATGGGACGCAACATCCTGCTGATCACCACAGATCAGCAGCGCTTCGATTCGCTCGGCGTCAACGGCGGCACGATCGCCCGCACCCCCGTCGCTGATCGCTTGGCCGGCGAGGGCATCAACTACACGCGGGCGTACAACCAGAACGCCGTCTGCATGCCGGCGCGGTCGTCGATCCTCACCGGCCAGTACGTGCGCACCCACGGCGTGGTGGCCAACGGCATCCCGCTCCCCGAAGACGCACCCTCCATCGCCGAGCACCTGCGCGCCGCCGGCGGCTACCGCACGGCCCTGCTGGGCAAGGCGCACTTCGAGCCGGGCTTCGACCCGACGTTGCGGTGGGCGGAGAACCGCCGGGCCGTGGAAGGTGAGACCGGTTACTGGCGAGGGTTCGAACGCTCGATCCAGGTCATGCACGCGGCCGCGTTCGGCAACCACCCCATCCAGCACTACGGCCACTGGATCAAGGAGAACCACCCCGAGCACCTGCACAGCTTCGCCGCCCTGCTCGGCGCGCAGCCCGGCGGCGACACGGGGGCACCCGAGACCAAGACCAACCCGATCCCCCGAGAGTGGTACCACACCGACTGGGTTGCCGATCTCACCGTCACCCAACTCGAGGAGTACCGCGACGACGAGGATTGGTTCGTCTGGACGAGCTTCCCCGACCCGCATCACCCGTGGGACCCACCTGCCTCTGAGCTCGGCCGAGTGCCCTGGCCAGACCTCGACCTCCCACCTGGTCACCCCGGCTCGCCCGACGCCATCCGCAAGGTCCTGGCCGGCAAGCCCCGCCACTGGCTCGACTACTACGACGGCAGGTGGGCCAACATCGAGGGCGGACCCATGGCGTTCACGCCGGGCCAGCTCACCGACAACATGATCCGCGAGATCAACGCCAAGACCCACGTCATGAACGAGCTCATCGACGAAGCGTGCGGTCGGATCATCCGCTACATCGACGAGCGCGGATGGCTCGACGAGACCGACATCTTCTTCACCACCGACCACGGCGAGCTCCAAGGCGACTTCGGGCTCATCTACAAGGGCCCGTTCCACGTCGACGCGCTGATGCGCCTTCCGTTCATCTGGCGACCGGCGCCAAACGCCGCCTCCGTCGCGGGCATCACCGTGGACGACCCCGTGCAACAGATCGATCTGGCGGCCACCATGTGCGCCATCGCCGGGCTCCCCCAACCGGACTGGATCCAAGGCGCGCCCCTACCCACGGCCAACGGCGAACCGGGACGGGAACGGGCCGTTTGTGAATGGGACAGCCAGTTCCCCGGTTACGGCATGCACCTACGATCGATCTACCGCGACGATTGGGTCTGCACCGCCTACGAACCGTCCACCGGCGGCCAACCCAACGGCCTCGAGAAGGTTCTGGGCGACAGCGTCGTCACCGCGTCGGGTGTGCAATACGACGGGACCGAAGGCGAGCTCTACCACCTCGCCGACGACCCCCACCAATGGCACAACCTGTGGGACGACCCCGCCCACGCCGCGACCCGCCGCGACCTCACCGCCGATCTCCACGAGACCCTCGCCAACCTGCCGGTACGCGCGCTGGCCGTCGAAGCTCCGGCATGACCGGCGAGCTCGACGGGTACTGGCCGAGCCGCTGGCCGGCCGAGGACGGCGGACCGGCACGACGCCAGACACCGTCGACCGAATCGGCCTTCTCGCTGACGGGCACGGGCCACGTCGCGACCAGCCGGAGCGTGTTCGGGGCCAACATGATCGTCACCCGCGATCCGGGTGAGGTCTACCTGCAGGGCAACACCATCGGGGTTCCCGACACCACGTCCTGGGTCGAGCGCATCGATCCCTTCACCCTCGAACCCGAGGTTCGCTCGCCTGACCTGCCCGGCGGGCCGTTCTGGGCGGGTGGGATCGCCGCCCACCGCAACGGGTTCCTCTACATCACCCACGCCCGCTTCTGCCACAAGCTCGACCCGATCACCCTCGAACCGGTGGCATCGTGCGAGCTGCCCCGCCCACGCCC
Organism: Acidimicrobiales bacterium; assembly: GCA_038324235.1. Lineage (GTDB taxonomy): Bacteria > Actinomycetota > Acidimicrobiia > Acidimicrobiales > Acidimicrobilacustridaceae > JBBQHT01. Next base: position 12,405 of record JBBQHT010000071.1, read on the forward strand.
GTACAACTCGTTGCTGATCCTCCCCGACGGGCACCTGGTCATGAAGGACTTCTGTGGCGGCTCGGGCCTGCACGCCATCACCAACGGTGATCCGGGCACCGAGCTCATCGTGCTCGAACCCGACGGGCTCAGCCCGGTCGCGTCGCTCGTGCTCGACGAGGGTTCGATCGCCCGTCTCTCCGCCCACGTCGATGCGGGATCGGACACCGTGCCGATCTGCGTGGTCGGCGATGCGAGCCTGCACATGATCACCTGGGACCCGGCCGCCCAGTCGCTCACGGCCACCCACCCGCCCCGCCCCTACCTCACCCTCGAGGGCCAGACCTTCGGGTGGGACGCAGTGATCGCCGACGGGTCGGCGTGGTTCATGGACAACGGTGAGGGCACCGCCCTGTTCGGCCCGTCGTTCCGTGGCAAGGGCACCAGCACGGCGCCGCTCCACCTCGTCCGCTTCGATCTCGCCGACCCCGATATCCCCCCGACGCTCACCGAGGTGTGCGGTCTGCCCAATGGGATCATCGCCAACACGCCCCTTGTCGACCCCAGCCGCAAGATCGCCCTGGCCTACGACAGCAGCAACTCGGTGATGACCGCCTGGCGCTACGGCGAGGCCCGCGACGCGCTCGAACCGATCTGGTCTGAACCACGCAACCACGGTGGCCACCTCCTGCTCGATGATGCCGCCGGCCTCGTGCTCGCCTTCGACTTCGACCACGATCGGGGTCGGGACCAGGCCACGATCCTCGACATCACCACCGGGGAGGTGCTCGACCGAATCGACACCGGCAGCCCCGTGCAAGCCGTGCTGTTCCCTGCACCGGGCTGGCACGACGACCTTTACACCTGCTCGTTCACGACCGTCACGCGGCTCCACCGGCCATGACCACCCGCGACAGCGCCGGAACGATCCCCGGCCTCTACTCATCGCCCTGGCCGGCCGAATACGGTGGGCCCCGCCGCCAGGGGCTCTCCCCCCGACCAGGGCTCGGCCTGGCCGACGGCGAGCGGCTCGTGCTGCACACGCGCCCGAGCGACGCGTGGAACATCATGTTCCTCCTGCGCGCGCCCGGCGAGGTCTACCTGCTCGGGTCCAGCCGCCTCGGCGCGACCCAAGGGGTTGGCTTCGTCGAACGCGTCGATCCCGTCACGCTCGAGACGATCACCCGTACAGAGCTCCCGACCGGGGGGCACATCTGGCCCGGCGCCGGCATCGCCCACGTCAACGGAGACCTCTACGTCGCCAACGGGTGCTACGTGCACCGCCTGGACCACAACGGCCGGGTGCTCGCCGAGCGCGCCCTGCCGACCGACCGCCCCCACAACGGACTCCACGTGATGCCCGACGGCAACCTGGTGGCGAAGAACATCGGCCTTGGCGACTACCCGGCGGTGCTAACCGTCCTCGAACCCCAACGCCTCGGCGTGGTCGCCGAAGTGGTGGTGCCCGAACCGTCGCTCGGCCGTATCGCCAGCGACCCCCAACCCGACGGCAGCTCCCTCGTCTATGTGCCCGCCACCGAGCATCTCTTGCGCTACCGCTACCACGACGGCGTCCTCGACCTCGACCCCACCTGGCAGCCGAGATACCGAGAGCGCGATGACGAACAGCAGGGGTTGGCGTGGGGTGGCTGCCTCGAAGCCGACAACTTCTGGGTGATGGACAACGGCGACACCACCTCCGTCCGCGCCATCCACGCCGCCCACCCATCTGGCACCGGTCCCTTCACCATCCCCGAGGCGGCGTGGTCCGGCAGTCAGCGCCTGTTGCGCATCTCCACCATCGACCCCGACGACCGCGAGGAACTGCGGCCCTTCGACGCGCCGCGGGGTTGGATCACGGCGCCTCCCGTGTACGTCACCGACCACCACCTCGCCCTCGCCTTCGACACCGCCAACGGGCTGATCGCCGGCATCGACTGGCAACGCGGTGCGCCGATGCACGTGCGCTGGCAACGCGCCCTCCACCTGTGGATGCCACCTTTCGTGATGGCCGATACCGGTGAGGTCGTCACCAACGACCTCACCGGCGACGGCGACCACCTCGTGCTGCTCGATCTCGCCACCGGCGCCGAGCGGTCCCGAGTGGCGACGGGGTCGTCCTCCGCCAGCGCCACCTTCCTCAGCCCCGGCTGGCACCGAGACCTCTACTACTGCGGCACTGGCATCGTCGGCCGCCTCTCCGTCACCTGACCCACCCAACCACAGGAGCCCGCGATGGATGACCCGAGCCCGACCGTGCCCAATATGCCTCTCGGCACGACGATCACCCCCGACGCCCAACAAGCCGCCGCCTTCCGCGCGGCCATCGACCACGACGACGGCCAACCCGTCATCCTCCTCAACCTGCTCGCCTTCGACGACGCCGAGGGCCAAGCCACCTACACCGCCGGCTATGGCACACCGGTGCTCCAGCTCCTCGCCGACGTCGGCGCCAAGCAGATCTTCGCGGCGAAGGTAAACCGCACCCTCATCGGCGACCAGGAAAACAACCAGTGGGACCAGCTCTGGCTCACGTGGTACCCGAACCGCACTGCCGTGAAGCAGATGGTCGAAGGTCAGGCCTACGGCGAGGCCCACCGCAACCGCGAGAGCGGCCTGGCCCGCACCCTCGTGCTCGACATCACCGAGATGTTCCGCGACTTCCGGCCCAGCTGAGGCCCGCTGATGCCGGCAGATCTGGCTGGCGCGTGCCAGCCCAGCCAGCGAGAGCCGACCGGCAAAACGGTCAGGCCCACGACGTTCTCCACCGGGGAGTGGGAGGGTTGGATGGCCGGGCGCCGCAGCTACGAAGAAGCGGTCGGCGGGCGTCGTGCGCGTGCGGCCGGCATCCACTCCGGACCAGCCGTGGCGTCGATCCGTTCGAGCAGCCGCGCCCCGACGGGCTCGACGAGATCGAGGAACGCGTCCGTGCGATCCGCCCCGAGTAGGCGCCACGCCGCCTCGCTGAGGCGGTCGGTTTCCTGTTCGATCTGTTCGCGGAACGCGATCCCGGCCGCGTTGACCAGGCCACCTGAAGCCAGACCACGCGCGTCAAGCCCCGCGAGGGCGGCACCAACCGCATCGTCGTCGGCGCCACGGCTCCGCGGGATCCACTCGCCGGGGTAGCCGAGGTAGGCATCGTGGAGCAGACCAGCCTGCACCCCGGTCAGTCCGCTGGCCACGATGAGCGCCCAATGGGTGTCCCCTCGCCATTCGCGTATGCAGTTGACCGCGAGCCATGCGGAAACCACCGGGTCATCGGGACGTGCGGCCTCGCGATGGGCGGCGAACAACACCCGACCTGAAGGCTCGAGCCGATCGGCCGCTTCCCACAGATACGGGCCGAGTTCGGAGAGCGGTTCGACGATCTCGGGTACGAAGCGGCGCAACCCGTCGCCGACCGCCGCGTCGCGCGCCTCGATCACCCGAGCGAACGTCGTGTGCGTTCGCGCCAGGTCCAACGACCCAGCGACGAACGCGGGGAGGATCGAGTAGAACGCGGCGGCTACCGCGGCGTTGCCGGCGGCGGCGAGCGGTGCCCCCCGTGAGGCGATGTAGTAGCCGACTCCCCCAGGGACGCCCAGAGCGGCATACCGCTCGATTGCGCCAGGGTCCCAATAGATCCAGCCGACCAGTCGGTGCGACGCCATCGACCCGCGAGTCGATCGGGATCCCCAGTCGCGGCCACCGTCCTCACCGTCTGCGAGCACTGTCGTCCTTCCCCCGGCATCGTCCATCGCGTCCGGCCCTATTATGACATACCGTATGTCAAAAATGTGGGTGAGGGCAACGGCGTCACCCCCAAGAAGGCTCGTGTACCGGGGTGGCCGCCATCTCCCGATCGATGGGTGGGTCAAGGTCTGTCGAAGCCACGGGGAGCGACGTCAGCGATTCTCGACGGTGACGGTTGTGGGGGCGTTGGGGGCGTCACCGGGGGCCAGCGCGGGCCCGGGTGCGGCGCGGCCCGGCGAGAGGACGTGGTCCCAGAAGCGCAGCGTGGCCCAGATGACGGCCTGGTAGGTCTCGGGCGCGGTGTCGTCGGTTTGGTCGAGGAACGGGGCCAACGCGCCGGCCGAGCCGGGCCCGGAGAACGTGAAGTGGCTCGCGCCATCGATCACGACGCTGTACTTCTGCCCTGGCGGCGACAGCCGGAACGGGTCGAGCTTCTGTTGGTAGGTCTGGCGGGCGCCCGTCGTGGTGTCGGTGTTCTGCCCTTCATCGAGGGTGCCGGTCATCACCAGTGTGGGACGGTCGAGGAGCTGGAACGACGTCGCGGTCAGCCCGTTCTGCCCGACGCCCTGGGGGGAGAGCAGGACGAATCCTGCTGGCCGGGAATCGCGGTGGTCGACGGTCGTGCCGTTCGCGTCCGGTTCGACTCCCGCCACCATCATGGCGGTGAACGCCCCGAAGGAATGACCGGCGACGCCGACATACGACGAGTCGATCCTGCCGCGCAGGTCGGGAAGGCGGTCCGCGAGCGTGTCGAGTCCGTCGAGCACGGCCGATACGTCGATCGTGCGTTGGGCCCACGCGCTCGGGTTGGAACCGGCCGACTTCACGGCGACCACCGCCTCGCGCACACCGACGCCTTGTTGTTTCTGGAGCGCGATCGACTCGGCGTGGGTGGGTAGGACCACGACGTAGCCGTGTTGGGCCCACGCCCTGACGAGGTACTCGTAGCCTTGTCCCGATCCGCCGCCGCCGTGGGAGAACACGATCACCGGGTACGGTCCGCCCGTGGTCGGCGCCCAGACCCGCAGCGGGATGCCGCGCCGATCGCCGGCATCGAAGGTGGTGTCAGAGGAGGCCACGGCGAGGACCTCCGCCTCGCTGGATGTGGGCGAGGTGCCCGCCGTTCCGGACGGTTGGGTGGTCGAGGACGGCGGGGACGAGGCCGGCTGGTCGTGGTTGATGGCGCAGCCCGGTTGCGCCATCAACGAGGCGACAAGCGCTGCCGTCACCAGCGGTCCTATCCGTGGTTCCCGCTGCCTGGTCACGTCATCGAGTCTGCCCGCAACTTGTGAGGAATCCATGAACCGCCAGCCACCGGTCCTCCTCCCGATCCTCGTCCTGCGGAGACGAACTGACCCGCTGCGTTCGTGGTGCTGCCTCCCAGCATCTTGCGTAGCTCTGCACGTTCGCCCGGCCTGACCGACCTGCCAGCGAGTTGGCCCCCAATCGATCGGCGCGCCAACGTGGGGGGCCAACTCCTCCCCGCCCGCGACCACCGACTGCCAGTATCGCCGCAAAGACCACAAGACCGCGGAGGTCACCAATGGACGTCCAAACCACTGCCAAGACGATCCAGTTGATCTTGGCACCCGTCGTGATGATCACCGCGTGCGGGCTCCTCCTCGGTGCGATGATGAACCACTACACCGCGATCAACAGTCGCATCCGCGCCCTCACCGCGGAACGCCTCTCGCTCAGTACGATCACCCCCGACGACGCCCACCTGGCGTTCGCCAACGAACGCCTCGCCGAGATCGACTACCAAGTTCCACAACTGATCGCCCGGCATCGTCAAGTTCACCACGCCGTGCTCCTGGCCCACACCGCCGTCGTGGTCCTGGTGAGCAGCATGTTCGTGATCGCCGTCGCCGCCCTCACCGACTCCAGCGCCGTCGGCACAGGCGCCCTTTTCGTGTTCCTCGCCGGGAGCGCAGCCCTCGGAACGGGAGCCGTGTTCATGGCCGTAGAGATCCGCAGCTCCCACGAAGCAGTCACCTACGAAGCTACCCGCGTCGCCAGCCTCCCCGTCCTATGGCCCAGCCACGACCAGCATGACCGGTATCGAAAGCAATGAACTGTCACGAACCAGGCGGTCCGTGAGCAGATCTCTTCGCGCGCGTGGTCCTCACACGCGCTTCTCCAGCTCGGCGAATCCGAACGTGGCGGACGGTCCGGGCGGCGCCGTATCCTACGCTGCGGCGATGCCCCTGACCACGACGCACGCCCCGCACGCCATGGTCGCCAGCGTCGATCAACTGGCCTCGGCCGCCGGCGTCGCCATGCTCCGTGCCGGCGGCAGTGCGGTCGACGCCGCCGTGGCGGCCAACGCCGTGCTCGCCGTCACCGCACCCCACCTGTGCGGTATGGGCGGTGACCTGTTCGCGCTGGTCCACCGGCCCGGCGACCCCGCGCCAGCCGTGCTGAACGCGTCAGGTCGGGCGGCATCGGGTGCCGACCCGGACCGGCTGCGAGCCGAGGGGCACACGACCATGCCCTTGACCGGCGACCTGCGCTCGGCCCCGGTCCCGGGCTGCGTCGACGGGTGGCTGGCGCTGCTCGACCGCTTCGGACGGCTGCCGATCGCCACGGTCCTCGAGCCGGCGATCGGGTACGCCGCCGACGGCTTCGGGTGCTCACCCCTGCTGGGCTTCATGCTCCCCGCCCTGCGCGGCGTGGCCGGGACGGACGACCTCACGGCCGGAACCGGGCACGCTGGCGATCGGATCACACGGCCCGGCGTCGCCGACACGCTGCGCACCATCGCGCGGCAGGGACGGGCCGGGTTCTACGGCGGGGCCTTCGGCGAGGGCCTCCTCGCGCTCGGGGCCGGCGAGTACGTCCCCGCCGACCTGGACCAGGGCCTGGCCACCTGGGTCGAGCCGCTCGGGATCCGGGTGTGGGGCCACGACGTGTGGACGGTGCCCCCAAACTCGCAGGGCTACCTCACGTTGCTCGGGCTGCGCATCGCGGAGGGCCTCGATCTGCCCGACGATCCTGACGACGCCGGATGGGCGCACGGGCTGATCGAAGCGGCGCGCGCCGCCGCGCACGACCGGCCCACCCGCCTGCACGAA
>JBBQHT010000072.1:0-18971 GCA_038324235.1 Acidimicrobiales bacterium
GCATCCACACGAGGTACTGGGGCGACAGGATGGGGGCGAAGACCAGCAACGCGAGAACCGACGCCAGCGGGGCGAGCGCGTAGACGACGTGGTCGTCGTCGCCGGCCCGGCGCCGGCGCTCGGCCCACCACCAGGACAGCCCGACGAACACCAGGCTCAGCAGCGTCAGCAGCGGTCGCCCCCACAGCGGCATCATGCCCGTGCGGAATGCACCAGACTCGAACTTGATCTGCGACGGGTCTCGGAGGTGCCAGACGATGCCCGGGAGGCTCTCGACCTGCCAGCCGGTCGCATCGCGGAATGACAGGACCTGCTGGGGACCCCCGATGCCACCGACGACGACCCACAGGCCCGCGAGCGCGAGTCCCGTCGTGACGAACGCGGCGAGGCCCTTGACCTTGCGCTCCACGAGCAGGACCGGTGCGACCCCGAAGGGCCAGATCTTCGCGAGCACGCCGACGGCGAGCAGGGCGCCGCCCGGCAGGTCGCGACCGCGCCGCACCAGCACGAGGCCGGTGATCGTGATGAGCACGGTGAACAGGTCGATCCGGGCATAGATGAAGGGCCAGCAGATGAGCGGGAAGCCGAGCAGCAGGTACGCCATCGCCGCGCGCCGACCCCAGCCCCACGCGAGCACCCCGGCGATGGCGAGATCGCACAGCAGCTGCGAGATGGCGACGAGGGCGATGCTGAGACCGAGGTCGGCGCTGGAGAGGAGGCGGATCAGCGCGTACGTGACCGGCGGGTACTCGATCTGGAAGTCGCGGTACGGGGTCCCCTGGGCGGTGGCCATCTCGACGTAGCGCCGGACATCGCCGGCGAGTCCGCCGTCGATGGTCTCTTGGTGCGTGAGCAACAGGTATGCCAGCGCCGCCAGGCGGGCCACCACCATCGCCGCGAGCAGCCACACCATCCAGCGTGCCCACGGCGCGTCGTCGGTGCCGAGGATGCGTTGATCGAAGGGCACGTGGTCGGCGCCCGCCGGTTGCTCCCCACCCATCGTGATCCCGGTGGTGGTCGGCGGCTGGTGCTCGCCCGCGACCTCGTCGGGAGGTGGGTCAATCATCCGGGGTGGCTCGGCGCAGGAGCAAGGTGCTGCGCGCCTTCACCGGTAGCGACACTCCCGCGAGGTGCGACGGGGGCGTGCCCCGACGGTCGTCGGGGAAGGCATCGTCCATCGTGTCGCCGGCGGTGTTGAGCACCACGATCCACCGCAGGCCGTACAGCTGCGCGGGGAGGACGAAGTCCAGGTCGCCGTCGGACGCGTTGAAGATCGCATAGAAGCTGTCGTCGACGACGCGCTCGCCCCGAGGTCCGCGCGACGGGATCGCCTCGCCGTTCAGGAACACCGCGACCGAGCGGGCGAAGCTGGCCCGCCAGTCGTCCTCGGTCATCACCGCGCCCGCAGCGGTGAACCACTCGATGTCGTCGGTGCTCTCGCCGACGATCGGGCGGCCCTGGAACCAGCGCCTGCGCCGGAAGACGGGGTGCTTGCGCCGCAGCCACGAGACCCGCCGGGTGAACTCGGTCAGGTCGCCGTCCGCGTTGTCCCAATCGAACCACGAGATCTCGTTGTCCATCGCGTACGCGTTGTTGTTGCCCTGCTGGGTCCGGCCGAGCTCGTCGCCGCCGAGGAGCATGGGCACGCCCTGGGACAGGAAGAGGGTGGCGAGCAGGTTGCGCTGCTGGTGGCGCCGGAGCGTCAGGACGGCGGGATCGTCGGTGGGACCCTCGGCCCCGCAGTTCCACGAGCGGTTGTCGGTGGTGCCGTCGCGATTGTCCTCGCCGTTGGCGTCGTTGTGCTTGTCGTTGTAGGACACCAGGTCCGCGAGCGGGAACCCGTCGTGCGCCGTGATGAAGTTGATGCTGGCGTTGGGGGTGCGGCCGTTGGACTCGTACAGGTCGCTCGAACCGGTGAAGCGGTAGGCGAACTCGGCCACCGTGTTGTCGGCCCCTCGCCAGAAGTCCCGCACCTCGTCCCGGTACTTGCCGTTCCACTCGGACCACAGCGGGGGGAAGTTGCCGACCTGGTAGCCCCCCTCACCGACGTCCCACGGCTCGGCGATGAGCTTGACCTGCGAGATCACCGGGTCCTGCTGGATGAGATCGAAGAACGACGACAGCTTGTCCACGTCGTGCAGCTCGCGCGCGAGGGTGGCCGCCAGGTCGAAGCGGAAGCCGTCCACGTGCATCTCGATGATCCAGTAGCGCAGGCTGTCCATGATGAGTTGCAGCACGTGCGGGTGGCGCATGTTGAGGCTGTTGCCCGTGCCGGTGTAGTCGACGTAGTGGCGCTGGTTGTTCGGATCGAGCCGGTAGTACGCCGGGTTGTCGATGCCCTTCATGCTGAGGATCGGTCCCTGGTCGTTGCCCTCGGCGGTGTGGTTGTAGACCACGTCGAGGATCACCTCGATGCCTTCGTGGTGCATCGTCTTGACCATCTGCTTGAACTCCTGCACCTGCGCGCCGTTGGGCGGATAGCTGGCGTAGTCGTTGTGCGGAGCCAGGTAGGCGATCGAGTTGTAGCCCCAGTAGTTGCGCAGGCCGAGATCGACCAGGCGCCGATCGTGGATGAACTGGTGCACCGGCATGAGCTCGACGGCGGTGACGCCGAGCCGCTTGAGGTGGTCGATGATCGGCGGCGCGACGAGCCCGGAGTACGTGCCGCGCAGCTCCTCGGGCACCTCGGGGTGGAGCTGGGTCATGCCCTTGACGTGGGTCTCGTAGACGACGGTCTCGTGCCAGGGGGTACGTGGATGTCGGTCGTCGCCCCAGTCGAAGTACGGGTTGGCCACGACCGACTTGGGAACGAACGGCCCGCTGTCGAGGTGGGGGAGCGGGGCCGGATCGCCGTCGCCGGGATCGCTCGGATCAACGGCATTCAGGCCGGACGGAAGGGGATCCGACCCAGCCGCGTTGTCAGGGGTCGCGAAGATCGCATCGTCCCACCGGGTCTCGCCCTCGACCGCCTTGGCGTAGGGATCGAGCAGCAACTTGTCGGGATCGCAGAGCAGGCCCCGACCTGGGTCCCACGGACCGTGCACCCGGAAGCCGTAGCGGGTGCCGGGTTGCACGCCCGGCATGTAGCCGTGGTGGATGAAGGCGCTGATCTCCGGCAGGCGGTAGCGGTGCTCCTGGCCGTCCTCGAAGAGGCACAGCTCGACGTGCTCTGCGACCTCCGAGAACAGCGAGAAGTTCGTGCCGTTCCCGTCGTAGGTCGCGCCGAGGGGAAACGCGTGTCCGGGCCAGAGGTCCATGCCGGGGAGTCTACGCGGCTCGTGTGTCGCGGCTGCCGGTCAGCGCGAACGATGTGAGCGACGGCCGAGCTGGTCGACGAGGGTGGTTTCGTCGTCGCGCACCGCGACGTAGTTGAACCCGAGGAAGTCTTCGTGACGCCTCTCGTAGCGGCGAAACTCGACGAGGCGGGGATACACCTTGCCGATCTCGTACCCGTGCGGTGCAAGGAGGTCGTAGAAGTCCCGGAGCAGGACCCGTGCATCGAGTGACGGGGCGCCGTACTCGAACTGGATCAGCCGGACACCACGCCGCTCGATGAGGTGGCGAAAGCCCCGGAGGACATCGAGATCGGCGCCCTCGGTGTCGATCTTCAAGACGTCGATGTGATCCACGCCATGCTGCTCGGCGTAGGCGTCACCCGAGATGACGTCGGCCGAGAGGAGCACGGCGGCAGGGTCCTGGGAACCTTCGCCGCGCACCACCCCCGACGTCGTCGACTTGTCGGGGAAGTACTCGACCGAACACGTGGCGCTGTCGTCGAGGAGGCCGATCGCGTTGATCGTCACCCGCGGGTCGCCCAGGAACCGATCGTGGAGCTGCTCGGAGATCACCGGAACGATCTCGAAGGCGTGGACCTGGGCGTTCTCATTCGCCGCGAGCACCGCCGCGGTCCAGTCGCCCTTGTTGGCCCCGACGTCGAACACGATCGGGCGCGCCTTCGCCGTACCGGCCTGGATCACGCGCGTCTCCCCGTTGGTGCGCATGTCCCAGTCGACGTTCTCATAGCCGACCTGCAAGAACCGCACGAGTGTCGCGGCGCGGTCGACGACCGGCAGTCCGTGAGCCCTCGCGACCAGGCGACGTACGCGCATTTGCGTGTCCTTCAGCACATCGACTCCGCCGCCGACGTCCCGATCGCGGCCGGGGCCAGGTGCAGTCGGCGCCGCAGCCCGTCGCTCTGGATCATCAGCCACCACGGGATGAACCGGCGTCCCTCGGTGGTGATGTCCCACGGGTAGCCCTGGCGGCGATAGGGGAAGTGGCCCTGTTCGACGAGCTCGATCAACGACTCGATGTGGCGCGCGTGCATCGCGTTGTGGACGTGCGGGTGCAGGCAGTACTCGGTCGGGTCGCAGTAGGTGAACCGCGAACGACCCATTCGCGCCATGCCTCGCGCCATCGTCTGCTCCCACTGCTCGCCCTCGACCACGGTCGCGAGCGGGAGCAGGCCGCCGTCGAGCAACGAGCGCTCGAGCAGGAACGCGCGGGACGTGAAGTCCGGGTTCCGGCCCCAACCAGCCGAGTAGAGCGGTCGGTCGGCCCGGATTCCGGCGATCCACTCGAATGGCCGGGTGGCCTGGGGGACGCCGCTGTAGGGGACCACCGCGCCCACGTCGTCGCGAGCCGCCAAGAGGGCACGGCCGGCTTCCAGCCAGCGGGCGTGGGGCGAGTGGAACAACATGTCGCTGTCGACGTGCAACACGCGGGGTTCCTCGGCCATGTCGACCGACCGCATGTACTGGTAGATGGCGCGTCGGCCAGTCTTCGGATCGGCACGTTCGTCGCCGTACCAGCGCTTCATCGTGTGGGCGACCAGTGCCGGCTCCCACGACACCTCCGCCCATCGGTCGATCACGCCTTCGTCCACGAGCCGATCACCCAGGCGTGCAAGTTCCGCGCCCGCCGGGTCGGACGCCGGCGCCGCGCCGTCCAGGTCGATCACGAGCGTGCGCCGGGTGATCGTCGGGGCGTTCGTCAGTGCGCGGGCCTGGTGTCGGACGGTCGCCTCGAGGAACGGGAGGTCTGCGGGACACGCCAGAATCGAGAGCTCGACTCGCTCGTGTGGTGCCGGCGCCGCCTGTTGCTCGCCAGTTGGCGGAACCTCGGTCACCCGACCGTCGCCCACGCCACCCGAACCATGATGCGGCCGAAACCTAGTCGGAGGTCGGTCAGGCGTCAATGATGCCCGGGCGGTGCCACTCGGTGGGCGTCATGGCATCGACCGCCGGCGACGAAGAGGCCGAGCACCCGGCCGGCGCCAACCCGGGCTGCGACCGTGTCGCGGCGGCTCGCGGGTATGGGAGGATGCCGTCGTGCCTGCCCTCCCTGCCGCACCACCCGGCGAGGGGTGCTGATGCTGGCATCGGCCTCGGTGCCGGGCGCCGACATTGCCGTGTCGCTCGCGGCGTGGGTCGCGTTCCTGGCGTTCGTGGTCACCCTCATCGTCGGTGACCTGGTCCTGTTCCATCGCGAGGAGCACGAGATCAGCATCCGGGAGGCGGCGTGGGCCAGCGTCGCGTGGATCAGCATCGGTCTCGCGTTCGGGCTCGTGGTCTGGCGCGGGCTCGGGTCCGAGGCCGCGACGCAGTACTACACCGGGTACGTCATCGAGAAGAGCCTGTCGGTCGACAACGTGTTCGTGTGGGCGGTGCTGCTCGGCTACTTCGTGGTGCCCAAGGTGTGGCAGCACCGCGTCCTGTTCTGGGGGATCTTCGGCGCGCTCGTGCTCCGTGCGGCGTTCATCTTCGCCGGCGTCGCGCTGCTCGAACGTCTCGAGTGGCTGACCTTCGTGTTCGGGGCGTTCCTGATCTTCACGGGCGTCCGGGTGGGCACGCACGACGAGGACGAGGTGCATCCCGAGCGCAACCCCGTGCTGCGCCTGATGCGCCGCTACCTGCCGATGACGACTGACTACCGCGGCCAGCACTTCCTGGTCCGGGAGCAGGGCCGGCGGCTCATGACGCCGTTGCTCGCGGTGCTCGTCATGATCGAGATCACCGACGTGATCTTCGCGGTCGACTCCATCCCTGCCGTGTTGGCCGTGAGCCGCTCGACCTTCATCGTGTTCAGCTCGAACGCGTTCGCGATCCTCGGGCTGCGGTCGCTGTACTTCCTGCTCGCGGGGTTCCAGGACCGCCTGGTGCACCTGCACATCGGGCTCGGGATCATCCTGGCGGCCGTCGGGCTGACGATGGTCGTGGCGCCGTGGTGGGAGGTCCCGACGCTCGCGTCGCTGGCGTTCATCGTCGTCGTGCTGGCGATCACCGTCGCCGTGTCGCTCCGCTCCGAACCGGCGTGAGCGGTCAGGCCGTGGGCCAGACGTGGGTGAAGCAGCGATGGCTGAGCAACCCCGGCGACCACAGGCCCCACGCCGCGAACGCGGCACCCGCGGAGAAGTCGGTCCAGGCCAGCACGTCGGGCGCGGCGACGCGCCGCACGACCTGGCGGATGCCACCCTCGTGCACGACGTAGCCCGCCCATGTGCCGGGGTAGTCCTTGGTGGACCCGACCTCGGTCAGCACGAGCGGCCCGACGTGGCGCCGGCGGTGACGGTGCGTGTGGCCTGAGCTGACCATCGTCGCGGGTTGCGCGTGGGCGATGGCCCGGAGGAACGGCTTGGCTTCGACTGTCGAGATGCCGGGGGGCCAGAAGGTCGGGAACGGCAGGCGCTGCGCATAGTGGTGCAACGTCACGAACGCTGGTGTCGGCGACGATGCCAGCGCGTCGACCACATCGTGCTGGCGGAGGCGCACGTGGCCGAGCCGCTGGCCCTGTTCGGTCGAGTCGACGAGCACGAGACGGAGCCCTGGCACGTCGCGCGCCTCCACGTGGTCGGTCATGGCGTGTCCGAGGAGCGCGAGCGCCTGGGTGGGGTCGGGGTCGCCGACCCGGCCGTACTGGTCGTGGTTGCCGGGCATCATCTCGAACGGAATGGTCGCGTTGGCGAAGAGGCGCCCCACCATGTCGAAGTCCTTCGCCCGGCCGTTGGCCGTGAGGTCTCCCTTCACGAGGATCAGTTCGGCGCCCCACGCCGTGAGCTCGGCGATCGCCGCCCGGGTAGCCCGCACCGGGTGGGCTTCGGCGGGCACCGGTGTCTCGAGCATCGTGCGAAAGAAGCCGAATGCGAACTCACCGATGTGCAGGTCGGAGATCGTGGCGAAGCGGAACACCTCCTCGCCGGGAGGCGACGGCATGGTCCGGAACCACTGACGGCGACCGGCGACCGGCGGCCCGTCCGCCTCGATCCGGAGCTGCAGGCGGGTCGCCGCGGGCAGTCCGTCGAGCACGACGCTGCCCGGCCCGCCGTCGGTCTCGACCTCGACGGTGGTGTCGGCCGCCCGGAAGCGCACCCGGCCCGGGCCGAGCGTGCGCCAGGTGACCTGGATCGCGTGATCCTCGATCGCGAAGATCCACGGTCGCCGAGGAGGCGAGACGTGGTCGATGAGCGGGAGGTGGTGCACCGTCGTCGTCATCCGGCCTTGGCGCGGATCGCCACCAGCTGCGGCGCCACCGTCACCGCCATCTGATGGGCGAGCAGGCGGCCGCCGTCGTCGGTGAGGTGCACGCTGTCGCCCTGGCGGACCGTGACCTCGCCGCCGTCCACGCCGGCGCGACGCCACACCCACTCGCCGTTGGGTCCGCCGAGCGCCAACTTCGCGTCGACCAGTCCGACCGCGGGGGCCCGGGACTGCAGGTCCAGGTAGGTCTGGCGCATCCCGGCCTGGCGGCGCTCGCCCTCGGCGCCGGCGAGGGGCGGGGGGAGCACCCAGTCGACCTGCGCGCCGCGCGCCGCCAGCGTGGTCTGGAGCTTCTCGGCCTGCGCACCCCACTCGGCGAAGAAGCGGGGGCCGTAGTCATCCGCGACGGGTTGGCCGTCGGCCCCGGTCCACAGATACGTGTCGGTGTAGTTGCCGATGAACAAGACCACGACGACCTTGGGTTGGTACGTGTCGATGAGCTCGTTCGCCCGGTTCGCCCAGTCGTAGACCTTGGGCGTGAGCAGTCCGCTGCCGTTGATGCCTTCGACATAGGTGGAGGCGGAGCTCACCCCGGGCTCGTCGATCAGGTAGGCCTCCGCGAAGCTGCCGGACTGCTTCATGATGGAGTCGCCGATGAACAACACGTCGACCTTCTTGTCGAACAGGCTGCAGCTCGACAGCGACGCGCCGAGCAGGACCACTACCAGCACCACGAGCCCGGCGCGCGCGGTTCGCTCCGGGCGCCCTCGGTTCGGGCGGCTTCGCGCCGGGCTGCAGCCCGAACGCGTCTCGTTCGTGGTCCTCGGCCGCCGGTGCACCCCCGTACTGTGCCTCAATCTGGCGGCGGGGCGGGCGCACCCGTCCACCCGGGCGTGAGACATCTGCCACGTTGCACGGTGACACCGTTCGATGTCATCGTTAGCGGATTGCAGACCCAGTGCAAAGACCCTCCGGGTCCTGCACCACACGACCTCGGGGGACACGTGGCGGACGGACAGGCCCAGACACGCCGATCGGTCGGCGCGCCCCTGCGGATCGCCCTGCTGACCTATCGCGGCAGTCCTCGTTGCGGCGGCCAGGGCGTGTACATCCGCAACCTGAGCCGGGAGCTCGTCGGCCTCGGTCACGAGGTCACCGTGTTCTCCGGCCCGCCGTACCCCGAGCTCGATCCGGGAGTCCGCTTCGAACCCGTCCCGAGCCTCGAGCTGTACGTCGCGCCCGGCCCGTTCAAGACGAAAGCGTGGAAGAAGATCCGCACGCGGACCGATGTCCGCGAGTTCTGGGAGATGATGTCGGGCCGGTTCCCCGAGCCGTTGACCTTCAGCCGGCGCGTGGCCACCCGCCTCGCCGACCGTCGTGACGAGTTCGACGTGATCCACGACAACCAGACGCTCGGTGACGGGCTGTTCGCTCTCCAGGCCACGGGCTTCCCGATCGTCGAGACCGTCCACCACCCGCTCACCGTCGACGTCGAGACCGCGCTCGATCACATCACCGACGAGCGGTGGCGCAAGTCGATCTTGCGCTGGTACGCCTTCGTCGAGATGCAGAAGCGCGTGGCGGCCGAGCTGCCGCGGATCCTCACCGTCTCCCACGCCTCGCGGGGTGACATCATCGAGCAGATGGGCGTGGATGCCGACGCGCTGCACGTCGTGCCGGTGGGCACCGATCCGTCGTGCTTCCGACCGCTGCCCCACATCGATCGTGTCCCCGGCCGCATCCTCACCACCGCCAGCGCCGATGTGCCGCTCAAGGGCCTCGTCCACCTGCTCGAGGCCCTCGCCAAGGTGCGGACCGAACGACCCGACGCCGAGCTCGTCGTGGTGGGCAAGCCCGCCGAGACCGGCCCGGTGGCCGAGGCGATGGAACGCTTCGCGCTGCACGATGTCGTGCGGTTCGAGCACGACATCACCGACGACCGCTTCGTCGAGCTGTACGCCGAGGCGGAGCTCGCGGTGGTGCCGTCCCTGTATGAGGGCTTCTCGCTGCCGGCAGTGGAGGCCATGGCGTGTGGTGTGCCGCTGGTGGCCACGACCGGCGGGGCGATCCCCGAGGTGGTCGGGCCCCACGGGGAGGTGGCGCTGGCCGTGCCGCCCGCGGATGCAGGGGCGCTGGCCGTGGCGATGCTGCAACTGCTCGATGATCCGGACCTGCGCGCCGCCCTCGGTGCCCGGGGCCGGGCGAGGGTGATCGACCGCTTCACCTGGCGTCGCTGCGCGGAGCACACGGTCGAGCACTACCGCGCCGCGCTGGCCTGACCGGGCGTGACCTGACCGGGCCTGGCCTGGCCTGGCCTGGCCTGGTCGAACCGGTCGGCTCGGCGTCAGGCGGTGAGGTGGTGGGTGAGGCGACCGGACTCCCGGGCGCGAAGGGCCACGTTGACCTCGAGTCGTTCGAGGTGCTGCGCCAGCGTCTTGTCGCCCTGCGGCACGTCGTGGGTCTCGAAGAACGCGAACACCGAGTCGGCCACGTCGGGGTGGGAGAGGCCGCGCACGCCTTCGAGGAGCCGCACGATGCTGTTGGACGGGAACCGCTCGTTGATCGTGTCCCAGTTGTCCTGCACGAACTGCCAGGCCCGCACTCCGTGGTTGCGGTTGCCCATGGCCCGCCGCAGCAGGTACGGCGCGTTCTGGGTGCGCACGTCGTCGGTCATCGCCATGGCCAGGAGCCGATCGACCAGGGCGGCATCGTCGAAGTCGGCGAGCGCGGACAGGTAGCGCAGCTCCTCTTGGGGCGTGGGGGCCTGGGCGAAGCGGGCGACGAACTCATCGAAGTCGGCGGCGGTCCCGCTGGCGGCGATGACCGACACGGCCGCTGCCACCATGCTCGCCTCGACACTGCCCGGGGTCTGCTGCGCCGATGCGTACAGCTCCCGAGCCGTGGCCAGGGTCCCGGGATCCCGCCCCAGCACACCCTGCAGGTCGAACAACGCGCCGCGCAGCTCGCCGTCGCGGTCGCTCTCGCCCTCGTCGTGGGTCAGACCGAGGCGCTCGAGGCCGGGTTGGGCCAGCTCCCGGACGATCGCCTGCAGGCGGGTGCGGGCGTCACCATCGACCAGCCGATCGAGTGAGGCGAGGCCCGCGATCATCCGCTCCCACACCGACAGGTCCGTCTCGAGCTCGAACGCCTGCACGAGTGCCAGGAACTCCACGGTCGACAAGCGATCGGCCAGCACGGCCGCCCAGGCATCGTCGACGAGGCCGTAGCGCTCGATGGGGGAGAGGTCCTCGGCCGCTCGGGCCACCAGACCCTCACGCAGCTCGGCGGTGTACTGCGCCCGGTAGAAGCCCGTGCCCTCGGTGTTGACGAGCACCCAGTCGATCGGTTCGACCAGCGCCACATCGAGCTCACCCCCTTCGATGAGCACCTTCTCGAAGCGCACGACGCCGGCTTCTTGCACCGAGAAGATCAGCGGCACGATCCAGCGCTCGGCGGCCTGTTCCGCGTCGATCGCGGGATCGTCCTCACCGAGGTCCCCGGCGTAGCCGAAGCGTCGCTGCGTGAACCGCAGCGAGCCGGCTTCGGCCACCTCGATCTCGCCGCGCAGGATCTCGACGTCGATGACGGGGAACCCGCCCTGGAAGATCCAGCTGTCCATGATGCGCCGCACCGGGTCCCCGGTGGCGTTCTCGAGCGCGTCCCACAGGTCGGTCGTCTCGGTGTTGCCGTAGCTGTTCTCGGCCAGGTACTGCTGGATGCCGCCCCGGAACGCATCAGCGCCGAGGTACTGCTCGAGCATGCGGACGACGGCGGCCCCCTTCTCGTAGGTGAGGATGTCGAACATGCCCTCGGCGTCCTCGGGGGAGATGACCGGGAACTCGATGGGCCGGGTCGTCTTGAGCGCATCGATGTCGAACGCGGCGGTGCGGGCGAGGCCGAACGAGGTCCAGCGATCCCACTCGGGCTTGAAGGCGTCGGTCGCCGACATCTCCATGAACGTGGCGAAGGCCTCGTTGAGCCAGATGCCGTTCCACCACTTCATCGTGACCAGGTCGCCGAACCACATGTGGGCCAGCTCGTGGGCGATGACATCGGTGACGTTCTGCAGCTCGGGCTGGGTGGCGGTGGTGGGATCCACGAGCACGAGCACCTCGCGGAAGGTGACGCAGCCGAGGTTCTCCATCGCCCCGAACGCGAAGTCGGGCACGGCGACCAGGTCGAGCTTGTCGCCGGGGTAGTCGATGCCGTAGTAGTCGGCGAAGTACTCCAGGCAGAAGGTGCCGACCTCGAGGGCGTAGGCCGTGAGGTGACCCTTGCCGCGGGGGTACACGATGCGCAGCGGCTTGCCGTTGGCCAGCACCGGCTCGGTGATGTCGAGCGGGCCGACGATGAAGGCCACGAGGTACGTCGACATCTTCATCGAGTCGGCGAACGTGACGACGTGCTTGCCGTCCTCCCGGATCGATCGGCCGGTCTCCGAGGCGTTGGACACCGCCGCGAGGTCGGCGTCGACGGCGAGGGTGATCGAGAAGACCGCTTTGAAGTCGGGCTCGTCCCAGCACGGGAACGCCCGGCGGGCGTCGGTGGCCTCGAACTGGGTCGTGGCGATGACCTGCTCGACGCCCTCCGCATCGGTGAACGTGCTGCGGTAGAAGCCGTGGAGCTTGTCGTTGAGCAGGCCCGTGAACTCGGTGTGGAGGAACCAGGTGCCCGGCGTGGCCTCGGCGCCGAGCTCGATCGTCAGCCGTTCGGTGTCCTCGTCGAGGTGGATCATCTCGGGCTCGATGCGCAGCCCGTCGGCGTTCTCGAGCCAGGCCTTCTGGATCGTCAGCTCGATGGCGTTCAACATGACCACGTTGGTCGCCTCGACCACCTCGACCTCGGCGGCGCACGTGCCCGTGAAGGTGAACGCGGCGAGGTCGGGCTCGAGGCTCAGCTCGTAGCGCACCGGCACGATCGTGCGGGGGAGCCGGTAGTGGTCGACGGTCGTCTCGGTGGTCGCATCCTTCACGGCGGCGGGCCTCTCTCAGGAGTCGGGTTCTTGGGGCGGTGTCTGGGCGGATCAGGGTGGCAGGCGGACGGGACGGATCATGCCATCGCTGCGGCACGCGGACCCTTCCGGCAGTAGCGGTGAGGCTACCCCGCCACACCTGTCAGGAAACCGGTCGGGTCACCGGCCGCGGGGTTGGCAGGTGGGGCAGTGGGTGGTGCCTCGGCCGTCCACGACGCTGCGCCGCAACTCGTCGCCGCATCGCGGGCACGGCTCGCCCGCCTGGCCGTAGCAGCCGAGCTCGAACTGGTTGCGCCCGGCGCTCCCGTCGACGTCGCGGTAGTCCCGCAGCGTCGTGCCCCCGTTGGCGATCCCCTGTTCGAGCACCCCGCGCAGCGCCGCCAGCAGCCGCGCGGCCTCCACCCGGGTCACGGTCCGCCGGCCGGGGTGGATGCCGGCCCGCCACAGCCCTTCGTCGGCGTAGATGTTGCCGACCCCGGCGATCGGCCGTTGCGAGAGCAGCTGGGTCTTGACCCGGATCCGGCTGCGCCGCAGGTTCCGCCACAGCCCATCGTCGTCGAGCGCCGGGCTCCACGGCTCCGGGCCGAGCGCCGCGAGCGTCGGCAACGAGGCGTACTCGCCCGCCGTGACGACCCCCACCCGGCCGAAGCGGCGCACGTCGCGCAGCTCGAGCACCTCGCCGTCGTCGAGCGCCCACCACGCGCGGACGTACGGGTCGAGCGGCCCGGGCCGAAGACGCAGCTGGCCGGTCATCCCGAGGTGGATCACCAGCTCGCGGCCATCGTCGAGCGACGCGAGCAGGTACTTGCCGCGGCGGGCCACCCCCTCGATCTGCGAACCCGTGACCTCGATCGCCGACGCGAACTTCGCGGACGGATGGCCCCACGCGTCGGTGACGCGGCGACCCGCCACGAGCGGTTCGAGGCTCCGGCGCACGGTCTCGACCTCGGGTAGCTCCGGCACGCCGAGGAGTATGCCAGCGTCGTCGGCGGTTCGGTCGCGCCGGTTGCCGGGCGCGAGCGACCCGAGCGCTGATCAGGCGTGAGGCGTGCGCAATGCCTGCGCGACGACGATCGCCTTCTGCCACGCCGGGACGCGGGCGCGGCGGGTGAACACGTCGTAGTCCTGCGCCTCGATCTGCTCGAGGATGCGGGCGTAGAGCACCCGGGCCGAGCGGATGCACCGGGCGGAGTTCGGGGGGAGCAGGTCGACACCGAAATCGGCCTGCTCGTACAGCTCACGGCAGCGTTCGATCTCGAAGCGCATCAGGTCGCGCCACGGCTGGTCGACGATGCGGCGGGCCGGATCGGCGCCGAACATCGCGAGGTCCTCCTGCGGGATGTAGACGCGGCCCCGGTCGAGGTCTTCGGCGACGTCGCGCAGGAAGTTGGTCAACTGGAAGGCCTCACCGAGCGCCCGGGCCGGCGCGTCGGCCGCCTTCGGGTCCTGCGGTTCGAGGATCGGCAGCATCATCTCGCCGATGACCGACGCCGAGCCGTCCATGTAGCCCTGCAGATCGGCGTAGGTCTCGTACCGGTCGATGGTCAGATCCATCTCCATCGACCGCAGGAAGCGGCGGAACAGCTCCGGGTCGATGCGGAAGGCGCGGATCGTGTGGATGACGGCCTTGAGCACCTCGTCCTGCGAATCGCCGGCGTCGAGGTCCACGAAGAACCGCTCGCTGAACGTGGCGAGCGCGTCCCGGCGGTCGGCGTCGGTGCCGAACTCGGGGTCGTCCACGATCTCGTCCGCGTACCGGCAGAAGCCGTAGAGCGCGTGCACGTGGTGGCGCTTGACGCGGGGGAGCGCGTACGTCGACCAGTAGTAGGTCGTGCCGTACTCGCGGTTGAGCTTCCGGCACGCCTCGTAGGACTGCTCGAGGGTGATCATCGTCGTCGCGCACCCCGGCTCGGGCGGCTCGGCCGGGCGGCGAACTGGTGCACCCGCTCGGCGGCCAGCCGCCCGCTGATGAGCACCATCGGGATGCCGACGCCGGGTCGGGTGCCGGAGCCGACGAACACCAGGCCGGGCGCCCGGCGGTCGACGTTGTCCGGACGGAAGGGCCCCGTCTGGAGGAACTTGTGCGAGAGCGCGAACGGCGTGCCGCGCTCCATGCCCTGCGCGGCCCAGTCGAGCGGATCGACGAGCTGCTCGACTTCGATGTCGGCGGGGTAGCCGAGGGCGGCGACCCGGGCGGCCAACTGGTCGCGGGCGATCGGGCCCTCCGTCGTCCAGTCGATGTGCCCATCCAGGTTGGGTGTGGGCTCGAGCACGAACAACGAGTGGTGACCCGTAGGCGCGAACGAGGGATCGTCGCGGGACGGGATGGTGACGAGGATCGACGGGTCCGGCATGCGGGTGCCGTCGTGCAGGATCGCCTTGAACGCGGAATCCCACTGCGTGCCGAAGTGGATGTTGTGGTGCGCCGCCTCAGGCGGGAGCTCGCCCCGCACGCCGGCATGCCACACGAGGCACGACGGCGAGTAGGTGCCGGTGCGTGCGACCCGGGGCATGGCCAGCCCGTCGAAGAGGGTGCGGTAGGCGACGGGAAGATCGGGGTTGCAGACCACGACGTCGGCTTCGACGAGCTCACCATCGTCGAGGCGGATGCCGCGCACGGCGCCCGAGCTGCCTTCGGCCAGGATGATGCGATCCACTGTCGCGCCGTAGCGGAACTCGACGCCGGCCTTGGTCGCGGCGGCCGCCATGGCGACCGGTACGGCGTGCATGCCGCCCTCGGCCCGGAACACGCCCTTGACCGAATCCATGTAGGTGATCACGCAGTAGATCGCCAGCGCCTCGTACGGGGCCAGGCCCGCGTACATCGCCTGGAAGCTGAAGATGCGCTGCAGCCGCTCGTCCTTGAAGTAGCGAGCGACCGTCTTGCCGAGGTTGCCGAAGCCGCCCATCTTCACCAGGCGCAGCGCGGGGCCGGGAGGCCACGCGAGATCGAAAGGCGAATCGAAGTTGGTGTCGATGAAGTGGGGCAGCTCGACCGCATACAGATCGGCGAGCCAGTCGCAGAAGCGACCGAACGACGCGGCTTCGGTCGGGCCGCACACCTCGCGGATCTCGGCGGTCATGGCCTCCCGACCGGGCCTCACGTGCAGCACCGAACCGTCCTCGTAGACCGCTCGGTACAGCGGATCGACGGGGTGCAACGTGAGGAAGTCGGCCATGTCGGCGCCGACGGCGTGGAAGGGCGCCTCGAGGAGCTCGGGCATCGTGAGCACGGTCGGTCCCGAGTCGAACCGGTAGTCGCCCAGCTCGATGCGCCCGGCCCGGCCTCCGGGCACCGCCTCGCGCTCGACGACGAGCACGTCATGGCCGGCGCCGCGCAGGTGGCACGCGGCGGACAGGCCTCCCAGACCGGCGCCGAGGACGATCACTCGCACGAGATGCCGCGGGGAAGTCGATGGATCATGGCGGGACCTTCGGGTCGAGGAGCGGGAGCGGAGCCGAGAACGTGGGGTCTCGGGGCCGGCGGGGAGCCGAGACCGCCGGTTCAGGGCGGGAACGGAGCCGACGACGGTCGTGGGGGGTGGGATGGGGCCGCGTGGACCCTCCACCGGGGTCGTTGTCACCTCTACGCTAAGGCGGTGGCCTGACGTTCGCCGGGTCGTGTCGAAACTTCTCCTCGAACCGGGGCCTGCCACGGATGGATCGCTACCAGTACCTCGCGCTGCTCGGGGCCTGCCTGCTGCTCACCCTGCCCCTCGAGTTCGTTCTCGACGCTCGGGTCTATCGCCGTCCCAAGCGCCTGGTGGCGGCGCTGCTGCCGGCCGTCGCCGTGTTCTACGTGTGGGATGCCGTCGCGATCGCTCGCGGCCACTGGACCTTCAACCCTCAGTTCGTGACCGGCTGGACGCTCCCGTTCGGGGTGCCGGTCGAGGAGCTGGCGTTCTTCGTCGTCATCCCGATCTGCGCCCTGCTCTCGCTCGAAGCCGTGCGCAACCTGTTGGATCGCGGCTGGCGCTCGTTCCTGCCCGGTGCCCACTGATGGCCGAATACGCGCTGGCGGGCGTCGTCGGGGTCGTGGGGGTGATCGGAGCCGAGCTCCTGTGGTTCCGCACGGGCATCTTCGCCAACCGCGCCTACTGGATCGCCATGGGGATCTGCCTGTTCTTCATGGTCCTCTCCAACGGCTGGCTCACGAAGCTGTCGGCGCCGATCGTCATCTACGACGCCACCATGAAGACCCCGTGGCGCTTCCCCTGGGACATCCCCGTCGAGGACTACCTGTTCGGCTTCACGTTGCTGACGCTGGTGCTCATCCTGTGGGAGCGACAGGGTCCTTCGCGGGCCTGACGGGGCGTCCGTCTGGGCGCCGCCGTCCCGCCACACCCGCAGTGGCCGCGATCGTGGCCGCGGCCAGGGTGGCCAGGGCAACGATCGTGGCCAGCGCCGGGGGCGCGGCGCGCAGCATGTCCCGACCGATGCCGGCCGGGTGGTTGGGCGCGTAGTCCCGACCGAAGGCGACGGCGCGGGCGTCGCCGGCCGCGCAGTAGAGCCGAGCAACCGGGTCGCCGTCGCCGGGGGAAAGAGCGAGCTCCGGCGCCCGCTCGGTCGTCGAGGTGTTGATCGCTGATCCCGCCGGGATCTCGACGGTGAACGGAACCCCCAGCTCGGTCGGCAACCGGTACCAGACGCCGTCGAGCGCCGGTTCCAGGTAGAGGGGCTGCGAGCTCGACACGGCTTCGGATGGCACCGACCACTGTCGATCCGCGGTGCGCACCGCCACGGTCGCCGGTGGCGATCCCGAGAAGCCGATCGAGAACGCGGCCACGGGACAGGTCGGCGTCACCACCACCGCGGTCGGTTGGTCGAGGCGGTCCGACCAGGCTTGATCGACCACGGGCGTCAGCGCCTCGTCGTGCACCGTGCCTTCGTAGGCGCGCTGGAGCAGATCGAGCGCCGCCCCCGACTCCAGCAAGAAGCCGGCGGTCATGATCGCCCCAGCGGCGACCGGCAGCCACCGGCGGCTGACGAGCGTGGCCAGCGCGCCCGCGACACCGATCACCGTGAACGGCACGGCCACGAGGAGGTGGCGGCCCAGGGGCGCGCCGGTACCGTGCATCGGGCCGAAGTTGAGCAGCTCGGAGCACACGAACCCGGCGGGCAGCGCCAGCACCGCGACGCCGAGGCCGAAGGCGTCGCTCCGGCAACCACGGCGGACGGCGATCGCGATGGCGAGGACCGGCAGCGCGGTGGCGATCACCAGCCAGGCGATGGCGTACCCGTCATCGAGGAGCAACTGGCTCGACCACAGCCCGAGGCGGGCGGTACCGACATCGGCCACGACACGGCTGAGGCTGAACACCGTCGTCGCCGGTGGGATGATCTCGTTGACCTGACGCACGCCGCTGACCGCCCCGTAGGTGCGCAGGTTCCAGACCAGCCATGGCAGCACGGCGAGCGACGCGGCGAGCAGGTAGGACCCCGCGGCACGGGCCTCGACCCGGGGTCCCGGGCGCTGGCTCCGCCACCAGGTGAGCACCACCGCGAGCAGGACGGGGGCGATGACGACCGTCGTGGCTTTCGCCGTGATGCCGAGCCCGAGCACCGCCCCAGCGCCGACCACCCAGCCCGCAGCCGGCCGATCGTCGAGTGCTCGCAGGAGCGCCAGCACCGCAGCCGCCCCGAGGATGACCGCGAGCGCGTCGTTCGACGTGGACGCGAACGCGAACGAGTTGGTGGCCACCAGGAGCCCGGGCCCGATGAGCCACACCGGCGGGCTGCGGGGGAACATCCGACGGGCCAGCGCCCACGTCAACGGGATCACCAGCAGGCCGAGTAGGGCTGTGGCCAGGCGCACCGCCAGGATCTCGCCGGCGAGGCCGAACGCTCGGCCCAGCCGGTCGGGCACGATCATCAGCGCGTAGTAGATCGGCGCGGCGGACGCTTCGTACTGCTGGCGGGCGGGGCCCCAGTTGGCGTCGGCGCGGGTCGGGGCAACGGGCTCCTCGCGGTAGGTGCTCGTGGGCGAGGCCTTGGCGGCGCCGATGACGTCCTCGCTGACGAGATCTCGTCCCATCACGGGGACGCCGTCGACGTCAGCGAGCGATTGCACGTAGGCGAAGTGCGCCATTTCGTCGACGGGGCTCCACACGGGCGTCGCGGCCGACCAGAACAGGGCGCGGGCGCAGCCGAGGGCGATCAGCAGCCCCAGCACCAGAACGTGACGGCGCCGCCGGGTCAATCCGAGGCGCCCCGGTCGGTGCAGCCAGGCGAAGACGTCCGCGGGGGCGCGCGAGGCGGCCGGGCGCTGTCGGGCCGTCGCCATGGGTGCCTTCGCTGCCTTTCCGCCGAGATCCTGGGCTGTCCACCCGGACACCGCACCGGGACCCACGTTAGGGCCCCTGCCGGTGGTCGTCATGCGGGCCCGCGAAGTTGGGCGCACGGTTCCCGTCCGGCGGCATGCTCCCCGTACACTGACCGGCGTGGATCTGCCCCTCCCCGCCGTGGTGCTTGCCATCGTGACCTTCCTCGTGATGGAACCGCTCACCTACGTGACCCACCGATGG
>JBBQHT010000073.1:0-18899 GCA_038324235.1 Acidimicrobiales bacterium
CCTCCCGACCCGCCCGACCTGCATACGGTGACGGCGGACTTCGATCGCTTGGTCGTCGATGCCACCTCGCTCAGGGAGGACCTCGCGCAGAGGCACCCAGGCCTGGTCGTCAACGTGGATGCTCTGCTGTCACAGGTCTACATCGAGAGAGATGGCGACGACGGGCGGCGCCAACTGGTCGAGATCGCGAACGAGCTGGAGCGCATGTCGGGCGTGTCTCACGTGCGAATCGTCGATGCAGGTTGCACGGCCGGAGCAACGTCACCGACGAGTGCTCACTGACAACCGCCCCCGGCAGTCGCGCCCGGGGGGGCCAGAGCGGAGCCGAGAACGCACGGTCGCCGTGCCGCCGAAGTGACGGACTGAGCCAGCGGCCGCAGATCAGCTGGGCGGGAGCAGGAGCACGCGGTCGGGGACCGTCGCCACGGCGGTGAGCACAGCGAAGATCTCCTCGACCAAGGGCACCAGGTTCTGATTGGCCTTGAACACGGCAGGATCCATGGCCTGGAACCGGTCGAGGAAGTCCTTGACGTCGTCCTGGCCGAGCCACCCCTTGTTGCCGAGCGGCAGCACGAGGCTGAGCGCCGCCGCCGAATCCGGCTGGCCGTACGCATCTGCGAGCGCGGCGAGCTCGCGCCCCCACGCCAGGCGACGCGCGTCAGCGGGCAGCCAGCCCAGATCGGGCAGGCGGTCCTTCACCGCGGCGGGCGAGCGCAGGCCGTGGGCGGGGCGGATGTGGGCGCCCATGAGCACGCGGTACCACTCGGCGAGGTGCGTCTCCTCGAACCCGGCATCCCACTCGTCGGGGGTCTGGGTCGGCAACGACGCGATGTAGTCGTGGATGAGGGGATCGGTGGAGCGCCAGATGACCGACGCCCGAGCCCGGAACCGGGCCAGCCCGTCGTCCTCGACGAGCCCGCCGAAGAGATCGTCGAACTCGCGGTGCAGGCTCACCGCGTCGAGCAGCCACGCGGTGCCGATCTCACGCATGCGTTGTCCCCCAGTGGTGTGCGCGGATGCCTTCGACGAAGAACGAGGGGACGCCGGCCGCACGATGACCGTTTCCATCCCCGTAGCTTGCAGCGTGACCGCAGGGAAGTGGGTGACCCTCCGATGTCGGTCCCGTGTCAGATCCGCGCCACGACGGGTTCACACCCGCTCGAGCTCCGCGACGAGCGCATCGATCACGGTCTTGATCGGGGGCGTGGGCTGGTGTTCGATCGACTCCATCGTGCAGAAGATCTCGGTGTAGGTCGCGCGTCCCTGCAACGTCATGACGACCGAGCACGACGGGCCGCCCTCGAAGCGCACGATCACCTCCAGGATCCCGAGTTGGCGATCCACGTACGACACATCGCCCACGCGCCCCGCCGCCTCGTACAGCGCGGCGAACGTCTCGGGCGCGGGCGCATCCACGGCGATCGTGTCCTCGTCCAACGCCTGCGCGTCGATGACCTCGAAGGGATCGCCCGTGTCGGCGTCAATCCGGATGCCCGCCGGTCCCGGGCCCGCGGTCGGCCCGGGGGCGGGCGATGGCGGCAGGGTGGGCCGCGTGAACGCCGTGAGGCCGTGCTCCTCGGCGTGGTCGATGAGCACGGTGTACGCCTCGATCAGCAGGGCGGTCTGCACATGGGCGGCCGCCCCCGGGCCCGCCACGTCGGGGTGGTGCCGGCGCAGCTCGCGTCGGTACGCGTCGCGCACGTCCTGCACCGTCGCGCCGTCGGCCAGGCCGAGGCGGTCCAGGGCGATCGAGAGGTCGTCGCTCATGGGCAGCGCCGCCCGCGCAGGACGCCGGAATCGGCGAGACGGGCCGGCAGCGTCGTGGTGAACCAAGCCTGGCCGTCCGCGTTGAGGTGGTGCGTGTCCGCGAAGCGTTGCTCGTCACCCCGCTCGCCGTGGAGGTCGATCAGCGGAGCCCCAGTGTCGGCGGCGATCTGGCGGGTGGCGGCCAGGAAGGCATCGAAGTCGGCCTGACCACGCGGGTGCAACGCCACGTAGTCCGCGGTCACCGGCAGCACCACGAGGGCGACGGTCGTGCCCGCGGCCTGGAGATCCGCGATCAGCGCCTTCTCGTCGGCCACCTGTGCAGGGTCGATCGTGTAGCCGGCCAGCAGTTGGTCACGGGTGAAGGACTTGGTCGTGGCGTCATGGCGGTAGTGCAGGCGCAGCCGGGACAGACCCTGCCCGGAGCCGCCGATGAGCCCGGGTATCCCGTCGGCCGACAGGCGGGGGAGCGGCGCCCCCGCCCGAAGTTGCCCGATCGCGTCGCCGAGCGCCGTGGGGTCGCGCAGCTCGGCCCGGTACCGCACGAGGGTCGAATGGCTCTCGACCCATGCCCCCAACCGACCCAGGGCGCCCGTGCCGGTGGCGGGCGCGTCGTCGTACGCGGCGCGGGCCGAGACCGTCGCGGCGGCCCGGGCGTTGAGGTCGAGGCTCGCGAGTGTCAGTACGACGGTGGCGGGGTGCGCCCGAGGCACGACCTCCTCGTCCAGCCACCGCCGCAACAGCGCGGGTGACGCCGCATCGAGCGACGCGTTGTACGCGCGTCGGTGCTCCGGGTCGGCGGTGGTGAACGCGCTCGGGTCGAACGCGTCCCGCCCCATCGAGTTGCCGGCCAGCACGACATCGGTGCAGCCAGGACCCAATTGATCGAGCTGGGCCACCTTGGCCTGCGTGGTCTCGTCGCCGTACACGATGGGTTCGGGCAGGTAGGGGCTCGCCGCCCGGGCGGCACCCTCCCCGACGAGCAGGATCGCCAGGGTGGCGGCGAGCAGCAGGGCGAGGGGCCGGCGGAGCGATCCGGGGTGCAGACGGGACTCGGACAAGGGCCCGAGAGTACCGAACCCGGCGGAGAACCCGGCGCCGGGGCCGGCCGGGCGTTCGGGTCCGGACCGGGTCGGCCACTACTGTGCTGGGGTGCGCCGCCTCCACGAATTTCGCGTCCAGCTCGCGCTGGTGGCACTCGGCGGCCTCGCGATCCGCCTGGTGGCGGTGCTGAGCTGGTCTCGCTGGTTCGACCCGCAGGGGGACCAGAACTTCTACTGGCGCCAGGGCCAGGACCTCGCCCAGGGCTTCGGGTTCGTCTACCGCAACAACGTCGGCGAGCGGGTCGCCACCGCCGTGCACCCGCCGCTGTACTCGGCCTACCTCGGCGTCGTGTCGCTGTTCGGTGGCACCAGCCACGCCGCGCACCGCACGGCCTCGACGCTGCTCGGTGTCGCGGCGGTCATCACGATCGGGTACGCCGCCCGCCGGATCGCCGGTCCCCGCGCCGGTCTCCTCGCCGCCGGGCTCGCCGCGATCTACCCGAACCTCTGGATGAACGACGCGATGATGCTGAGCGAGTCGATGTACGCGTTCATGATCGCGTTGGTGATCCTCACCGCCTACCGCCTGCGCGCCGGTTTCACCCTGGCCAACGCCGCGATGCTCGGCGCCGCCGTCGGCCTGGCGGCACTGACCCGCGCCGAGGCGGCGTTCCTCGTCGTCCTGCTCATCGTCCCGCTCGTGCTGATGACCCGCACCGAGGTGTGGCGATCCCGCCTGACGCGCGGCGCCATGGCCCTCGGCGCGAGCGCGCTGATCGTGATGCCGTGGGTCGTGCGCAACTACTTCACGTTCGAGTCGCACCCGATCACGATCTCCAACGGCAGCGGCTTCGTCGTCGAGATCAGCAACTGCGACCAGACCTACGGGCTTGACGCCCCGACCGATCCGCAGGGCAACCCGTTGCCGGGCGAGGATCCGGACAAGCTCCTCGGGTACTGGGCCAGCGAGTGCGACCGCACCCCTTGGCCCGCCGGCGACGAGACCGTCGTGGCCGCCGCGAAGCAGCAGACCGGCACGACCTACATCGCGGATCACACGCGGCGGTTCCCCGTCGTGGTGGCGGCCCGGGTCGGGCGCATCTGGGACATCTGGCGCCCCCAGCAGAGCTACGACTTCAACCGGTTCTTCGAGAACCGCAAGGACATCAGCATCGGCCCGGCGGACAACGCGCTCACATTCTCGCCGGTGTTCGTCGCGATGGCGATGTACTACCCGATGCTGATCGCCTCGGTCGCGGCGCTCGTCGTGCTGTGGCGGCGCCGCATCACGATGATCCCGTTCGTCGCGATCTTCGTGATGACGACGCTCACCGCCGCGGTCAGCTTCGGCATCACGCGCTACCGCGTCGGCGCGGACGTCGGCCTCACCATCCTTGCCGCGGTCGCGATCGACGCTGCGTGGCGCCGCCTGCGGCCGCCCGCCGACCTGTCGACGACGGCCGAGGCGATCCCGCCCGTGGATCGACCGCGTGACGACGCCCTCGTGACCGCCGCCGGGAGTCCCGCATGACCGCCACGATCGACGCCCCGACGCCCGACGCCGACGCGCCGACCGACCCGCCCACGCCATGGCTCTCCCGCCACTGGTACCGCCTCGGTCTCGCGCTGGTCGCCGTGCTCGCCGCGGCGGTGCGCCTCTACAACGTGTTGATCCTGCGGCCCACGTGCCAGGAGGACATCGTCTCGCTGATCGAGAACCGGGGCGCGCAGAACTTCACGCCCACGGGCGGCAAGGACGCCTGCTTCGGCATCTGGGGGGACTCGGCGTATTACTACATCCAGGGCCGGATGATCGCCCGGAACAACTGGTTCATCGACAGCTACGGCTGGTTCGCCAGCGGGGGTCAGCGGTTCAAGCCCAGCTCGGGCAACCCCCCGATGTTCACGATGTTCCTCGGCCTCCTGGCCAAGCTCGGCATCACCAGCGGCACCGGCATGCGGGTGTCCACCGCCCTGCTCGGGGTCGTCGGCGTCGTCCTGCTCGTGACCCTCACGCGCAAGCTCGTCGGTCCCCGGGCGGCGTTGATCGCCGGCGTCATCGCGGCGGTGTACCCGATGCTGTGGATCAACGACGGCATGCTGCTGTCCGAGACGCTGTACGTGCCGATGATCCTGCTCGCGCTGCACGCGGCCTACCGCTTCTGGGAGCGCCCCGGCTACGGTTCGGCCGCCCTGTTCGGCCTCGCCATGGCGCTCGCCGCGCTGACGCGGGGAGAGGCGCTCATCCTGCTCGGCATCATGCTGCTCCCGTTGCTGTGGGGCCTGCGCGACATGGGCTGGGCGCGGCTCGCGAAGCTGGCCGCCACCACCTGGGTCGTCGGCGCGATCGTCATCGCGCCGTGGCTGGCGTTCAACCTCACCCGCTTCGCCGAGCCGGTGCTGATGACCTCCTCGACGGGCGCCGTGCTCTCTTCGGCGAACTGCGACATCACCTACTACGGCGAGTCGATCGGGTACTACGGCAACTGCTTCGACGAGTACGTGGCCAAGGGTCTGCTCATCGGCAAGATCCCGGGCTGCGACCAGGCGGCGGTCGACGCCGCCGCGATCGATCCCAAGGGGGCCGAGGCGGCCAAGTGCTGGCCCAACAGCCCCGATCTCGACGAGTCCCAACGCGACAAGTTCGGCCGCGACATCGCCATCGAGTACATGAAGACCCACAAGCGTCGGCTGCCCGTGGTGATGGCCGCCCGGGTCGGGCGCATGTGGGACCTTTACGTGCCGGACCTCGGTCGCGACGACGAGCCCCTGGGCCAGAACGTGCGGTTCAACTGGCAGGTCGAGGGGCGCGGCAAGCGGGCGAGCGAGGTCGGCGTGCTCATGTTCTACGGCCTGCTGCCGTTCGCGGTGGCGGGTGGCGTGTGGCTGTGGCGCCGGCGCGTGCCGATCAGTCCGTTGCTCTCGATGACCATCGTCATCACCGTCACCTCCGCGTTCACGTTCGGCATCACCCGGTACCGGGTCCCGGTGGATGTGGTGGTGGTGATCCTGGGTGCCGCCGGGGTGGATTGGGTGCTGCAACACTGGTGGCCCACCCGCGAGGGCCCGTCGATCACGCGCCGCCGACGCGCCGGCCCATCCGGACCGACCGACCCGGCGACGACCGAACCGGGCCCGACCGACCCTGCCACGACCGAGGACGCCCATGTCTGATCCCGAGCCGCCCGCGTTCGCCCTCGGCGCGATCGACGACCTCGATGGCGTCTCGATCGACCACGTCAAGAACACCGAGCTGCTCAACGCCGAGCTGCCCGATCCCCGGTTCGTCGACGCGTCCTACCTGCACTGGTTGTACGACCTGAACCCGCTGGGGACGGGCATCTTCGGCAACGTGGACGACGACGATGGCGTGCGGCTCGCGCACTACGGGCTGATCCCGCAGGAGTACCGCCACGCCGAGGGCCGGGTTCCCTTCGTGTTCTCGCTCAACGCCGTGTCCCGCTCCGGGGCGCAGCGCCGGGGGTTCTTCAGCGAGATCGGCCAGAAGATCTGGGCCCGCGCCCAGGAGCAGGGCGTTCAGGTCGTCGTGGGCGTCACCAACGCCAACTCGACCTGGCCGGTGAAGAAGCTCGGGTGGCGGGTGATGGGCCCCATGCCGGTCAAGCTGCTCGTGCCCCGCCCGGGCCGCCCGCGCAACGTGGTCAGCCACGACGTCACCGGCGCGTTCGTCGACTCCGCCCCGTTCGCGGACCTGGCCGCCGGGCTCGACGAATCGCCCGCATGGCACTGGACCAACTGCTGGACCCCCGAGTACCTGCGCTGGCGGCTCAGCGCCCCCCACGGCACTCGCTACGCCGTCCACGTCGGTCCGGAGCTCGTCGCCGTCAGCACGGTCACCCACCAGCACGGCGTGCCCTTCGCGGTCGTGCTCAAGCTGCTGCCGCGCCACGGTCGCTTCGGACCGATCTCGTCCCACGAGATGATCAGCGCGATCTGCCGCCACCACCGCGCCCCCCTCGGGGTCTACGCCGGCCACAACCGTCACGTGCCCGTGCGCGGGCTCCGCCTGCCGGAACGCCTCAAGCCGGTGCCCCTCAACCTCGTGATGCTGAGCCTCACCGACCGCGTCGACCAGCACACGTTCCAGCTCGACACGTTCGAGTTCTTCGACATGGACGCGTACTGACGGTCGTGCCCGCCCCGATCACGTTCACCCTGGACCTCGAGGATCACCGCCCCGACGAGTCGGCCGAGCTGCGCTACCCGACCGTCACCCACGAGATCCTCGAGCACCTCGCCGCCCGCGGGATCACCGGGACCTTCTTCGTCGTGGGCGTGGTGGCCCAGGACCAACCGGCGTTGGTGCGGGCCATCGCCGACGCCGGCCACGAGATCGCGCTGCACGGGTACCGGCACATCCCCCTCGTCGAGCACGATGCCGCCTCGTTCCGGAACGACATCACCAGGGGCCGGGCGTTGCTCGAGGACATCATCGGCGCGCCCGTCGTGGGCTACCGGGCGCCGACCTTCTCCCTGATCCGCGAGACGGTCTGGGCCACCCCCATCCTCACGGAGGCCGGGTTCGCCTACTCATCGAGCGTGCTGCCCACCCGCAACCCGCTCTACGGCTACCCCGGTGCGCCCGGCGATCCGTTCCTATGGCCGTCGGGGCTCGCCGAGCTGCCGGTGCCGATCGCCGGTCCCCGCCACGCGCGGGTGCCCTACCTCGGCGGCACGTACCTGCGCCTGCTGCCGGGACCGGTGATCGATCGGGCCCATCGTCGGGGTGGCCGCCGCGTCCCGTGGACCTACATGCACCCGTACGACATCGACACGGTCGAGGCCTACTGGCGCGTGCCCGACGCCGGTCGGCTGAGCCCGCTGCTGTGGGTCGGCCGCAAAGGCGTGCTCGCCAAGCTGGACCGGATGCTCGGCGAGGGCGACCGGGCGGGCGGGCCGCTGCGCGAACGGCTCGACGAGGCCCGCCGAGGCGGTACCTTCCATCCGCAGAACGATCTCTCCGTGAAGGACCCCGACACATGACATCTGGCGAGTTCACCCAAGGCACCATGGTGCACAAGCTCCCGAAGGCGCCGCTCGTCGACCGCATCGAGTACCTGACCGGCCTGGCCGAGGGCCGCCGGGTCATCCACGTGGGCTTCGTCGACACGGGCTGCCGCACGATGCAGGAACAGGCCGGCGCCTGGCTGCACGGTCACCTCCACGAGGTCGCGACCACGCTCGTGGGCATCGACATCGACGAGGCCGGCGTGAAGGAGGCCGACGGCGCCGGGTACGAGGTCTACGCCGCGGACTGCCGCGACCCGGACGCTCTGGACGCGCTCGGCATCGCCCCGGCGCAGCTCGTCATCGCCGGTGAGGTCATCGAGCACCTCGACGATCCCGGCAACTTCCTCGCGGGCCTGCACCGCCTCGTGGCCCCCGGCGGCCAGTTGGTGGTCACGACGCCCAATGCCTACGGCTTGTTCAACGTGCTGGCCTCGCTGTCTCGCCGCGAGATCAACCATCCCGACCACGTGATGATGTTCACCTGGCGCACCCTCACCAACCTCGGCGCCCGCCACGGCTGGGCCCCCGCCGACACCCGGGTCTACGTCCCATCGGTCAAGGACCTCACCGGCCGGGGCCTCAGCGCGATGGCCCTCGGCCTCGCGGCGCGGTTCGCGGTGGCGCTCGAGCGGGGCCTCGCCCGGGTCGGCCGCGGGTACGCCGCCGACGGCCTCATCATCGTCTTCCGCGCGGACACCCCCGCCAACCCGTAGCCACACCAACCGAACCTGTGGGCGAATCCGTCGCCCCCACGACGCCGACGCCTACAGGTTGGGGAGGCTGGTCGGGTCGCTTGGGGTCGAAGCCGCGGCGTCGACGGGATCGTGGACCGGGTCGGGGTCGTGGTCCAGTTCGGCGCGGAGCAGCGCGTTCTCCTCGGCGAGGGTGCGGGTGCGGTCCTCGAGGCGGCTCAGCTCGTAGCTGAAGTGGATGACGACGACGAACAGGAACCCGGTGGTCACGAGCAGGAACAGCGCCGGCGGGTAGTGCACACCCACGAACTCAGACACGTTGGTCAACAGGCCCGGCCACACGGCGAGCACGCCGAGCACGACCGCCACCGCGGTCCACAACAGGGCGTACTTGCCGGCCAGTTGGCGGCGGCGCACGAGGCGCAGGATGAACAGCAGGGCGATGGCGGTGACGACGGCGATGAAGATGTGCCCGCGCGTCGACAGGTCGCCCTCGATGAACGACTGCGAGTCGGCCGCAAGCAGCGAGGCGATCACTTGGACCCGAGCGGTTCGTGACGGGGCTCGGCCGGCAGGGTCGCGGGGTTCGGCTGCGACGATGCCGACGCGGATCCGGAGGGCTCGACGGACGCGGCCCCGCCACCAGGCGCCGCCGGCCGGGTCACCTCGCTGGCCGCGGAGGCCCGGGCGGGCGCAGACGCTGGCGCCGGCACGGCGGGTGGCGCCGTGGTGTCGCGGGCGGCGACGCGGTTGGCGGCCTTGCGCTCGACCTCGCTGCGGCGAGACGCCGACACCGTGATGACCAGGAGCAGCCGGAGGTAGTGGTACAGCAGCTTGAAGCGACGGGTGGACGGCACGCCCTGCTCACGGTTGTGCATCCGCACCGGCACCTCGTCGACCCGGAACCCCGCCGCGGTCGCGAGCAGGAGCGCCTCGACCGACTCCATGTAGTCCGCCGGGTACTCCCGGGCGAAGAACTCGAGGACGTCGTGATCGAAGGCTCGGAACCCCGAGGACGTGTCGGTGAACCGCTGCCCGGAGAACTGGCGCACGACGAAGCGCATCAGCCCCATGGCCTGAGCCCGGACCCGCCCCACCTGGTAGGTGTGGCTCTGGCCACCGAACCGGTTGCCGATGGCCATGTCGGCCCCGTCGTCGAGGGCGGCGAAGAGCGTGGCGATCTGGGTCGAGTCGTGCTGGCCGTCGGCGTCGAACTGCACCGCCCGGCCATAGCCCTCGCGCTGCGCGTACCGGAAGCCCGTGCGCAACGCCCCGCCGATACCGAGGTTGAACGGCAGGCTGAGCACCGTGGCCCCACCGGCCTTGGCGACCGCGGCGGTGGCGTCGGTCGACCCGTCGTCGACCACGACGATGTCGAGATCGGGCCGGACGGCGTGCAGATCGGCCAGCACGGCGGGCAGCGCCTCCTGCTCGTCCTTGGCCGGGATGATGACGAGCGTGCGCAGGGCCGCGGTGGTCGGGGACAGGGGCATCGGGGTCAACTCTACGGCGTGCGCCGGGCGGGCAGGAGGGAACGCACGGGCGCGTCCTTCAGCTTGAGGAACGGCAGCTCGACCACGCGGAACAAGATGCTGGCCACGATCAGGGACAGCACGAAGGAGATCACGACGATCTCGAGGTAGTTGCCGGTGAACGTCGCGACACCCGCCAGGGTGTTGCCGGGTGGGGGATGGGCGGCGAGCTCGACGAGCTGGTCGTAGTTCGGGACGGTCCACGCCTTGACCTGATCGATGATGACCAGGTGCCACAGGTAGAAGCTGAGCGACACACTGCCGAGGTACACGAGCGGGCGGGACGACAGCAGCCGGCGCAACTGCCCGCGGGACTGGTCGCCGAAGATCGCCGGGGCCAGCCAGATCGCGGAAGCGATGCCGTAGGCCAGCTGGCGGGGGAGGTAGTCGCTGCTGCCGTCGGCGTCGTGGAGCCCGAAGGGGCGGCTCGGGTACTTCATCCGGGTGACGGCCAGGAAGATCGCGAAGGCGGCGACCCAGCAGACGTTCGGGTGGGCGCCCATCCACGCCAGCGCCCGGGGCACGGCGCGACCCGCCGACACCGCCGCGCTGACCACGGCCAGCGCCATGCCGATGGCGAACAGGTCGAGGAACATCGGCAGCCACATCAGGGACTGCTCGGACCACGAGGGATCGGTCGCCACGACGAAGGCCCGGAACGCCGTTCCCACGAGGTAGAGCACGGCCATCGCCCCGAGCAGCGTCAGGACGCGCCCGCGCAGGTCCCGCGTGCCGCCGCGACCGGCAGCCAGGCGCGCGACCCCGGCGGCGAAGGGCGGGAGGAGCAGGTAGAAGGTGAGCTCGACGCCGATGCTCCAGGCCTGGGTGATGCCGTAACCGACGTGGCAGGCCCCGGCGTCGTTGCACACCTGCACCGGCACCCCGAACGCCGGCAGCAGCAACGCGTTGCCGATCCACCCCAACGCCGAGGCGATCTGCAGGCCGAAGGTGATGCCGATGCCGACCAGCGCCACCCAGTACGCAGGGAACAGCCGCAGCGCGCGCCGCCGGTAGAACGTCCGGGTCGGCAAGCCCGTTCGACCGAGCAGCGCCGCCTTGGCGAAGGGGCGGTACAACAAGAAGCCCGACATCACGAAGAACATCGGGACCGCCAGATCGAGGCGGGCGATCAACGGGCCGAAGAACTGGGCGGCGCGGGTGTCACGGAACATGTAGCCCGTGGCGTAGGCCGCGTGGTTGAGCAGCACCATGGTCATGCCGATGCCGCGGTACGCATCGAGGCACGGGAAGTGCGCGCCGCCGCTGAGCTCGGGCACGGGCGTGACGACCGCCGGCATCGCCGGCTCGGGCAGCAGGGGATCCACGCCGTCGCGGGGCTCGGTGCTCACGAGCGCACCAGGTCGGGTTCGCCGGTGTCGCCGGCCACGGAGTCAGGCGGCGGGTCCGACACCGGCTGGGATGGGCGCGCCGGTTCGGCCGGGCGCGCCGAGCCCGGCCGGGGACCACGTACACGGTGCACCACCGCGTCGATGGCCACGGCCGCGAGCACCGGGGCCGCGAGGTCCGCGGGGAGGCGGAACCGCACGATCCCGTAGAACGCCATGACCGTGATCGTGACGATGATCGCCGTCGAGGCGAGCGGCCACACGGGTTCGCGCCGCCGCCGCAGGATCACGGCTCCGGCGACCGCCGGAATGATCAGCAGCCACCACTGGATGTAGCCGGTCCACGAGGCCCATCGCGCCCGGCCCTCGCCCTGGTTGAGCCACACCATCTGGTCCGGCCCGAACACGCCCCACGCCCGGCCGAGGCGGATCACCTCCACCTTGGGCAGGTCGCGCTTGTGATGGACGATGTAGTCGATCCCGGCCCGCCGGTACACGCCCGACTGGACCGATTCGTCGGCCCCGGGGGGCAGTTGGCTGTCGAGGGCCAGCGCGCAGTTCAGCTGCCAGAAGCCGATGCCGCCCGGGTCGTCGACGCCGTAGACCTGATCGCAGTTGGCGCCGACGATCGTGAGCCCGTCATTGGTCGAGAGGAACACGGGCTGGTCGAACCGGCGCAGGTTCATGATCGTCCAGGGAGCCAGGACCGCCAGCGCCACCACGCCTGCCAGGGCGATCCGGGCGACGCGGGACCACCATCCGAGCGATCGGGCCCACAGCGCGACCGGGAGGAACGTGATCGGGAGCAGCAGGAGCAGCTCGGCCCGGGCCAGCGTCGCGAGCCCGACGAGCGCACCGATCGCGGCCGCGCGGCCGAGGGACGGCCGATCGATGAACCGGTAGGTGGCGAGCAGGACCAGACCGATGCCGAGCGCGGCCAGGGTCTCGGACATGACGAGCACGTCGTTCATCCAGAGCGCGGCGTAGACCGCCGCGATGGCCGCCGCGATCAGTCCGACCCGGTGGCCCCGCGTCCCACCGGCTCGCCGGCCGAGCAGGCCCACGACGACGATCACGCCCGCGCCCACGAGCGCCATGAAGAGCCGCTGCTGGGTGACCGGGGCCGGGTCACCCCCGAAGACGCGCGTCAGCGGCGAGAGCACGGCCGCCGTGAGCGGCGGGTGGTCGGCCGCCTGGCGGTGGTAGTCGCGGAAATCCGCCCACCCGAACCCGAGGCCGAGGGTGTTGGCCTGGCCGCTGTAGTACAGGGCATCGCCGCACAGCACGTTGTTGCACAGCGAGGTGTCGTCCCTGGTCGAGGCGATGTACCCGACCCGGAACACGAGCCCGGCGAGCGCGATGAGCAGCAACCCGACCCAGAAGCGGCGGCCCGCCCCCGGGACCGGCCCGCGCTCGTTGCCTGCTGGCGCACTCATGGGCATGGACGTCTTTCATTCGGTGCGGAACGCGTCCCGGGCCGACCCTGCTTCCCCCCGGTGACGCCCGCAGTGTAGTGAAGGGTGCCGATCGGGCCGAACCCCGGCCGGGCCGGGCCGGGCCCGCGGGGGTGTGCTGTCCCGGGAGCTGGCGGCACTACGATCCCCGCCGTGAGCGTGACCAGGAGGGATCCGGCGCGCGCCCAGGATTCCTCCCCCGGACCGTCTGCGGCTGCGCCCCCGGGGACCGAATCCGACCAACCGAACGATCCCGGGGTCCCGGCTGACCCGACCGACCCGACGAACCCGACCGACCCGGTCGGCTCGGGCCAGTCGAGCGACGCGGGCGTCGCCATCGAGCTCAAGGTCCTGATCTCGCTGGCCGTGCTGGCCGGGATCGGGCTGCGCTTCGTGGCCCGCTCACCGCTGTGGCTCGACGAGGCGCTCAGCGTCAACATCGCGGCGCTGCCGCTGGACCAGATCCCCGAAGCGCTGCGCCACGACGGCCACCCGCCGCTGTACTACCTCATGCTGCACGGCTGGATGCAGGTGTTCGGCCAGGGCGACACCGCGGTCCGGGCGCTGTCGGGGCTCACCGCCGTGCTGACCCTGCCGCTCGGCTACCTCGCCGGCCGGCGGGCCGGGGGGCGGCTGCTCGGCTGGCTCACCCTCGGGGTGCTGGCGCTGTCGCCGTTCGTGCTGCGCTACGCGACCGAGACGCGCATGTACTCGCTCGTGATCCTGCTCGTGTTCGCCGGCTACCTGCTGCTGGACGACCTGGTGCGTCGAGGCCGGACCGGCTGGGGTCGGGTCGGCGCGCTCGCCGTGGTGGTCGCCGCGTTGCTCTACTCGCACTACTGGTCCATGTGGCTGCTCGGCGGGGTGTTCGTCGTGCTCGCCGTCCTCGCCTGGCGCACGGATCTGGCGAGCCGACGCACCGGGGCCATCCGCGGGATCGTCGCGATCATCACGGGTGGGGTGCTCTTCCTGCCGTGGGTGCCCTCGTTGCTGTACCAGTCCAAGCACACCGGCACGCCCTGGGCCGGCCCGGTCCGGCCGACCAGCCTGCTGGCCACGACCCTCACCGACTTCGGCGGAGGCGCGTTCAAGGACGCGCAGTTCGTCGGCGGCGTGCTGCTCGTGCTCGTGCTGCTCGCGCTCTTCGGCGCCACGCTCGACTCGCGGCGCATCGAACTGGACCTGAGGACCCGGCCCCAGTTCCGGGCCGAGGCCACGGTCGTCGCCGTGACCATCGCCATCGCGCTGGTGGTCAGCTACGCCAGTGGGAGCGCCTTCGCGTCGCGGTACACCGCGGCCTTCCTCCCCCTCGTGGTCCTGATGGTCGCCGGCGGGCTCAGCCGCTTCACCGGCCGCGGGGTGCTCGCTGGCGCGGTGGTCGTGGTCCTCGGCCTCTTCAGCCTCGGCGCCGTATACAACATCACCACGTCCCGGACCCAGGCCCAGGCGCTCGCCACGGTCGTGGCCACGGCGCACCAGCCCGGCGACGTGCTCGTGTACTGCCCGGACCAGCTCGGCCCGGCGGGCGTGCGCGTGATGCCCACCGACCTCGACCAGATCGCGTTCCCCACGATGAACCGACCCGACCGGGTCGACTGGGTCGACTACGTCGAGCGCAACCGCGCCGACCCGGCGGCCTACGCCGACCAGGTGATCCAGCGCGCCGGTGACCACGGGATCTTCGTGGTGTGGAGCAGCGGCTACAAGACGCACCAGGGCACCTGCGAGGCGCTGCTCGCCGGCCTCGGCCGCCAACGTCCCGACCAGCAGACCCTGGTGGGGGAGAACGGCGACGAGTACTACGAGCACGCCAGCCTCACCTACTTCGGGCCCAACCCCCCTGTCGGCGCCTGATCGACGGATCTCAGCGGATCTCAGGGCGTCCCGACGGCGAGGTCGCCGATGAGCGCGCCGTTGTCGTCGACGGTGCGGGCGACGATCTTGGTGGTCGCCGGGCAGGTCACCGCGGCCGTGGCGTACGAGCAGTCGACGAGGATGCTGGCCCACTCGCCGGAGCGGATCTGCACCGTCGGCCAGAAGTCTGCGTTGTGGCCCTTCGCGGGGAAGTGGTAGGCGGAGGCGAGGTAGTCCGCGATGACCACGCACGGCGTCGCCGCTCCGGTCACCGGATCCGCGCACGTGCGCGGCGGCACACCGGGCACGCCGGCGCGGAGCTTCACGCCGTATCCGTCGGCGCCGGTGACACCGACCTGCAGCCACGCCGGGGCGGGACCGGTGTAGGTGACCGTGGCGTTGGCGTGCGACGTCCCTGCGATGCTCGCCGGCTGGCTCAACGGGTTGCACGCGCTCAACAACCCGACCGCGGCGAGGCCCAGGACGCCCGCGGCGCCCCGCCACGAATGCGAGCGACGGGCGATGTGGGACGCGAGGGGCGCGGGCATGGCGTCGACGGTAGCGGAGCGCCGGTGCCGCTCGCGGCTCGGTTGCCCTCCCCAACCCACCCACTGGCCGGTTGGCGAACGTTCAGGCGCTGCGGAGCTGCACGAGCGGCTCCGCGACCACGGCCTCGGCCTCAACGGGCTCGATGACCGGGCGGGGCCGGTCGTCGGCCGGATCGATCGCGGGCAGCACCCGCTCGATGCGGCGGATGATGACGACCTCGGACGTGCGGAAGCTGGCGAGCCGCATGCTCCAGCAGTCGACCACCCGACGGCCGCCGTCGACGGCGAAGAAGGTGGTCATCTGCCCTTCCTGCTGGTACGCGTCGGCGCCCTCGACCACTTCGACCGTCCGGTCCTTCAGGGTGACTTCGTAGGTGGACACCGCATCGCCTCCAGCATCGGGTCCGGGCGGCGGGGGAGCCGTCCCGGCTGCATCGATCAAGGTGACCGTCGTCCGGTCACCACTGACCGTACGCAGCCGAGCCTGTGAGGAGGAAGGGGTGAAACCCTGTGACTTGCCCATCTTGTCCACAGCATGGGCGCGCGTGCGGAAAGTCCCGGTAAAGCCGGGATGAACTCGGCGTTCAGGTTGCCCCTCCGCACCGTCGTCCCCGTCGTCCCCGTGGCCGCGGCGACCGTGTGGGAGAGTGAGGGGATGCCGCAGATGGTCACCGCCGAGCTCCGTGCCGCCGAACCCCTCGAGGTCACCTGTCCTCGGTGCGGGGCCGAGGTCCAGGTCCGCTTCTACGGCCCGTGCTACGAGTGCCGTGATGCGTTGCGCCTCGAGCAGGGCAACGAGGCCCGCGAGGTCGAGGCCGAGGCGTACGTCCCCAAGATGAACGTCACGCCCAACGCCGTCGCCTCGAAGGACTGACGTCGTCCTGGCTCAGTAGCGGGCGAACGAGCGGATCGGGAGGCCGGGACCTCGGCGAGGCGCGTGGCGGCCCCCGAGGGCCAGCAGGCGCACCACGCGGCCCCGTTGACCGCGGTACGGCTCGAGCAGCTCGAGCATCCGGGCGTCATCGGCCCGGGCCTCGCCCGCGAGGTTGAACGCCACGATGTTGGGCAGGTGGTAGTCACCGACGATCACCGCGTCGGGGTCGCCGAACACCTGCTGGGCGAGGATGGCCGTGGTCCAGGGTCCGATGCCCGGCATCGTCTCGAGCACCCGCTGGGCCTCACGCCCGGTCTCCGCCGTGATCGGCCCGGCCGCCAGCGAGTCGAGCCGCTCGGCTCGCCGGCACACGCGCAGGATGGTCTCGGCCCGACGGCGCTCGATGCCGAAGCGATGCAGGTCGTGGTAGGCGAGCCCCGCCAGGCGCTGCGGATCGGGTCGCAACCGCAGGGCCCATGCGCCCGCCGGGCCCGGGGCCGGCTCACCGAAGGCCCGCACCAGCCCGTGGTAGGCGCGGTGCGCCTCGATGGTCGTGACCTTCTGCTCGAGGATGGTGGGGATGAGCAGGTCCATCAGCGCGCGGGTGCGCCCGATGCGCAGACCGAGGTGGCGGTGATGCAGGTCGCGCACGAGCCCGACCGGAGGTGCGAACGCGTACGGGTCGTCGTGGTCGCCGACGAGCTCGGCGGCG
The DNA here is from genome assembly GCA_038324235.1 of Acidimicrobiales bacterium. Lineage (GTDB taxonomy): Bacteria > Actinomycetota > Acidimicrobiia > Acidimicrobiales > Acidimicrobilacustridaceae > JBBQHT01. The sequence continues at coordinate 16,851 of JBBQHT010000073.1, forward strand.
TGCGCGACGGCCCAGGCCGCGCCGGGTCCCCAGGCGCGCACCCCCAACACGGTGCGCTCGATGCGCGGGACCGGACCGGGTGCGCGACCGTGAGCGGTCGTCGTGACCACGACCGTGGCCGGACCCGCGGGCGTGCGGGTGGCGCGCCAGACGCCGGAGTCGGCCAGGCGCACGGACGGGTCACGCCCGCCGACGCGGTGCATCCCGACGGTGAGCGTCACGTCGACATCGCCCGCGACGTCGAGCTCGACGCTGGCGTCGGCCCGACCGTCATCCCGACCGTCGGACCGGCGCGCGCCCCCATGGTCGCCGACGGCGGGTCGCACCACGCGCGATCCACCCGGACCAGACGAACCCGGACCAGACGAGGTCGGACTGGACGAGGTCGGGAACGAGGGGTCCAGGAGAGTCGGGTCCGCCGGCCGCGCCGGGGGCGAACCCGGCGCGGCGACGAACCGCAGGAGAGGCAGATCCGACCGGGTGGCGGTCACTCGGGGCGGGGACGCTCGCGCACGTTGACCGACTTCATGACGTCGCCCTTCTGGGTGGCCAGCACCGCATCCATGCCGCTGGTGACGTGGCCGAAGAGGTTGTAGTTCTTGGCCAGGCCGCCGCCGAGGTCCTTGAGGCAGATGAAGAACTGCGAGCCGTTCGTGTTGGGCCCGGCGTTGGCCATGGCCACCGCCCCTTGGACGTACTCGCCCTGCACGGGCTCATCCTCGAACTTGTAGCCGGGGCCGCCGCGGCCGCTGCCCTCGGGGCATCCGCCCTGGATCACGAAGCCGGGCTCGACCCGGTGGAACGTGAGGTTGTCGTAGTAGCCCGCCTTGGCCAGGTGCACGAAGTTGTTGACCGACTTCGGCGCGAGCTGGGGGTCGAGGTCCATGACGATCGTGCCGCGATCGGTCGCGATCGAGACGGTGTAGATCTTGGTGAGGTCGATTTCCATCGCTGGTGGTGTTGCCATCCGGCCATGTTGGCACGCGGTCAGCGTGGAAGTGAGATGCCGTGGTCACCGAGGCCCGACAATCCCGACCAGAGGAGCGCGAAGAGCACGTCCTCGGTACGGGCGCGATCGCACATCGGCCCGTCCAACCAGTCCAGGACGGCCCCTTCGAGCATGCTCACGATCACCCGCGCGAGCAGGCGCCCCTCGGGCGTGTTGTCCCAGTGCGTCGCCATGCGCTCGTAGCGCTGGCGCCGCGCGTTCTGGATCAGCGGGTGCATGTTGGCCTCGGCCGCGCTGATCAGCTGGCACACCGACGCGTGGTCGTTCGCGAAGTCCAGGTACACCGCGATGATCGCCCGGAGTTGGTCCTGGCCGCTGCGGTTCGTGGCGAACGCACCGAGCAGCGCCACATCGAGGCGCTCGAAGCAGCGCAGGTACACCGCCGCGATCAGGCCGCCGCGGTCGCCGAAGTAGTTGTAGACCAAGGCGCGCGACACGTGCGCTTCCTCCGCGACCTGCTCGAAGGTGACCTCGCTGGGGTCGTGCCCCTCGAACACGCGCTCGGCCGCATCGACGATCTGCTCGCGTCGTTGTCCTGGATCGAGCCGGGTGCGCTTCGCCGGGCCACTCGCCTCGTCCTCAACCCCCGCCACCGGACCTACTTGGCAGCCGACGCCTTGGCGCCGGGGCCCTCCGAGACGTCGAGCGGAAAGTGGCAGGCCACGTAGTGGCCGAGGCCGATCTGGCGCATCTTCGGCTCGACCTGCGCGCACATGTCCTGGGCACGCGGGCAGCGGGTGCGGAACCGGCAGCCGCTCGGCGGGGCGACCGGCGACGGGATCTCGCCGCCGAGCGTGCTCTCCTCGCTGGGGCGGTAGCTCGGGTCGGGCACCGGGATCGAGCCGAGCAGGGCGGCCGTGTAAGGGTGGGCCGGCTTGTTGTACAGGTCGTTCGGGGGCGCCACCTCGCAGAGCTTGCCGAGGTACATGACCGCGACCCGGTCGCTCACGTTCTTGACGACCGCCAGGTCGTGGGCGATGAAGACCATCGTGAGGCCGTAGCGCTTCTTCATGTCTTCGAGCAGGTTGAGGATCTGGGCC
>JBBQHT010000074.1:0-18870 GCA_038324235.1 Acidimicrobiales bacterium
ACTGCCCCGAGGGGGAGACCTCGACCGGGCCCAACTTCCCGAAGTCGTACACGATCACCGCCGACATCGCGACCGGCCAGACCCTCACGAACCTCCGTCTGACCGACGCCATCCCGAACAACCTCGCGTTCCTGTCCGTCAGCGGGATCAGCCCCGGCACGGGCACGGCCACTTCCACTCCTACCGCCGGCGTGCCGAGCAACGCACCGGGCAACTCGTTGGTCATCGCCTTTCCGACGGTGACGGGGACAGCCAGTGCGAACGACGCGTCGTTCACTGTCAACTTCTTCGCGCCGAGGCTCGACGCGAACGGCGCGGCAGTCATCAACGCGACGACGGGCTCGTTCACCAACGCCAACAACCAGGCCAGCGCGCTCGCCAACTGGACGCCGATCGACACCCGCGATCCCGCCGGCACCAACAACGTCACCGCGACGTCGGCCGTCGTGCCATTGCAGCTCCAGTCGCTGACCACGCGCAAGTCGGTGGTCGATCTCACCGGCGGGGTCGTCGCTCCGGGCCACGTGCTCGAGTACACGATCCAACTCGAGGCCTCGGACTACTTCTCGTGGGACAACGTCGTCGTGTCCGACGTGGTCGGCGACGGGCAGACGTTGCAGGGCTCGTTCGTCCCGACCCTGACCCGCACCCAGCACGGCACCACGAACCCGACGGCGGGCTTCGCGCCGGCCAACGCGCCGCTGCCCGTCGGCGCCGGCCCGACCACGCTCACGTTCAACGTCTCGAACCAGTGGACGACGCTCGGGCAGAACCGGCGCTTCATCGGTGGGTGCATCCCCGACGCCGGCACCGGTGGCCCTGCCCCCAACTGCACCACCTTCAACGGTGGGGCGACGACCGCCACCATCAAGTTCCGCACGACCATCAACAACCTCTACAACGTCACGGGCCAGCCGGTGCTCGAAGGCGACACGCTGGGCGACACCGCCACGGTGACCGGTCTCAACCTCAACCCGGCCACGCAGGCCAGCACCGGCAACAGCGTCACCGACGACACCAGCGCCTCGGTCGTCATCCCGCAGGGTTCCCTCGTCAAGACCGTCTACGCCATCAACGGCAACACCGCCGTGACCGCTCCCTACAACGTGGCGGCGGGCGATCGGGTCACCTACCGGTTCACCTACGTCCTGCCGCTCAGCCGCACCAACGGCATGGTGTTCACCGATTTCCTGCCGCTGCCGATGTTCGTCGCCGGCGAGATGACCACCTTCGACGACGTCACCAACGGCACCGCCCCGGCGCCCGGCCACGCCCAGTTCGGGCCGACCGACACGTACCGCGCCCTGTCCGGCAGCGTGCCCACTCAAGCCACCGACGCCACCGCCAACAGCGTCGCCTGGACCTTCCCGGCCTTCGCCGCGGTCCCGCCGGTGGCCTCGACGACCGACATCCTCTTCACCGTCACAGCCAGCAGCGCGGCGTTCATCGACGGGCTCCTGCACACCAACCAGGTCCGGGCCGCGCAGTTCGGCACGACCGGCACGCTGACCGCGGACGCGATCGTCCAGGTCGTGCGGACCGAGCCGGTGCTGAACATCAAGAAGGGCGTGGTGGCCACCAACCAGCCCGCCGCCGTGTTCAGCGCCGCGGTCGCCCCGGCGGCGAACCTGCCGGTCACCGCACCCGGTTCGGCCGGGTTCCGCTTCGCCGGCACGGTCAGCTCCAGCGGCCTCGCCACCACGCCGATCAACGCCAACGTCACCAACATCGACGGTGGCGACCTCGTCTCCTTCTCGGTGGTCGTGGAGAACACAGGCAAAGGCGTGCACGGCGCCTTCAACACCAAGTTGCGCGACACGTTGCCCGCGGGCTTCGCGATCCCGGGCAGCGGTGCCGGCCTGAACTTCACCGTCACCGACGGCACGGGTGCAACCATGCCGTTCACGAACGTCGGCACGGGTTTCTTCGACCCCGCCGGTGGCATCCAGCTCACCGATCCGGGCCCGACCGCCATCCCGGATGGGGCCATCGACGCCTGCGTCAAGACCCTCGCCGCCGACCCGTGCCTGGACACCACCGGGCGCAACCTGGCGATCATCACGTACGACCTGCAGGCCACTGCCGCCGTGCAGCCGGCCCAGGTGCTGGTCAACACGGCCACGCTGTTCGAGTACCGCGGCTGTGGCACCGGGGGGTGCGCCAACATCCTCGACCCCACCGGCTCCAACCCGACGACGCTCACCGATCCGGCGAGCGCCACGATCGCCTCGCCGGCCCCGGCCAAGACGCTCGTCACCACCTCCGAGGCCTCGACTACGGCCAACAACGTGGTGATCGGCGAGATCGCCCGGTTCCGGGTCCAGGTCCGGTTGCCCGAAGGCGCCGCGACCAACCTGCAGATCAAGGATCTGCTCCCCGCGGGGTTCACCTACCTGAACGACAGCACGACCAAGGTGGCCTTCGTCGCCAACGGCGGGCTGTCCTCCTCGACGCTGTCGGGCCCTGGGCTCGCAGTCACCGGTGACGAGACCACCGTCGCGGGCATCACCCCCACCTTCGTGCTGCCCGGGGGCGCGATCAGCGGCGGCCCGTTCGTGGATGGGACCGATCCGATCTTCTCGTTCGGCGACACCACCAATGCCGACCACGACACGAACCAGGAGTTCGTCGTCGTCGAGTACAACGCCATCGTGAGCAACACCACGGGGAACCAGGCGCTGGTGACCCTGCAGAACCAGGCGCAGGTGCTCGTGGGCGGAGTGGCGTTGTCGACCGCGACCGGCCCGACCGAGACGGTGCGCGAGCCGGGTGGCACGCTGAGCAAGGCCTTCGCGCCCGCCTCCGCGACCACCGGCGATGCCGGAGACGTCATCACCTACCGGGTGCAGTACACCAACTCGGCGTCGCCGGCCGCAACGGCGTTCGACGTGCGCGTCACCGACTTCATGAACGCCACGCTCTTCACCCTGACCGGTCCGATCACGATCACGCTCACCGGCGGCGCCGCGACGGCGACCAACAACAGCGCGGGCAACAACGTCGACGTCTCCGTCGCCACGATTCCCGCCGGTGGCCGTGTCCAGATCGACTACCAGGTCACGCTCGCCGCCACGATCCCCGCCGGGACCAACACCAACACGGTGAACGCCACGTTCACGAGCCTGCCCGGGGTCATCGGCACCACGCCCAACGCCACCGGTTCTACCGCGGGTGTCGCCGGGTCGGCGACCGGTGAGCGCACCGGAGCGGACGGCGTCGGTGGGGCGCTGAACGACTACGCACTCACCGCGAACAAGGCCCTGACCGTGCCGACGACGCCGGTCAAGACCATCACGTCGACCTCCGAGGCCGCGACAGGCGCCACCGGCGGTCCGCCGCCCGTGGAGCGCCTCGCCATCGGCGAGGTCGTGCGCTACCGGTTGGTCACCCAGTACCCCGAAGGCGCCACCCCGCTGTTCAACATCCAGGACCGGCTCCCGACCGGGCTCCAGTTCACCAACGACAACACCGCCAAGCTCGCCTTCGTCTCCTCGGCCGGCACCATGAGCTCGTCGGATCCCACGATCAGCGGGCCCGGGCTGACCGTGGTCGGTGACGAGACGACGATCGGATCGATCGTGCCGACCTTCGTGATCCCGAACGCCGCGATCACCGGCGGCGTCTTCGTCAGCGGCTCGGATCCCGTGTTCAACCTCGGCACCGTGACCAACCCGGACAACGACGCCAACCAGGAGTTCGTCGTCGTCGAGTTCAACGCGTTCATGCGCAACGACCTGACCAACCAGGACACGTCAGCGCTGTTGGGCAACGACTTCCGGCCCCGGACCGGCACGACGACGCTGTCCACCTCCGCGGTGGTGAACGTCGGCGTCGCCGAACCGGCGATCACCGTCGCCAAGACCAGCGACGCCCCGGCCACGGTGGATCAGAACGACACGTTCAACTACACGATCACCGTCACCAACGCGAACACCAACACCACCTCGCCCGCGTTCGACCTGCGCATCCTCGACACGCTCCCCGCCGGGGTGACCCGCAACGGCGCCATCACCATCGTCGGCGGCACCGGTGTCGTGGACAGCTCGGTCGGGTCGGCCATTGACATCGCGGCCACGAGCCTGGCGAAGAACGCGTCGATCGTGATCACCGTGCCGGTCATCGTCAACGGCACGAGCGCTCCCGGGGCGATCATCGCCAACACCGCGAACGCCACCTGGACCAGCCTGCCTGGCACCTCGGGCACCACGCCGAACCCGACGGGCTCGAGCCCGCCGGGGGCCGCCGGCTCGAGCACCGGCGAGCGCACCGGCTCGGGCACCTCGCCCAACGACTACCTCGGTGCCGGCACCGTCAACGTGACCTTCGGCAACGAGAAGCTGGCCAAGGCAGTCACGGCGACCGACAAGCCCCAGACCTCCGGGACCGACGTCGTTCCCGGCGAGACCGCCACGTACGCCATCACGGTCACCCTGCCCGAGGGCACGACGCCGGCGTTCACCCTCACCGATGTGCTGCCGGCCGGCACGAACTTCGTGGTCGGTTCCACGGTGCTCGACACGACCGGCTTCAACGGCACGGTCGCCGCTCCCGGCGTCTCGACCGCGGGCCAGAACCTGCTGTTCGCCTTCCCGGGGGGTGCCACGGTCGTCGCGGACAACAACCCGGCGAACGACTCGTTCATCATCCAATACCAGGCGCTCACCCAGCAGGTGGCGGGCAACACGCAGGGCAAGGTGCTCACCAACACGGTGACCTCCAGCCTGCCGGGCGTCACCGGGGCATCCGCCACGGTCACAGTCCGCCGCGTCGACCTCGCGGTCACCAAGTCCGACGGCGGGGCCTCGGTCACCCCGGGCGCCACCGTCCCGTACACGATCAACTACGCCAACAACGGTCCGATCGTGTCGACCGGTGTGGTGCTCACCGAGACCGTGCCGACCAACTCGACCTTCGTGGCCGCGGGCTCGACCGCAGGTTGGTCGTGCGCTGACGGCTCCGTGGGCGGCACCGTGTGCACGCTCGCGATCGGCACGCTGGCACCGGCGGCCACCGGGAGCGCGACGTTCGTGGTGCGCGCGGTCGTGCCGTTCCCCGCCGGGCCCACGCAGCTGTCGAACACCACGACGATCGCGGACGACCAGGCCAGCTGGGTCGACGTCAACCCGGCCGACAACACCTCCACCGACACGACGCCGGTGCAGTTCGGCACGCTCGGCGACAAGGTGTTCTACGACGCCAACAACAACGGCACGTTCGACACGGGGGAGGGCCTCAACGCCATCCCGGTCGACGTGATCTGGGCCGGCCCCGACGGTGTCTTCGGCACCGGTGACGATCTCACCTACACGACCACGACCGACGCGACCGGCACGTGGGGCGTGACCCGCCTGCCGGTGGGCAACTTCCGCACGACCGTCACGACCACCGCCATCACGGCGGCCGGGCTCACCGTGAACTCCGTGGATCCCGACGGCGGTGGCAACTCGACCGCGGACGTCAGCCTCGCGGCTGGTGCCACGAACCTCAACCAGGACTTCGGCTACCGCGGCACTGGCTCGATCGGCGACACGATCTTCAACGACCTCAACGGCAACGGCACGCCCGATGCGGGTGAGGGCATCAGCACCGTGCCGGTCGCGGTCCGCTGGGCCGGCCTTGACGGCGTGCTCGGCAACGCCGACGACAAGACGATCAGCACCACGACCGACGCCTCGGGCCTCTACCTGGCCTCGGGCCTCCCGGCGGGCAGCTTCTCGGTCACCGTCACGACCGCCGGGCCGATCACCACGCTCGGCCTGACCAACACGGTCGACCCCGACGGTGGCAACAACTCGACCTCCACGCTGTCGTTGACCGCGGGCCAGGCGAACCTCGCGCAGGACTTCGGCTACCGCGGCACCGGCACGATCGGCGACACGATCTTCAACGACCTCAACGGCAACGGCGTGCCGGATCCCGGTGAAGGCATCGCGGGTGTCACCGTCACCGTGGTCTGGGCCGGTCCCGACGGCGTGCTCGGCACCGGGGATGACTTCTCGTTCCCGACCGTCACGAACGCATCCGGCATCTACAACGCGACGAACCTGCCGGCCGGCCGCTTCCGGGTCACCGTCGACACCACCGGGCCGATCGCCACGCTCGGCCTGGGCAACTCGGTCGATCCTGACGGTGGCAACAACTCGACCTCGATCGTGGCCAATCTGCCCGCGGGCGGGTCGAACCTCGCCCAGGACTTCGGCTACCGCGGCACCGGCTCGATCGGCGACACGATCTTCAACGACCTCAACGGCAACGGCACGCCCGATGTCGGTGAGGGCATCAACAACGTGCCGGTGACCGTGCTGTGGGCCGGCCCCGACGGCGTGTTCGGCAACGGTGACGATGTCAGCACGCCCAAGACCACCGACGCGTCGGGCACCTACCTCGCCACCAACCTCCCGGCCGGCAGCTACCGGGTCACGGTCACGACGGCAGGGCCGATCACGAGCCTCGGCCTCACCAACACGGTCGATCCCGACGGCGGCAACGACTCGACTGCCGCGCTGACCCTCGCCACCGGTGAGGCGAACCTGGCGCAGGACTTCGGCTACCGCGGCACCGGCGTCATCGGCGACACGGTCTTCAACGACAAGAACAACAACGGCGTGGCCGACCCGGGCGAGGGCATCAGCGGCGTGGGCGTCACGGTCCTGTGGGCCGGTCCCGACGGCGTACTCGGCACGGGCGACGACGTGAGCTTCCCGACCACGACCGGTGCCGGCGGGCTCTATTCGGTCACCAACCTGCCGGCCGGCAACTACCGCGTCACGGTCAACACCGCGTCGCTCCCCGCCGGGCTCACCATCCCGACCTTCGATGCCGACGGCACCGCCACCCCGTCGGTGTCGCTGCTGACGCTCACGACCGGCGAGACGAACCTGAACCAGGACTTCGGCTACCGCGGCTCGGGCGCGCTGGGTGATCTGGTGTGGGCCGACGCCAACCACAACGGCATCTTCGACAACGGCGAGGTCGGCATCCCCAACGTCGATCTGACCGTCACGTGGGCCGGGCGCGATGGCGTGCTCGGCACAGCCGACGATCAGACCTACGCCGCGACCACGAACGCTTCGGGCATCTGGGGTGTGCCCAACCTGCCGGCTGGTCTCTTCCGGGTCGACGTGCTCACCGCCACCGTCCCGCCGACGCTCACCGTCAACACCGGTGATCCTGACGGCGGGGGCAACTCCACCTCGCAGGTCACGCTCCTGGCCGGCCAGTCCAACCTGAACCAGGACTTCGGCTACGACCGGCCCAACAGCCCGCCGATCGCGGTCACCGATGTCGTGGCCACGTGCTCGAACAGCTCCGTCACGGTCTCGCCGTTGGACAACGACTCCGACCCTGACGGTGACCCGCTCACGATCACCGCGTTCGACGCGGTGTCTGCCGGTGGCGGCGCCGTGATCAAGGTCGGCAACACCCTGCAGTACACCCCGCCCACCGACTTCAGCGGCTACGACGTGTTCAACTACACGATCACCGACGGGCGCGGCGGGTTCGCCTCGGCGAGCGTCAAGATCATGGTCGGGTGCGACACGGTGCACGGCAACGACCGCCAGTACCGGTTCCTGCTCGGCGGGACCACGCCGACCCCGCTGCCCGGTTCGAGCGCCGGCACCTACGACCAGCTGGTCGTCGCCGGCCCGATCCGCCTCCAGCTCCAGCAGCTCGTCGTGGGCCTGCGCAACGGATTCACGCCGGTGCCCGGCCAGTCGTTCGACGTCTGGACGGCCGGTTCCATGACGGGTGCGTTCGGCAAGGTCTCGGGCGTGCAGCTGCCCAACCGGGCCTACCTGGAGGTGCAGTACCTGCCTGACCGCGTGCGCCTGGTTGTGCGCCGCGCTCACCACGTGGATGCGACCACCGACACCGTCGATGTCGCCCCCGGTGACGGCACCTGCGCCGACGCCGCGGGTCGCTGCTCGCTGCGGGCCGCGGTCATGGAGGCCAACGCGCTGCCGGGTGATGATGCGATCGTGCTCGCCCCGCGCCAGATCTACACGCTCACGCGACCCGGCGCGGATGAGGACGGCGCCGTCACCGGCGACCTCGACCTCACCGACAACACCGTGGTGGTCGGGCAGGGATCGACCGTCAACGCCGGGGGCCTCGACCGTGGCTTCCACCTGGTGGGCGCGCACACGCTCAGCATGTCCGAGCTGACCGTCACCAACGGCACCGTGGTCAACGGCACCGTCGCCGGTGCCGGCGCGCTGTTCAACGACGGCGGCACCGCCACGCTGACCGACGTGAACCTGACCAACAGCGTCGGCTTCATCGGTGGCGGCCTCGGCACCCTGGGCGGGACCACCGTGCTCAACCGCGGCGTCCTCAGCGGCAACACCGCCAGCTACGGCGGTGGCGCCGCGGCGTTGGGCACGACGCTGCTCGACTCGGTGACCGTGATCAGCAACACCGCATCGGTGATCGGTGGCGGACTCGTGGCCGCGACTGCGCAGGGGCAGCTGACGGTGGACCGGGCGATCGTCGCCAGCAACACGGCGCCTCGCGGTGGCGGCATCGGCTCGCTGTCCCCGTCGACGGTCATGGTCACGAAGGCGAACATGGCGAGCAACACCGCGACCCTGCAGGGCGGCGGTCTGGCGACCAACGGCACCGCCACCTTCGTCGACACCCGGGTCACGGCCAACTCCGCCCCTGAGGGCGGCGGGGTGTACAACCTCGGCACGCTGGTGATCAGCCGGTCGACCTACGACGCGAACACGGCGTCGGTGCGCGGCGGGGCGGTCGCCAACGACGGCACCGCGACCATCGCCACGTCGACCCTGTCGGGCAACACCGCACCGACCGGATCGGCGCTGGTCGCGATCAGCGGCGCAACCACGGTCACCTCATCCACGATCACCAAGAACAGCGCGTCCGCGGGCGCCACCGTGCTGTCGCCGACGGCGGCGGCGGTCTCGTTCCGCAACACGATCGTGGCCGACCAGCTCACCGGCACCGGGTGCGCCGCTCCGGGCGGCGGGCTCAGCTCGGCCGGCTACAACCTGGGCTCCGACGCCACGTGCGGGTTCACCGGCACGGGTGACACCCAGAACGTGAGCGCCCTGCTCGGGCCGCTCGCCAACAACGGTGGCTGGGCGCCGACGCACATGCCGGCCAACGCCAGCACGGTGATCAACACAGGCCCGACCACGTGCGTCGGCCCGGATCAGCGCAACTTCCCCCGGCCCCGCGGCCCGGCCTGCGACAAGGGCAGCATCGAGAAGTAGCGCCGGGCCGACCGGATCGTCAGCGCCGCGCCAGGAGGCCCTTCACGTAGGCCGCCTGGCCGGCGTGCTGGATGTCGTCATCGGCGATGCTGACGAGCCGGACCGCCAGCGTGACCGGCGGGTCCCAACGGCGATCCACGACGCGGTCCAGGTCGGCGGCGGTCGTCGCCGTGAGGAACTGGGTCATGCGGGCCTCGACCGCGGCGTAGTAGTCGAGCAGCACCTGCGGGCTCTCCGGGCGCACCTCGGCGACCTGCGCGGCGGTGTGGCCGTAGCCGAGGTTGTGCGGGTCGGGATCGAGGCCGAACCGGGCCGCCCAGGTGCCCTCGACCCACACCTGGTCGCGCTCCTCGAGCTCCGCGAGGTGGTGGTCCTGCACGCGGGTGAGGTGCCAGATGAGCCAGCCGATCGGGTTGGAACCGGACTCGGGGTCGGCGAGCAGCGCCTCGGTGTCGAGGCCTTCCACGACTGAGTGGACGTGGCCCGTCACCCGACCGAACAACTCGACCAGCAACTCGTTGACCTGCATGGCGCCTCCACGGGTGCGAACCGGAACGAAGGTGGCCATGATGGCACCCGCGTCACCGGGGTGGTCGACGATCAGCCTCCGGACAGCGCCTGCATGATCGTCACTTCGTTCACACCGGCGAGCGCACGGGACAGGTCGCGGCACCGGTCCTCGCCGACCCACACGACGATGTGCGGCCGGAGCTGGTCCTGCTCGTCGACGATGCGGAAGCCGAGGCCCGGATACTGGCGGTCGAGGTCCGTGACCAGCTCTGCGATGGTGGCGCCCGTGGCCCCGACCCGGGCGGCGTTGCCCGTGTAGGAGCGCAACGGCGTCGGGATGCGGACGATCACGCGACCTCCACGGAGTAGATCTCGGGCAGGTTCGCCGCGATGCGCCGCCAGCTCGCGCCTTCGTCCGCGCTCGTCCAGAGCTCGCCGCTGGTCGTGCCGAAGTACAGGCCGACCGGGTCGTGCTCGTCGGTGGTCATGGCCTGGCGCTTGACCGTGAACCAGCCGCGGGCGGGAAGGCCGACGTCCTGGCGGGACCAGGACGCGCCGCCGTCACGGGTGGCGTAGACCGCGGGGCGACCGTCGGGGCTGGTGCGGGGCCACACGTCGGTGCCGTCCATGGGGAACACCCAGGCCGTGTCGGGGTCGCGGGGGTGCAGCTCGATCGGGAACCCGATGTCGCCGATCGCGTCGGGCATGTTGTCGCCGATGCGGTCCCAGCGGTCGCCGGGCCGGTCGAGGCGGTAGATGCCGCAGTGGTTCTGCTGGTAGAGGCGGTCCGGATCGAGGGGGTGCATCCGGACGCAGTGCGGATCGTGGCCGAACGGCGGATCGGGGGTGGGGATGAAGTCGGCCGCGCACCCGGCGTTGAGCGGGTGCCAGTCGGCGCCCCCGTCGGTGGACTCGAACACGCCACCGCCCGACAGCCCGAGGTACAGGTGGCCGGCGTCGCGGGGATCGACGAGCACGGAGTGCAGCATCGACCCGTCGGGGGTGCCCTCGGTGTCGGGCCACTCCGCCCACGTGCCCCACTGCGGATGGTCGTTCCAGCCGTCGACCGGATCCCAGGTGTCGCCGCCGTCGGCGGTGCGGAACAGCCCCTGGGGCGACGCCCCGGCGTACCAGACCCCCGGCTCGTCCGGGTGGCCGGGCGTGAGCCAGAAGACCGTGCGGACGCTGCGGCCGTGCGCGTCGCCCGGCCGGAACTTCGGCGGCTGCGTGGCCTCGGTCCACGTCACCCCCAGATCGGTCGAGCGGAACAGCGTCGGCCCGAGGTGCCCGGTCTTGGAGGCGAGCAGCAGGGTCCGCCCGTCGCGAGGATCGAGCACGAGGTGCTGGACGATGTGGCCGAGGAACATCGGTGGCGTGATCGCCCAGGTGCGCCGGGCGGCGTCGGCGGCGAGCAGCCAGGCGCCCTTGCGGGTGCCGACGAGCAGCGTCGGGCCGCTGAGATCGGCAGGGGTCTCGTCGCCGACGGGCTCGAGATCGGTCCGGAACGTGGGCGGGGGGTCGAGCACAGTCATGGATCGGTCCTCCAGAGGGTGGGGTGGTCCGTGCTCTGACGCTACGCGATTCGCGAACTCATCGGCGATACTCACGAGATGGATCCCGCCCCCTCCCCGGCTGTCCTGTCCGATGTCGCCGCCGCCACGCTCGACGCCGAGCAGCTCGCTGAGCTCGCGTCGTTCGGGACCGAGCGCGCCGTGACCGGGGGACAGCTGCTCTTCCGGGCCGGCGAGGACGAACCCGGGTTCTTCGTCGTGCTCGACGGCGAGGTGGACATCGTCCGCCACGACCGCGAGGCCGACATCGTGATCGTGACCCACGGCCCCGGTCGCTTCCTCGGCGAGCTCAGCCTGCTCACGGGCCAGCGCGCCCTGCTCAGCGCCCGCGCCGCCACCGCCGGCCGCGTGCTCGAGATCGCCCCGGCGGACTTCCGCCGGCTCATGACCTCACGGCCGACGCTGGCCGACGTCATCTTCCGGGCGCTCGAAGCCCGCCGCGAGGTGCTCATGGCGGGCGACGGCGCGCAGGCGGTGCGGATCATCGGGTCGCGGTTCTCGCCCGAGGCGATGGCGTTGCGCTCGTTCGCCATGCACTCCCACCTCATCCACACCTGGGTGGACCTCGAGGACGTCGAGGACCAGGAGGTGTACCTCGCCGGTCTGGGTCTGCGCCCCCGGGACATCCCCGTGGTCATCACCCCGACCGGGCTGCTGCGGCGCCCCACCACCGGTGCGTTTGCCGACGAGCTCGGCCTCACGTTCCACAGCCCACCGGGCTTCCTGTTCGACCTGGTCGTGATCGGCACCGGCCCCGCTGGGCTGGCCGCCTCGGTCTACGGGGCGTCCGAGGGCCTCAACACGGTGTCGCTCGACGCCGTGGCCATCGGGGGCCAGGCGGGAGCGAGCTCGCGGATCGAGAACTACGCCGGCTTCCCCAACGGCATCTCGGGCGATGAGCTGGTGAACCGCACGGCGATCCAGGCGCAACGCCTCGGGGCGCGGTTGAACAGCCCCTGCGCGGTCACCGGGTTGCGCTCGGACCTCGGGACCATCGTGCTGCAGCTCGCCGACGGCAGCGAGATCGCAACCCGCGCCACGATCATCGCGTCGGGCGCCCGCTACCGGCGCCTGGCGGTCGAGGACCTCGAGCGGTTCGAGGGGGCCGGGGTGTACTACGCCGCCACTGATCTCGAGGTGCGGGCCTGCAACGGCCAAGAGGTCGTGGTGGTCGGCGGCGGCAACTCGGCGGGTCAGGCGGCGATCTACCTCGCCCAGCAGGGGAGCCGCGTCTCGATCGTCATCCGCCGCGACGACCTGTACGCGACCATGTCCGACTACCTCATCCAGCGCATCGACGCCGACCCCCGCATCGAACTGCTCGGGCGCACCGAGGTGCGGGAGCTGGCGGGTGAGACGCACCTGCAGGCGGTGACACTCGAGTACACGCCCACGCGGGAGCGCCGCACGATGAGGTGCGCGGGCGTGTTCTGCTTCATCGGGGCCGAGCCGGCGACCGCGTGGTTGGGAGGTGCGGTGGCGCTCGACGCCAAGGGCTTCGTGCTCACCGACCGAGCGTTGCCCGACGGCGTCGAATCGGGGTTCGCGGGGCGCGAGCCGCTGCCGTTCGAGACCTCGCGCCCGGGCGTGTTCGCGGCCGGCGACGTGCGTCACGGTTCGCTCAAGCGGGTGGCGGCGGCGGTGGGCGAGGGATCGAGCGCGGTCCGCTCGGTGCACGACCACCTGGCTACGGTGGGACGATGACGACTCGAGGGTTCATGGGCCGGTTGCGGGGGCCGCGCGACGAGCGCCTGCCGCCCGGCCAGTACGACGCCGGGGACGACTGGCCGGTGCTCACGGCCGAAGCGACGCCGACCCTGCCGACCGACACGTGGACCTTCACGGTGCGAGGTCTCGTCGAGCGCGAGACGGTGTGGACGTGGGATGAGATCCACGCCCTGCCGGGCTCGCGGTACGAGGGCGACATCCACTGCGTCACGACCTGGTCGCGCCTGGGCGTGTCCTTTGCCGGCGTCTCGGTCGACACCTTGCTGGAGGCGGTCGGCCCCCGGCCCGAGGCGACCCACGTGATGGCGTTCTCGCACACCGGCTACACGACCAACCTGCCCTTGGCCGACGTCACCGGCGGCCAGGCCTGGGTCGTGTGGGAGGCGGACGACGAGCCGCTCAGCGTCCCCCACGGTGGTCCGGCTCGCCTGCTCGTGCCGCACCTGTACTTCTGGAAGAGCGCCAAGTGGGTCGCGGGTCTGACGCTGGCCGACCACGACGAGCCGGGGTTCTGGGAGCAGAACGGCTACCACGATCGTGGCGACCCCTGGCTCGAGCAGCGCTACCAGGGAGACTGACCCATGACCGCCAGCACGCCGATCGTGAGTCCGCCCGCCGTCAGCGGGTGGCAGGCCGCGAGGGTCGAGGCGATCATCGTCGAGACCGCTCGGACCAAGACGTTTCGCCTGGTGCTCGACCAACCTGGGCCGCGCCTGGCCGGCCAGCACTACGTCGTGCGCCTCGTCGCGCCCGACGGCTACACCGCCGCGCGCTCATACTCGGTCGCGTCCGCGCCCACCGACCCGACGCGCATCGAGCTGACGGTCGAGCGGCTCCCCGACGGTGAGGTCTCGTCGTTCCTGCACGACGTGGTCGACGTGGGCGACGAGCTCGAGGTCCGTGGCCCGATCGGGGGGTGGTTCGTGTGGGATGCCGCGTCGCCGGCGCTTCTCGTCGGCGGGGGCTCAGGCATCGTGCCGCTGATGGCGATGCTGCGGTTGGCCCGCGAGACCGACCGGCCCGACCTGGTGCATCTCGTCGCATCGGTGCGCCGTCCCGACGACCTCTACTACGCGGGGGAGCTCGTCGGTCCCGAGACCACGGTCCTCTACACGCGCGCGGCGCCTCCTGGCGCCTCGGCCCGGCCGCCGGGGCACGTGACCCGCGACGATCTCGCCCCGTTCGTGCGGCCGGAGCAGACCGCGTACGTCTGCGGCTCGTCGGGCTTCGCGGACACGGTGACCGGGCTGCTCACCGATCTCGGCGTGGCGGCCGAGCGCATCCGGGTCGAGCGGTTCGGGCCGACACGGTGACCACAGCGGACCACCCCCCGGCGGACGACCCCCCGGCGGACGAATCCTCAGCGGACGGCATCCCGGCGGGCGACTTCTCGGCGTGGCTGGTCGAGCTGCAGGGCGCGCTGCGGGGTGAGCGCGGCTCCGAGGTGCCCTGTGACGGGTGCACGGCGTGTTGCACGGCTTCGCAGTTCATCCCCATCGGTCCGGACGAGACGGCCACGCTCGCCCGCATCCCCAAGGCGTTGCGCTTCCCCGCCCCCGGGTTGCCCCGCGGCCACGTGCTGCTCGGCTACGACGAGCGCGGGCACTGCCCGATGCTGATCGAGGGTCGGTGCTCGATCTATGAGGACCGGCCGCGCACGTGTCGCACCTATGACTGCCGGGTGTTCCCGGCGGCGGGTCGCCAGGTCCCCGAGGCCGGCAAGGCGGAGATCGACGCCCGCGCCGCGCGCTGGCAGTTCACCTACGACACCCCGACCGGTCGAGCCGAGCACGACGCGGTCCGTGCCGCGGCGGCCTTCCTCGATGACCAGGCCGGCGCGCTGCCGGACGCGATCGCGCCGGTGACGACGACGCAACTCGCGGTGCTGGCCATCGAGGTCCACGACCTCTTCTTGGGGGCGCACGACCCCGACGCGGACGACGTTCGTGTCGAGATCACGCGCCGGGCGCGCCTCGGCCCCGGTGAAGGGACCGGGGCCGAGGGTGGGTGGGCTGGCGGGAAGAAGGGGCGGCGACGGGTCAACCGGGGCGGTTGAAGACCTCCCAGGTGATGTTGTCGCCGTGCTGCTGGGTCCAAAAGACCCGCCAACCGTTGGTGCCCACGGTGGGTACGAACGCTCCGAGCACGCCACTCGGGCCGGGGTCGCCGTTGGAGATGTGGATGCCGGTGATCTCGTTGTCGCCGTCGTTCTGGTAGCCGGTCATGCCGGCGAAGCCCGCGTCGATCGTCGCCGATGCGTCACGGCCCTCAGCCAGGACCCGGGTGAGCGCAGGTGCAGCGGCCACGCCGTAGTTGACCGCCACATCGATCTCGAAGGCCGAGTCGAGCGCGTTGCGCTGGCCGTGCAGCGCGTCGCCGGCATCCTCCACGACCACGAGGTTGTTCTTGTCGCGGAAGGCCAGGTTGTCGAGGCCGGTGTGGGCCACGTCGCCGCGGTACACCATCGAAAGCGTGCCGCCCGCTGCGTTGGGGGCGTACTGGGACAGCTTGTAGACCGCCCCGAACCCGCCGAAGTCGGCGCCGGCCTGCGTGTTGGCATCGGTGTCACCGGTCTCGGTGAAGTAGAACTCGGTGAAGCCGAGGCCGGGCCGGAACACGCCGTTCTCGGGCCGCTTGAACGGCGTGGCGCCGGCGGTCTTGGCGAGGGTGTTGGCCGAGAACGCGGTGGTCCCGTCGACCGCGGTGTCGTGCAGCGTCACCCACGACGTCGTGAAGGTCTTGCCGTAGGCGTGGAGGTCCTTGGCGTCCTGGCCGAGGATGTCGCTGTCCGCCGCGCCCGGGTGGAACGAGATCGGCGAGCCGGGCGTGGCCTTGGACTGCACCTGCAGCGCCTCGAGCCGGCCGCCGGCCTTGAGGTCGGCCGGGTTCGTGGGCACGAACCGGTACACGAAGCTGTTCTGCTGCTTCGCCTTGTTGTTGACCGTGCCCTTGGCGCCGCCGATGTCCTCGACGATCCAGATGTTGCCGACGCTGTCGTTCTGGATGCCCTCGTAGCCACCCTGACCGAGGATGCCGGTGAGGTTGTCGATGGTGGCCGACGGGCCGGTGGTCGACTGCCACACGCCGCCGCCCTTCGACCCTTCCGCCGTCAGCAGCAGGCGCTGCGCCCACGGGTCCCAGGTCGAGCCGTCGAAGTCCGGCAGGTCCGCCTGGTCGGTGTCCTGCGTGCCGAGCAGCGTCACACGGTGGGCGACGTCGGCGTCGAGGTTGATGCGGGTGATGTAGCCGGGGGAGCCGCCTTCATGCCCCTGGAAGAGGAAGTGCGTGCCGTAGTTGTACGACGGATCGCCGCCGGTCTGGTTCGACAGCACGAGGTACGTGTTCTTGTCCGGTTCGGTCTTGCTCGCCTCGACCTTGTGGCTGGCGCTCGGCAAGTCACCGGCCGCGGGTACGAGGGGGCCGTCGCCGAGGTACCCGTAGTACGGCACGGCGGCGGTGCCGTTTTCGAGGCGCATGTTGCCCTGGGCCACGATCGACTGGCTCAACGAGGTCGAGAGCTGGTTCGGGCGGGTGCCGCCGGCGACCCGGTCGTTGGCGCCGACCACGGCGTTGGGATGGCACGCCGACAGGGCGACGGCGGCGACGCCGACGACGACCAGCGAGCGCTTCGGGACGGAGCGGGCGCGCCGAAGATGAGCTGAGGTCACGGGAGGTTCTCCTCGGGTAGCGGGCCCCAGGGACGGAGCCGACGGCGTGACCGTACGAAGCGCACGTGACCGTGATGCCACGTCCGGGTGATGTTCGACCGGCTTTTTCGTGAACACTCGGCGTGGGCCGGTCAGACTGCCGGCCCAGACCCCCCCGCCCGCGAGGAGAGGCCATGTCCGCGCTGCCCGTCGTCGATCGAGGACACCTGCAGGAGCTGTTCGCGCGCGAGGTGGGTGCCTTCCGCGCCGCGCACGTCCGTTCACAAGCGCTGCACACCGATGCGAGCGGCGCGCTCCTCGGGGGTGTGCCGATGTCGTGGATGTCGCGCTGGCCCGGTCCGTTCCCCGTGTTCGCGGCGGAGGCCCACGGGTCGATCGTGATCGACGTGGACGGCCACACCTATGACGACTTCTGCCTCGGCGACACCGGCGCGATGTGCGGGCACGCCCCGCCGGCGACCGTCGAAGCGATCGCGGCGCAGGCCGCGCGTGGCATCACGACCATGTTGCCCACCGAGGATGCGGTGGCGGTCGGCCGCGAGCTCGCGTCGCGGTTCGGCCTGCCGCTGTGGCAGCTCGCCATGTCCGCCACCGATGCCAACCGGTTCGCGTTGCGCATCGCCCGTGAGATCACCGGCCGGTCGAAGGTGCTCGTGTTCTCATGGTGCTACCACGGCACCGTCGACGAGACGTTCGCGATCCTCGGGGACGACGGCACGGTGCAGGCTCGGCCCGGCAGCGTCGGTCCCCAGGTGGATGTGGCTGAGACGACCGTCGTCGTCGAGTTCAACGACATCCCGGCGCTCGAGGCCGCGTTGCGCACGGGCGAGGTGGCCTGCGTGCTCGCCGAGCCGGCGCTGACCAACATCGGCATCGTGCTGCCCGATCCCGGGTTCCTCGACGCCCTGCGCCGACTCACGCGCGAGACCGACACGGTGTTGATCATCGACGAGACCCACACGCTGTGCGCCGGGCCCGGGGGCTACACCGCCGCGCACGGGCTCGAGCCGGACATGTTGACGGTCGGCAAGCCGATCGCAGGGGGCGTCCCGGCCGGTGCCTACGGCATGACCCACGACGTGGCCCGGCGCGCGAGCGGCGTCGTCCTCGAATCCGACGACGCGGACGTGACCGGGATCGGGGGGACGCTCACCGGCAACGCCTTGGCGCTCGCCGCCATCCGGGCGACCCTCACCGACGTGCTCACCGCCGAGGCCTACGAGTCGATGTTCGCCAACGCGGTGCGATGGGCCGACGGCGTCGCCGGGGTGATCGCGGCGCACGAGCTGCCGTGGACGGTCCAGCGGCTGGGCTGTCGGGCCGAGTACTGGTTCTGTCCGCCCCCGCACAACGGCGGCGACGCGGCGGCGGCGATCGACCACGAGCTCGATGCGTTCTTCCACCTCTACGCGCTCAACCGCGGCATCCTGCTGACCCCGTTCCACAACATGGCGCTCATGGCCCCGACGACGACCGCCGCGCAGGTCGACCACCACACCGAGGTGTTCGGCGCCGCCGTGGCCGCCGTTGTCCACCAGGACTGACGTGCCGACCGCCCAGGCGCTGGTGGGCGCCGGGCGGTTTCTTGTCGGGCGCGTTGGTGCAACCGCATTGCCACTATTAGGATTCAATTCCAAAGTTCCGTCGTTCGAGCGATCCGTTCGGCGACGGGACGAGGCGGCACGGCGGCGAGGGAGAGACATGACGGTCCGGTACATGGACAAGCCCACCTCGCGCGGGGTCGCGCTCGCGCTGACACTCGCGTTGGTCGCCGCCCTACTGGCCGGCTGCGGGTCGTCGAGCAGCGAATCGGGAGACACCGCGGCCGTCGCGCCGGCCACTTCCCCACCCGACGCGCAACCGCCCCAGGACGGCGGCATGCTCACCGTCGGCCTCGTCGCCGAGAGCACTGGGTGGAACCCCTTCAGCGCCCAGTGGGCCGGTTCGGGCTACGTGGTGGCCAACTCCATCTTCGATCCGCTCGCGGCGGTGGACCCCGACCTGCGCGCCCAGCCGTACCTGGCCGAGGCCATCACCCCGAACGCGGACTTCACGACGTGGACGATCCGGGTGCGGCCCGGAGTGACCTTCCACAACGGCGAACCGTTCGATGCCGCCGCGCTGCGGCTCAACCTCGAGACCGCCCGGACCAACGGC
>JBBQHT010000075.1:0-18766 GCA_038324235.1 Acidimicrobiales bacterium
CGTGCCAAGCTCTACTACCTCCGTGATCGCGTCGGCAAGGCCGCCAAGATCAAGGAGAAGCGGGACTAGTCGACCTCGGTCGCTCGTCACGGTCTCGCCGACGGGGTAGATCCATCTTCTCCACGCCGGCCCACGACAACCGGTCGGGTCCTCGGACCCGGTGCCCCAGGGATGGGCGTTGAGCACAGAAGATCTCGAAGACTACGAGTCGGAGGTCGAACTCCAGCTCTATCGCGAGTACAAGGACGTCTGCCCGATGTTCACGTACTGGGTCGAGACGGAGCGTCGTTCGTACCTCGCCAACCACGTCGACGTGCAGGTCCGCAGCGACGGCAGCCGCACCTGGTTCGAGGTGGAGCTGCGCGATGCGTGGGTGCTCGACATGTTCCGCACCAACCGCTTCCTGCCCTCGACCCGGCTCCTGTCGTTCAAGGACGTCGTGATCGAGGAGCTGCCGCACGAGGAGATCGGCGAGCTGACCGACGGCGAACCGCCGCTGCAGCTCCCGCTCGGCGACGGTTTCGTCGAGGGCACGGGCGGATCGCCTGCCCTGCACCCCGGCGATGGTGTCCCGGCTCTCGGCGACAGTGACGTCCCGGACGCCCCCGGCGCTCCTGACGCCCCGGATGTTCCGCAGGACCCGTCATGACGGCGGCCCGGCAGGCGCTCGGCGCGGCCGGCGAGGCGCTCGCCGCGCAGTGGTACGAGGACAACGGCTACCTGGTGCTGGACCGCAACTGGCGCTGCCGGGAGGGTGAGCTGGACCTCGTCGTGCGCAAGCAGCGCACCATCGTCTTCTGCGAGGTCAAGACCCGCTCGTCGTTGGCCTTCGGCGCCCCCCAGGAAGCCGTGACCCACGCCAAGCGGGACCGGATCCGGCGGCTGGCGGCCATCTGGCTCGAGACCACCCCGATCCGCCCCGCCCGGATCCGCTTCGACGTGGCGGCCATCCTCGATGGCCAGATCCAGCTCATCGAAGGCGCGTTCTGACCTCCTGATCGTCGGCTGGTCGATCGTGATCGCGCGGTGGGCGGTCGCTCGATCGCGGGGCGTAAGATCAGCGGATCTGAGGAGAGGTGGGGAACACCGTGGTGGTGACGATGGCGTGGGGACGACGTGGGCCGGCCGGTCGGCTGCGACCCAGGCGGCTGGCGCTCGGCGTCATGGCAGCGTTCGCGTGCGCCGTGACGGCGCTCGGCCTGGTGGCCGCGATGCCCGCGGGAGCGGACACGGTGATCAGCGTGACCAACGGGGGCGACACGGGTGCCGGCACGTTCCGGGCGGCGATCGGCACCGCGAACGCCATAGTCGGCAACGTCACCATCCAGTTCGCCGTCAGCACCGTCGTGTTGAACAGGTGCGATGGACCGGGGGAGGAGGACGCCAACGCCACCGGCGACCTCGACTACACGGGCCCGGGCACGCTGACGCTGCAGAGCTCGACGAGCGTGACGATCAGCGTCGCCCATGCGTGCGTGTTCAACGACGATCGGATCCTCGACATCCGCAACGGCGCGCCGTTGGTGATCGCCGGCTCGTTCGCGGCGCCCTTCACCTTCTCGGGTGGGGGGTCGAGCACCAACGGCGGCGCGATCCGCAGCACCGGCGTCGTCATCGTGGACCGCGCAACGTTCTCTGCCAACACGGCGACCGGCACGGGCGGCGCCATCGCCGCGGCGTCGGTGTCGCTCACCGACAGCATCGTGTCGTCCAACATCGCCACGGGCAACGGCGGCGGCATCGATGCGACGGGCGCGATCGACCTGATCCGGACCACCGTGTCGGCCAACGCGGGCGCTCGGGGCGGCGGGGTGCATGCCGGCGGTGCGTTCTCGGCGACGGCATCGACCCTCGACAACAACGTCGCGAGCGTCACCGGCGGCGGGGTGCACGCCAGCAGCGCCACGGTGACCAACTCGACCATCGCCGCGAACACGGTCACCGGTGGCGGGGCCTCCGGTGGCGGTCTGTACGCGACCGGTTCGGTGTCACTCACCTTCGCCACTATCGGGACCAACGCCGCGGCGGCTGGCGCCAACGTGGCCGGCCCCGGCACGCTCACCGCGTTCGCGACCGCGATCGGCGCGTTCAACCCCGGCAGCGGCGGCTCGTCGTGCGCGATGGGCGCCACGGTGTCGACGGGCTACGACCTCGACCAGTCGACCTCCTGCGGCTTCGGCGCCGGGTTGGGCGACGCGGCCGGTGTCGCCCCGCTGTTCGCGCCGCTCGCCGCCAACGGCGCAACGACACGGACCATGGCCCCGGTCGTCGGGTCCGCGGCGACCGATCGCGTACCCGCGGGCACGCCCGGGTGCGCCGGCACCGACCAGCGCGGTGTGCCCCGGCCGCTGGGCGTTGGCTGTGACGTGGGCGCGTTCGAGGTGGTGCCCGACCCCCTGACCGTCACCACGACCGCCGACACCGTGAGCGCCGCCGATGGGCTGCTCTCGCTGCGCGAAGCCGTGGGAGCCGCGAATGCCGCGCCCGGCTCGCAGACGATCGCGCTCGTGGCGGGGGCGACCTACGCGCTGACGAGATGTGGCCTCGACCGGTCCAACGTGGTCGGCAGCGTCGACCTCAAGGACGCCGCGGGCGCGACGATCACGGGCGGAGCCGGGACGACGATCACGACCTCGTGCGATGGCACGTCTGACGCCCTCGTGGCCACGAGGGCGAGCCTGGAGCTCGACGGGGTGACGCTGGCCCACGCGAACGGCAGCGGTGTGGAGGCCGAGCAGGGCACGGCGGCGCCGTTGTCCGTGACCCTCCAGGACACCCAGATCAACGACAGCTGGACGCGCGGGGTGGACTTCGGCCCGAACCCCCATGGCACGCTCATCATGCGGCGGGCGGCGATCACCGGGAGCGGCTTCTTCGCGGTGGGCACGAACTTCTCGACCCCGGGCCTCGACCTGGACATGGTGGACTCCGAGATCGCGACGACGCACAACCCCACTGGCGACATCGGTGGCGTCGGCTCCTTCACCTCGGCAACCGTGACGCGATCGTCCGTGCACGACAACCACGGCAGCCTGTTCGTCGGCGGGCGGCTCACCGCCGATCACGCACACTTCGACCACAACAGCGGGGACTTCAGTGGCGTCTTGGCGCATGCCGTCACGGTGACCGACTCGACGTTCGACGACAACACATCCACGAGGGTCTTGGGCGGTGGGCTCCTGCTCGACGGCGTGGTTCCCGGGACCTCGTCCCTCACTCGAGTCTCGATCTCGGGCAACAGCGCCCCGACCGCGGGCGGCGTCTACCTGAGCGGGTCAGGCCTGAACGTCACCATCGCCGACTCCCACATCGACCACAACACCGCGACCGGTTCGGCCCCGAACCCGGGTCTCTACGGCGGCCTGGTGTTCAACGGATCGAGCCCGTCGAGCTTGACCATCACCGGTTCGACGATCGACGGGAACCACGCCGACTTCCAATCCGCCTTGACCACGAACGTGGCCACGTCGATCTCGACGACCGAGATCGACGGCAACGTCGCCACGAGCGGGAGCACCGCGACCCAGCAGTCGGGCACCGTCGTGGCCAGCGTGCCGCTGACGATCACCAACAGCACGGTCGCGAACAACGTCGTGCCCGCCACCGGCTACGTCGGGTTGCAGGGCGCCGGCGGCATCTCGTCACGGGCGCCGCTCACGCTCGCCGCCTCGACCGTGACGGGCAACAGCGGCGACATCGGAGGCGTCTGGGCCGCGTACGGGGGCACCATGACGGCGAGCACGATCACCGGCAACACCGGCGCCATCGCGGCCAACGTGTGGACGGGCGACGTGCTGCACGAGGGCGCGACCGTGTTCGGCGCGGCCACCGGCCCGAGCTGCGTCGTGGCCGGTCCGGGCGTGCTGGTGTCCGACGGCGGCAACTTCGACCAGACCTCCACGTGTGGCGTCGGCGCCGGCGTCGGTGACATCGCCAGCGGCGGTGACCCGCAGCTCGGACCGTTGGCGGCCAACGGCGGACCGACTTTGACCATGGCGCCGCTGGCGGGGTCGCCCCTCGCCAACCAGATCGCGCCGACCTCCTCGTTGTGCGCCGGGGCCGACCAGCGGGGCGTGGCGCGACCGCAGGGGCCGGCGTGCGACATCGGGGCCGTCGAGGGATCCGACGGGGTGCTCGCGTGGGCCGGCAAGGCTGGCGGCACCGGTTCCGATCTGTCCCGCGAGCTGAAGGTCGATGCCGCCGGCAACGCCTACGTGGTGGGCACCATCACCGGCACGCCCACGTTCGGCACCGGACCGGCCGCCGTGACGCTCACGACGTCGGGCCCGAAGGATGCGTTCCTCGCGAAGTACGCGCCCGACGGCGCCCTCGTGTGGGTGCGCCAGATCGGTTCGACCGGCAGCGATGAGGGCTGGGGCCTCGCCCTGGATCCGTCTGGGAACCCGGTCGTCACCGGCAACTTCACCGGCACGGTCTCGGTCGGGGCGCCCCCGCTCGCGCCGGTGCTCACGGGCACTGACGACATGTTCGTCGCCAAGTTCTCCGCCGTGGGTGCGCCGCTGTGGGCCCGCTCGGCAGGTGGCTCGGACTGGGAGCAAGGGCTGGGCATCTCGGTGGATCCGGCCGGCAACGTGTTCGTGGTGGGCAACTTCGCCTCGTCGGTCGCGACCTTCGGCACGGCGCCCGGCCAGTCCGTCGCCCACGTCGGGTTCCTCGACGGGTTCATCGCCCGCTACGGCCCCAACGGAGGCTTGTGGTGGGTGCGTCCGATCACCGGTCCCGGCCAAGAGTTTGTCAAAGGCGTCGCCGCCCGACCGGACGGGTCCGCGGCCGTGGTCGGGTTGACCGACGCGACCGCCACCTTCGGGCCGGCTGGCGCCGGCGGGCGGTCGGTGACGGCGGTCGGCGGCACCGATGGGTTCGTGGCTCTGTTCGACGCCAGTGGCACCGCCGCCTGGGCGACCGGCGTGTCGGGGCCCGGTACCGACCTGGTGTGGGGCGTGGCCACCGACGCGGCGGGCGAGATCTACGTCAACGGTGCGTTCATGGGGTCAGCGGTGATCGGCCCGGGCGGACCGACCCTGAGCGCGGCGGGGTCGACCGACGGCTTCGTCGCCCGCCTGTCGGGAGCGGGCGCGGTGATCTGGGCGCACACCTATGGCGGCTCGGGCGTCGACCTCGGCATCGGGATCGACGTGCGCGGGCCCGACGTGTTCCTCACGGGAGCGTTGACCGGCGTGGCGTCGTTCGGCTCCGCGTCCGTCACCGGCGCCCCGGCGGTGAGCGACGGCTTCATCGCCCGCCTTGACACGGCGGGCGCGTGGCGGTGGGCCCAGCGGTTGGCCAGCGGTCCGGGCACCGACTACGGCATGGCCGTCGCGGTCGGACCGAGCACGGGCCCTCCCTCGGTTTGGGCGGTCGGCAACCTGGTGGGCGGGCCCGTGACGATCGGTCAAGGGGCGGACGCTCAGGTCGTCGTCGGCGCCGGTGCCGACGACGTGTTCCTCGCTCGCTTCGCCGCCTGACCGCGCTCGCTCCAGACCGGGACTCAGCAGGTCTGCAGGCCGGGTGGCAGGTGGGAGACGTCGGCGAAGCGCACCAGGCTGTACGCGTGGCGGCCGCTGATGGAGATCGGGTGCACGTCGCTGACCGAGGCGTGGAACGCCACGAAGCGCTCCCACTCCCACGGCACCGGTGGGATGCCGAGCAGGTAGGCGATGGCGGTGGCGTTGGTGCCGCCGTGCGCGACGATCACCACGCGGCGTTCGGGCGCCGCGGCCGCGAGGGGGTCGAGCTGCCAGAGGGCGGGCTGCGGGTTGGCCGAATGGATGCCCTGCTCGGCGAGCAACGCGGCCAGCCCCGTGGTGACGCGGTCGTGGAAGGCATGGAACGACTCGCCCCCGTCGAGCCCGTTCCAGATCTCGTCGAGCGGCTTGCCGCGGTGGGCGGCGAAGGTCTGCTCGACGAAGTCGACGGGCGCACCCCGCCACGGCGGGCTGGCCAGCTCGGCGAGCCAGTCGAGCACCACCGGCTCGAGCCCGAGGGCCTCGGCGATGGGCTCCGCGGTCTCACGGGCGCGGGGAAGGGGTGACACGAGCAGGAGGTCCGCCGGGTCGTGGCGGAAGCGCTCCCCGAGGTGGCGGGCCTGGGCCCACCCGATCTCGGTCAGACCCGGATCGTCGAGGGCGGCACCGTCGCGGAACCACTCGGGCTGGCCATGGCGCACGAAGACGAACTGCATCCCCAGAGCCTACGCAGCCGCGCTGACAGTCTCGGTCGGCGTCGCGCCCACGCGCCCGTCAGCGTTTCTTTGAACCCGAGACCGGACGGAGGCGGCGAATCGGATCAACGAAGGCGAGGGAGCCGGCGACGGCGGGGGGCGCACCGTTCTTTGAGGCCGTGGCCGGACAGAGGCGGCGAATCGGATCAACGAACGAATCGGGGTGCGACAGCGGCCGCTCCGCTTCGTTGCACCTCGTTCCGGAACGGGACGGCGCAACGGATCAAAGAACGTGGATCAGCGGCCGGGGTGGCGGCGGTGACGTTGCTCCCAGCACGCCCGGTGCCAGTGGCGGCGCAGGTCGGGCGCCTCGAGCGGGACGACGACGACGTGGCCGGTGCCGGGCAGGATGTCCCGGTTGCACCCCGGGCACAGATACACCTTCGTCGCCTGGTAGGGCTGGACGCGGCGCACGTCGAGCTGGTCGTCGTCGAACCAGCTCACCCGTGGATCGCCCAGAACACCAGTGCGGCGAGCACGGCGAGGGCCGCGACGACCATCACGTAGTCGGCGGGGGAGCGGCGGTGCTGGCGGAACGGGTTCATCCCCATGGACCAACTATCGCGTACCGCGGCCCGGGGCGAGAGGTTGGCGTTCACCCCTTCCCAACGGCTCCGGCGCGTTGTAGGTTCTCGCCGCGGGCCTCGGCCTGCCCCTCCTCCCCGACCGATCTGCGTCGCCGTTCCCGGCCGCGCGGGTGGCGCTCGACGGCCGGCGACACGGCCCTCTTCCGTCTCGTTCGCTCGCCCGAGGAGTGCCCATGCTCGCCACCGTCCCGTCCGCGTCCCTGCTCGGGGTCGACGGCCAGCCTGTGCTCGTCGAGATCCACGTCTCGAACGGCCTGCCCGGCTTCACCATCGTCGGTTCCCCCGACTCGACCTGTCGGGAGTCGCGCGACCGGGTGCGCGCCGCGATCATGTCCAGCGAGATGGTGTGGCCGATGCGCAAGGTCACGGTCAACCTTGCGCCCAGCGGTCGGCGCAAGGCCGGCGCCTCGCTGGACCTGGCGATCGCGGTCGCGCTGTTGGTGGCCGACGAGCAGCTGCCGGCCGAAGCCGTGGCCGGCGCGGCCTTCATCGGCGAGCTCGGTCTCGACGGCACCGTCCGCAAGGTGCCTGGCGCGCTGTCGCTCGTCGATGCGCTCGATGCCGAGGTCGTCGTCGTGCCGCCCGACTGCGTCGTGGAGGCCACCCTCGTGGGGCGCCACCACGTCCGGACGGTGCGCACCTTGCGCGAGCTCGTCGCCGCCGTGAAGGGCGAGGCGCCCTGGCCCGACGTCGACGTGGTCGAGCCGGCGGCCGATCCGGTGGTCGTGCCGGACCTCGCCGACGTCCACGGCCAGGGACTGGCCCGGCGGGCGCTCGAGGTCGCGGCGGCCGGCGGTCACCACCTGTTGATGATCGGGCCGCCGGGTGCGGGCAAGACGATGCTGGCGCAACGCCTCCCTGGTCTGTTGCCCGATCTCGAGCGCACCCAGGCCCTCGACGCCACGCGGATCCACTCGGCGGCCGGCGAGCGTCTGCCGCCGGGCGGTCTCATCCGGCGGCCCCCGTTCCGGGCGCCCCATCACGGGGCGTCGTCGGTGGCGATGGTCGGCGGGGGCGCCGCCTACATGCAGCCGGGTGAGATCTCGCTGGCGAACGGGGGCGTGCTGTTCCTCGACGAGATGGGCGAGTTCGCGATCGACGTGCTCGACTCGTTGCGCACCCCGCTCGAGGAAGGGATCGTCCGCATCTCCCGGGCGCACGCTCGTGTTTCGTTCCCCGCCCGCTTCCTGCTCATCGGCGCGATGAACCCGTGCCCGTGCGGTGAGGGTCTGCGACCGGGGGCGTGCCGGTGCAGCGACGCGGCGTTGATCCGGTACAGCCGGCGGTTGTCGGGCCCGTTGCTCGACCGCTTCGACCTGCGGATCGAGGTGCATCCGGCTGAGCCGCGTCACCTGCTCGGAGGCGAGCCGGGGGAGGCGAGCGCCGCGGTGGTCGAGCGGGTGGCCCACGTCCGGGGCCAGGCCGTCACGCGCGGGGTGGACACCAACGCCGAGCTTTCCGCCAAGGCGCTCGACGAGTGCGCACCGCTCAGCGTCGAAGCCTCGGCGTTCCTCGAGAAGGCGCTGCGGTCGGGGCTGCTCAGCGCCCGCGGCCTCCGTCGGGTGCGGTGCGTGGCGCTCACGCTGCAGGACCTCGAGGGCCGTCCGCCACCCATCGCCGTCGGCGCGGTCAGCCTGGCGATGCAGTTGCGGGTCGAGCCGCGCTTCCTCAGCCGGAGGATGGCCGGATGACCGCGGCGCTGCCGGACGAGGCGTGGGTCACCGCGTTGGTGAGCCTCTCGCTCATGGGGCCCGCACGGCTCGCCGTGCTGCTCGAACACTTCGGTCCGGCGGGGTCCTGGCAGGCGCTGCGAGCCGGGTTGCGCCTCGACTCGCCCCCGGACGCGTCCACCCGGGCGGCGGCGCCGCGGCTGGCCGAACTGCTCGGCGCGCGGGTCGACGCCGTCACCGCCACCTGGCGGCGGGAGACCCGCGCGTTCGACCCGGCCACGATCTGGGCGGCGCACGTCGACGCGGGCGTCGGGGTCTGCGTCCCGACCTCGGCTGGGTACCCTCCGCCGTTCGTCGACGACCTCGAACCGCCGTTGATCGTGTTCAGCCGCGGCGATCCCGACGCGCTGGTCGGTCCGCGGGTGGCGATCGTGGGCACGCGCGACTGCACCCGCTACGGCTGGGACATCGCGCACCGGTTGGGCTCCGAGCTGGCCGAGGCGGGCGTCAGCATCGTCAGCGGCCTGGCGCTCGGCATCGACGGCGCCGCGCACGCGGGGGCGTTGGCCGCGGGCGGGGCGCCTCCGATCGCGGTGGTCGGCAGCGGGCTCGACATCGTCTACCCGCGACGCAACGCGCCGCTCTGGCGGCGCGTGGCCGAGGCCGGGGTCATCCTGTCGGAGTACCCGCTGGGCTCCGCGCCGGTGGCGTGGCACTTCCCGGCGCGCAACCGGCTGATCGCGGCCCTTGCGGATGTGCTCGTCGTGGTCGAGTCACAGGGCACGGGCGGCTCGATGCTCACCGTCGGCGAGGCGATCGATCGCGGCACGCCGCACCTGGCCGTCCCGGGACCCATCACGAGCAAGGTCTCCGCTGGTCCGAACCTGCTGATCGGGGAGGGAGCCGGGGTCGTGCGCGACACGGCGGACGTGCTGCTGGCGCTCGGCATGAGCGCGGGGGTCGCGCGCTCGAGCCGCGAGACCCGACCCGACCCGAGCCCGCCGGACCGCCGGGTCCTCGACGCGATCGACTGGCAGCCGGTGACCTTCGACGACGTGTCGGATCGCACCGGCCTCGACCTCTTCTCCCTGTCCACCGCCCTTGATCGCCTCGTCGACGGGGGGTGGGTGGACCGGCGGGGCGTCTGGATCGAACGCCGCGCGAAGGGCAGCCGCTGATCAGTCCAGGCCCACCAGCCGACGCGCGAAGGCGATGGGCTCACGGGCGTCGTAGGACCGCAGGATCTGCATCTTCTCGGCTTCGATCGAACCCTCGGCGTGGACCGCCAGCACCGCGTGGTACCCCCCGAAGTCCCGGGCGGTCAGGTCCGCGATGAGGTTCATCACCGGCAGCCGCTCGCTCGCGGGTGCCGCGGCGCCGAAGTACTTCTCGAGCACCGGCCGGATCTCGTCGCTCGCCCAGTCCTCGGCGCCGGGCCCGGTCACGAGCAGCCCCCCGGCGCAGTCCTGCACGAGCTCGAGGGCCTGGTGGTACCGGGTGGCGAACGTGTACTTCGCGAGGTTGGTCGTGAGCGGATCGGGGTAGGCGATGCCCCGCTCGTCGACGTGCGCCCGGTCCGCGGCCGCGTGGGTGAGCGCCCGGACCGTCTCGGCGTAGATGATCAGCTGCGTGAGCTTGTCGCGGATGTGCCCGGCCTTGGCCACGCCGTTCATGTCGGCGATCAGCGCCGCGCTGCCGACCAGCAGGTCGAGCAGCGGCAGCTTGTAGGACACCGCGGTGAAGCGGTGGTACTCGACGAAGCGCAGGGCGAGCGGTCCGGCGAGCTCGGGCTCCCGGCACAGGAAGACGCGCTCCCATGGCACGAGCACGTCGTCGAACACGGTCAGCGTCTCGAGCATCTTGTGGCGAGATGACAGGGGGAAGTCCCACGGGTCCCGGTCTCCGGCGCCGTAGGACGAGATGTACATCGACAGGCCCGGCGCGTTGGCCGGTACCGCGAAGGCGACGGCGTAGTCCGCGTCGGCGGGCCCCATCGCGCGGGTGGGGAACACGATGATCTCGTCGGCGTTGGCGCTGATGGAGGTGTGGCACTTGGCGCCGCGCACCACGATGCCGGCGGCGGATTCCGACACCACCCGCACGTACTGATCGGGATCGCGCTGTTGGCTCGGGGCCAGGGCCCGGTCGCCCTTGACGTCGGTCTGGGCGACCGCGACGGCGAGGTCGCCGTCTCGGCAGTGCTCGTAGAACGCGGTCGCCCGGGCGAGAGCCTCGCCGTCGAGGGTCCGCAGCAGGGCGAACAGCCCGTCGCTGCCGATCTCCTTGATGAGCGTGACCATGGTCCCGCCGAGCCCGGTGCACAGCTCGATCAGGCGGGACCGCTCGCGCAGGTCCTCGACCGATCGCGGGATGCGGTAGTACGTGCTGTACTCCGCCCCAGTCGTGGGATCGGTGGTGACCGCGAGGTGGCGGTGCTCGTCCTGCTCGGCGACCTCGTAGTCGATCGCGGCATGGTCCACCGCCACGCGCAGCTCCGGTTCGGAGAGGATGTCATCGACGCGCTTGCCGCGGTAGAAGAGCGAACGACCGTCAGCGGCAACAGCCGCGCGGTACTCATCGGGGGTTCTGAGGGGCATGGCGGCGAGCCTAACGAGCCGAAAATGACCGCGGCCGAGAACACGTTCTCTCCGCGTCCTCTCATGAGAGCTTCCGTACGGTGAGGGTTCGATGAGCGTGGTGGCGCCGCCGTGGGCCAGTACCGCGACCGTCACCGACCACCGGCGAGGAGCGCCATGACCGAGACCACCGTGCCCGTTGGATCCGCATCGCCGCTCGCGTGCGCGGCGTGCCGGGCCATCGATGCCCAGGACGGGGAGGCGGACGGCCAGCTGTTCACCGCCACCAAGTACCACGTCTCCAGCGAGTCCCACCTGTGGAACTCGGTGAAGCAGGCGCAGGACCACGTCGCCGATCGGGTGACCAGCTTCGCCGGATCGCTGAAGTTCGTGTACCTGCACTCGGTCTGGTTCGGCATCTGGGTGGCGATCAACATCGGGTTGCTCGGCGAGGCCGCCAAGTTCGACCCGTACCCGTTCGGCCTGCTGACCATGGTGGTCAGCCTCGAGGCGATCTTCCTGTCGACGTTCGTGATGGTCAGCCAGAACCGGCAGTCCGCCCGCTCGGACCTCCGGGCGCAGATCGACTTCGAGACGAATCTGCGAGCCGAGATCTGGGCGATCCACATCGGCGACAAGCTCGGCATCGACCACGATCATGTGGAGGACATCGTCCGGCAGGCGATCGCGGCGTCTCAAGAGGCGCCGACGTCGCCGCCCACGCCGACGCTCACGCCGACGCCCACGCCGACCACGGGGCCGGGGTCGGGGCCGAACGCGGCGCGGTGACCGATGGTCCGGGGGGCGGGGGTCGCCGGTCGGTACGGTGGCCGGGATGTCGGACCCCCAGCCGATCGTGGCGACCGTCGACCCCGCCTGGCGGGTGGACCCGTTCGTCGCGTCGCTCACCGCCGCATCGGCCAACACCATCAGCGCCTATCGCCGTGACGTGCTCGCGTTCATCGAATGGGCCGAGCGCCTCGGCCTCGACGCGCCGTCGCAGGTCGATCGCAAGACGCTGCGCCGCTACCTCGCCTACCTGTCGACCCGGAACTACGCCAAGCGATCCATCGCCCGCAAGGCCTCCTCGTTGCGCCGCTGGTTCGGCTGGTTGCGTCGGACCGGCGAGATCGAGACCGACCCGTCGGCGGGCCTGTCGGCTCCCAAAGGCGATGGGCGCCTGCCGCGCGTGCTCAAGGACGACGAGCTGCACGCGCTCCTCGACCAGCCGGTGGCGGTGGCGGACGCGGACGATCCCGCGGTGCGCAGCCGGGACCAGGCGGTGCTCGAACTGCTCTACGGCAGCGGTTTGCGCGTGGCGGAGCTGTGCGCGCTCCGGCCGGAGGATCTGGATCTGACCCAACGCATCGTGCGGGTGTGGGGCAAGGGCACCAAGCAGCGCCGGGTTCCGCTCAGCGAGCCGGCCGTGGACGCCCTCCACGACTGGTGCGGCCACGGCCGGGCGCAGATGGTCACCCACGAGTCGCCGGCCGACGCGGTGTTCCTCAACCGGCGGGGCCGCCGGCTCACGCCCCGCGACGCGCGGCGCATCATCGACCACCGGGCAGTGGCGCCGACCCACCCCCATGCGCTGCGGCACACGTTCGCCACGCACCTGCTCGATGGGGGTGCAGATCTGCGCGCGGTGCAGGAACTCCTCGGTCACGCGGATCTTGCGACCACCCAGCTGTACACTCACGTCAGCAAGGAGCGGCTGCGCAGCGTCCTCGATGCCACCCACCCCCGGGCCTGAACCCCCTGGGACACGGTGTCGAGGTGCCGGGTGGCCCGCCCGGGCGGGGTGCAGGTGACCGTCGCGAGCGCGTTCGCCGACCCGGTGTGGTGCGGGTTGTTTAAGATGGCACGGTTCGACTGATCGTCTCTGTAGTGAAGGCTCGACGAGTCAAGGGGTCTCATGGCCGACGAAGCCACCGAAATCGAGCGGCTGTGGGGTGACTACAAGGCCACCGGGACGCGCGCGATCCGCGACGAGCTCATCGTGCACTACTCGCCGCTGGTCAAGTACGTCGCCGGCCGCGTGGCGGTGGGCCTGCCCCAGAACGTCGAGCAGTCGGATCTGGTGAGCTACGGCATCTTCGGGTTGATCGATGCGATCGACAAGTTCGATCCCAGCCGGGGCTACAAGTTCGAGACCTACGCGATCGCCCGCATCAAGGGAGCGATCCTCGACGAGCTGCGGTCGATCGACTGGGTGCCCCGGTCGATCCGCGCCAAGGCCCGGTCGATCGAGAAGGCCTACGCCAAGCTCGAGGGCGAACTGCATCGCACACCCACGGACGAGGAGATCGCCACCGAGCTCGAGCTCACCGACGACCAGCTCCAGACCACCCTGGGGCAGATCTCGTTCGTCGGGCTCGTGGCGCTCGACGAGATGTTGTCGGTCGGCGGCGACCGTGGGGAGTCGATCACCCTCGGCGACACGATCGCCGATTCGGGCGAGGGGCCGGTGGCGGCGTACGAGGTCGAGGAGATGCGGCACATCCTCGCCGAGGCGATCAACCGCATGCCCGAGCGCGAGAAGATCGTGCTCACGCTGTACTACTACGAGGGCCTCACGCTCGCCGAGATCGGCCAGGTCCTCGGGGTCACCGAGAGCCGCGTGTGCCAGATCCACACCAAGGCCGTGCTGCAGTTGCGGTCGCGGATCCTGGCCCAAGAGCGCGAGCCAGCCCAGCCCTGATCGCAACCGCGGGCTGCGTGGCGGGGCATCGCCCGCTCAGAGTGGCCAGGTTCTCCCACATTTCTCCTCGGAACGTGTCAACCTCTCGGCGTGGTCACGCGTGTAGCAGCGAGCCCACAGCGGGTTCGCGACGGGTCCGCACCGTGTGATCGTGCTCTCGGGAGGCGATGACGGGGCGGGTCGTCCAAACGTCGGCTGGGGCCGGCAACGGGGGAAGACCATCATGAGCCGGACGGGCCAGCGGCAGGACCGAGCGGGATCGCGCGTGCACCGAGCGCGGAGACAACGATGGGTGGTCGCCGTGATCGCCCTCGCGGCGCTGGCGCCGTTGCTGGCGGCGCAGGGCGCGAGCGCGGTGGTGCTCGCGGCGCCGCCGGTGCTGTGGGGACAGGCACTGGGCGCCGACACCGACACGGGGCTCGGCGTCTCGGGCGTGGGCCAGGACGCCACCGGGGCGACCTTCGTCACGGGCCAGTTCCAGGGGCCGGTCACCTTCGGGGGCACGGCGTTGCCCACGAACGGCTTCAACCAGGGCATCTACCTCGCCAAGTACGACAGCGCGGGCGCGTACCAGTGGGCCATCTCGATCCGCACGGAGTCCATCCAGCCGGTCCGCATGGCCACGGCACCCGACGGCACGACCTACCTCGCCGGCGTGTCGTACTGGTCGACCGACTTCGGTGCCGCCACCGGCGCCGAGCACGCGTTGACCTTCACCGGTCCGGTCCAGCGCAGCTGGGTCATCGCGTATGCGACCGATGGCTCGATCGCGTCGTTCACCGACGTGAGCCCGACCGGGCAACTGGCGATCCAGGCGCTCGCGCTGGCTCCGACCGGCGGCGTGGTGGCCACCGGTACCTACGATGCCGGCGCCACCTTCGCGGTCGCGCCGACCGCCCCTCTGGCGGGACACGGCGGCTTCGTGATGCGCTTCGACAACGCTGGTGCGGTCGTGTCCAGCGGCGTGTTCGGCCTCGACAACTACCCGACCACGATGGCGATCGCGACCGACCCCGCGGGCCGCATCCACCTCGGTCTTGCCTTCGACGGTTCGGTCACGTTCCCGACCGCGACGACGCCGACCACGCTCTCCAAACGGGGTGGCGGCTTCTCTGACGTGGCCTTCGCCGTGGTCGACGACGACGCCGTCGCGACGATCGCCGAGCAACCGTCGGTGACCGGTACGTCGAACCTGTTCCTCCGCTCGTTCACGGCGGGTCCGGCCGGTGAGACGATCCTGTCGTGGTCCGACCAGCATCTCATCGCGGGAGTCTCCGACGGTACCGAGGTGCAGCACCTCGCCTCCCGCGCGCTCGGCGCCACCGGGTCGTGGGACCGGGTCCTGCCGGGCAAGGGCTGGGTGCTCGGCCTCACCGCCGATGCCGCCGGCGTGATCTACGCGGCCGTGACCGCCGAGGAAGACGGCCTGGGCTTCGGCGCCCTGCCCGACGACGGCATCGTCACCCGCGGGGGGCTCGTCGCCCTCGAGTCGACTGGCGCGCTGCGCTGGCTCAGCCCGGCGAGCAAGGCGGCCTACGCCGTCGCGACCGCCGGCGGCACGGTCAGCGTCGCGGGCCTCGCCACGTTCAACACCTCGATCGGGGTCGGCGCCGGTGCGGTGCCCTTGACCCGCGGGGGCAGCTTCGCGGCGCGCTTTTCCACGACCTCGGTCGGTACCGCCACGAACCTCGGCGTCGCGATCGCGGCGCAGCCGGCGGCCATCCTCCGTGGGGGCGACTCGACTGTCACCGTCACCGTGACGAACCACGGTTCGAGTGACGCCGCGTCGGCGAACGTGGCCGTCGCCTCGCCGGCGCTCACCATCACCGGGGGCACCACCGCCACGGGCTCCTACGCCGCGGGTCTGTGGTCGCTGGGCACGCTGGCCGGCGGCGCGACCGCGACGATCGAGCTCGCCGTCCACGCGCCCGCATCCGCGACATGCGAGTTGGCCGCGGTGGTGGCGACCGCCTCCTTCACGGGGCAGGACACCCGGAGCAGTGACGACACGGCGACGGCGGACGTCTCGGTGCAACCGCTCCCTGTCGCGGGCACCGATCCCGTGTGGGCGATCCTCGAAGGTGACGGGAGCGGCGACATCGCCGGCAACAGCGCGTCGAACGCAGCGGGGACATCGGTCGTCGTGGGTGCCTACGACGGAAACGCCCGCTTCGGCGTCGGCGCCGGCGAGGTCGTGCTGCCCACGCCGACCTACCCCACCTCCCACTACCTCGCGGTGCACGACGCCTCGGGCGAACTGCAGTGGGCCACGACCCTGGCCACCGGCATGAGCGCCTCGGCGATCGACGCCTCGGGCCATGTGTTCGTCGGGGGCTATGTCGAGACGGGGGTCACGGTCGGCACGGGGCCCACCGCCTACACGGCCGGGACCAACAGCGGCTACCTGGCGGCGTTCGGCTCGGACGGCACCTTCGCGTGGGCCGTCGGCACGGACCTGCCGAACCCGCGCCTGGCGGTGCTCGGGAGCGGGTCGCTGCTCGTCGCGGGCACCTCCCGCAACGGTGGTGCGGCGCTCGAGCAGGTCACCGCCGGCGCGGTTGATTGGCGAGTCACCGGCGACTTCTCGGTGCTGGCCATGGCCGCGCGTGCCGACGGGTCCTCGGTCATCGCCGGGGAGCACGTGTCCTCGATCACGATCGGGACCACGACCCTGCCCGGTGGAGGTTCGTTCCTCGCCGGTTTCGACGCTGCCGGCGTCGGCCAGTGGGCGGTGCCGACGGTCAACGGGTTGACCGACGCGCAGCTGGCGATCGACGCATCGACCGATGACATCGTCGAGACGACCTACACCACGACCTTCGGTGCGCAGATCACCCGGTACGACGACACCGGCACCGTGCGCTGGGTGCACGCCACCCCTGGGGGCTACACCCGCCGGTTCACCGTCGTCGCGCCGGCGCTGGCGCTCGACTCCCTCGGCAACGCGTACATCGCCGGTGGCGGGGTCGGCGGAGAGGGCTCGGTCCCGGTCTACGGCGAGGGCAACTCGGTGCTCGCGCAGTTCGCGCCCGATGCCACGCTCACCTGGGTGCGTCACGTCCCGCTCGAAGGCGTCGGGGTGGCGATCGCCGACGACGAACCGATCCTCATCGGGTCCTACCGCTCGGACGAGCTGCGTCCGGTGTACCGCTTCGGGCCGTCGCTCGTGCCGGTCTGCGGCGCCCGGGGCTACTCCATCGGCCTCGCCCGGTTCGCGAACGAGGTGCACCCGAGCGAGGTGCACGGCACCGTGACCGCGCCCGGCGGAGGCCCCGCCGCGGGCGTGACGGTCTCGCTGCTCGGGCGCTGGCCGAGCTGGACCGTCGCGGCGACCACGACGACCGACGCCGCGGGTCACTACTCGTTCCCGGCCGTCGTGCCCGGCACCTACCGCGTGCGGTTCTTCGACGGACAGGGCCGGTACCAACGGCAGTGGTGGTCCGCCGCCGACACGTACTCGACCGGCGGCGATGTCGTGGTAGGGCTCGACGCCTCCGTCGCCGCGGACGCCACCCTGGTGGTCCGGGCCGGCGGCGCCATCGAGGGTCACATCACAGACCGGCCGAGCACCCAGGCGCTCGCGGGCGCCAGCGTGCGGGTCTACTCCGCGGCCGGGTTCGTCGTGGGGGCGACGACCAACAGCTGGGGCGGCTTCCGCATCAACGGCCTCGCGGCCGGGTCCTACTGGATCCAGGTCTCGGATCCGTCGTGCCCGCCGTTCGTGGTGTCGTGTGCGGTGAACGGTCACAAGTCCCAGTGGGCGCCCGGCACCGATCGGTTCGGTGACGCGACCCCCATCACCGTGGGGACCACCGTGATGACCGTGAACGTGTCGCTGCCCCGCTGGAAGTGACCGCAGTCCGGCGGCGCCGGCGCTGAGGTGAGCGCGGGGGTAGCACGAGGGCCCATCCCGATCGGGATGGGCCCTTGGCGCGACACGTCCGGGCGTGTACGTTCCCGGTGGCCCGGGCTTCCCGATCGTCCTCCGATCGCGACGCGGATGCCTTCCCCCTGTTCAGCCTGTCGCGCCCCAGGGGAAGCACCGTGTCCGTCCTGTCCGTCCTGTCCGTCCTGTCTGTCTTGGTCGTGCGCTTCGTGGTCACGTGTTCCCGTCGTCGCGGGCGGCTGCATCGTGCCAGCCGTGCCACCCGTGCCAGGCGTGCCAGCCGTGCCAGCTGTGCCAGCCGTGCCGCGCCGATCGTCGCGACCGTGCTCGTCCCGCTGGTCGTCGTGGCCGTCGCAGCCGTCGCAGCCGTTGCGGTCGTCGGGACCGCCGCTCCTGCCGGCGCGCAGACGTCGGTGGTCCCGGCTCCCGCCCCAGCTCGCGGGGTGGTGGGCATCCACCTCGGCGTCCGGGCCGACGCCGTCGGATCATCCCCAGCTGCGTTGTCTCCAGCTGCGCCGTCTCCGGACGCGTTGTCTCCGGACGCGTTGTCTCCGGTCGCATCGACCTCGGCCTCGTCGCCGTCCGGGACCTACCGGCCGCCGGTCGACGCGCCGATCATCGATCGCTTCCGACCCCCGGCGACGCCGTACGCCGCGGGCAAACGCGGCGTCGACTTCGCCACCGTGGGCGGATCGGCGGTGCACGCGATGGGCGCCGGCGTCGTGGTCTTCGCGGGGCAGGTGGGTGGCGAGCTGCACGTCACGATCGAGCACGCCGACGGCCTGCGCTCGAGCTACTCGTACCTGGCCCAGATCGACACCGGGATCAGCACGGGCCGAGCGATCGCGGCCGGCGACATCATCGGCACGGCGGGTGACCTGCTGCACGTCGGCGTGCGCGACCGGACGGATCGCTACCTGGATCCCGAGAGCCTGTGGGGGGCGGGCACCGGCGCGCACCTGGTGCCGAGCGGCGATGACCACGCCTCGCCACGGGCGGTGGACGAGGTGGGCCCGCTCGCCCGTGTGCTGGCCGAGCAACGGGCGCGGGTCCCGTCGCTGCGCCAGCTCGCGCACCTCCTGCTCGAGAGCCGTCCCGAGGTCCA
>JBBQHT010000076.1:0-18572 GCA_038324235.1 Acidimicrobiales bacterium
AGCCGAGCCCTACCGCGCCGCCGCGTTCGCCTGACCCGTCTGTTCGATCCACCAGCGCACCGCCGTCGCCTGACCCGTCCATTCGACCCACCGGCGCGCCGCCGTCGCCCGAGGCCGTGCCGCCAACCGGTCCCACGACCAGCGGTGCGACCGCCACGTCAGCGCGTCACGAGCGACCGGCATCATCTGACACGATCGCCAACAGGATGTCCGCCAACGCCGAGGGCGCGCTGACCATGGCGTCATGGCCCGCATCGAGCTCCACCACCTGGTCGACGCCGCCGAGGTTGTCGATGTTGCGACGCTGCTGCTGTGGCTTCACCGCGCGATCCTGCGTCGTGAGGATCCACGTCCGGGGGATGGAGCGGGGCAGGCCGGCGTGGGGGATCGGTTCGGTCGTGAGCCACGCCGCGTCGGGGCACAGGTGATCGAGCACGAACGCCCGCTGCTCGTCGGTCATGCCGTTGCAGAACGACCGCACGGCGAGGCGGGGCGGGTAGCTCGACAACGAGCCCCGGCGAGCGGCGCGCCCCGCGGCGAGCCGCACGCTGAGGCGCACACCCGCCGGCATGGTGTCGACCACGGCCCCGCCGTCGGGCGGGATCGTGGCCGCGAAGAACACCAGGCGCTCCACCCGCGGCTCGCCCAGCGCGGCCGCGACCGAGGGGACGATGGCCCCGCCGAGCGAGTGGCCCACGAGCACGACCCGCGCCGCGCCGACCTCGTCGATCTGGTCCACGACGGAGGTGGCGCACGTCGAGATCGAGATCGCGCGTGGGTCGATTGGGCGCGAAGATCCTCGCCCGGGAAGGTCCACGGCGAGCACGCGGAGATCCGGATCGAGGGTGCCGAGGGCGTCGATCGTCGGCGTCCAACAAGCCGAGGTGTGGTTCGCCCCATGGACCAACACGAGCGTCGAAGCAGTCATGCCCGCCGAGTGTAAGCCGACCGCGACGAGGAGATCCTCGACGCGTCCGGCTGGGATCTCGCGCGGACGCGGCGATCACGAACGCCGTCAGGTCTGCGTGGCGATCCAATCGTCGGTCGTCGCGAGGTGCACGCCGAGGAACTCGAGGGTGGCGAGCGTGGCGGTGTGCAGCGTTGCCGCGGAGATGGCCACGCCATCGGGGCCGGGCATGGAGGGCACGCCCTGCGCGTCGGTCAGCACGGTCACCTCGATCTCGAGGTGCAGCGCCTGGCGAGCGGTCGTATCGCAGCAGATGTTGGTCATGTACCCCGCGATCACCACGTGGTCCACCCCGCGCTCGGCCAGCCAGCCCTGCAGGTCGGTGCCGGTGAAGGATCCCGGCCACTGCTTGTCGAGCATCAGATCATGCGCATGCGCGCTGACCTCGGGGCGCAGCGCCCACGCCGCGGAGCTCGGCTCGAAGGTGCCGTCGGGGGACCCGTTCTGGCGCACGACCACCACGGGTACGCCCGCGGCGGTCGCCGCGTCCATCGCCCGGACGATCGCGGCCAGGCTCGTGTCCCGAGGCGGGTGTTCGATGGGCAGCGCGCCGGAGAAGTACTCCTCCTGCACGTCGATCACGAGAAGGGCGGAGTTGGTCATCCGTGCATTGTGGTAGGCGCGACCGGCGCGTGCTCACACGGGGACGGAGAGGGCGATCACGAAGCCGGACGCGACGTCGCCGGTGACCGACGGGACCCGGCGAGCGCGGTCGGAGCGGTCGGGGTGGGCAGCTGGGTGAGGGGCGACCTTCGTCAGCGAGATCGACGCTCCGCCAGGCGGCGCGGTGCCGCTCGGCGCTCCCCGGCGACGAGGTCCTCGACGACGGGCTCACCATCACGACGCTCCGAGCCGCGACGCTCACCCTGGCGCCGATCCGGGCCGTCGGGCCCCCCGCCCGCGCTCGTGGACGTGGACGTGGCCGTGAGGTCGAGCGCGGCGGTGGGCCGAGGCGTCAGCGCCCGTCGCTCGGCGCCCCGATCCGCCATCGCCTGCTCCGCCATCGCCTGATCTGCCATCGCCTGCTCCGCCACGCTTTCGCCCAACCGGGCGTGCGCCGCCGCGACGAAGGTGGCGATCCCCCGCGCCTGCGCGTCGGCCGGCCCGTCCCCGCGTCCATCGGCTCGCGATCCATCGGGCCCGCCACCACCGGCCACTCGCCGATCTGCTGGGATCGCGTCGATCGTGCGCTCGGGCCGTAGCGGTGGAGCCCGCCAATGGACGAGCTCGGGCACCCACTCCGCATCGAGCAGGGCGGCGCGGAGCACGCCGAGGCGAGCGACCGCGGCGGGGTCGTCGGCCACGCCGATCGCGGTCAGGAGCTGGGTGGACCGGTCGCGCGACGCGGTGACCGTCAAGAGGTCGGTGGCGGTCCGCACGCCCGCCGAGTGCAGCTGGGCGATGAGGGTGTCATCGTCGATCTGCACGCGCAGCACGGCCTGGTCCACCCAGTCCACCAGGCGCCCCGGCGGGATCCTTGTCTGCAGCATCAGGTCCACCAGGTCCCCGTGGGCCATCGACTCGACGTTCGTGACCCCCTCCTCGGTCAGGCGGGCGCGGTCGTAGATGTCGATGCCGTCCAGGTCGGTGAGGGGCTGGCGATCCACGATGCCCTCGTCGTCGGCCGCCGCGAAGTCACCGATCTTGCGCAGCTTCTCCCACAGCCACTGCAGCACGGTGTCGGGCACGACGCCGGCGAAGAAGGCGAGCGCCAGGACACCCGCGTTGTCGGCCACCTGGGTCACCTCGACCAGCGAGGCCAGCAGCACGACGATCAGCACCCGGGCGGTGATCTGGCTGTAGGCCTTGGGACGCAGGTCCGCCCGCATGTAGCTGCGCAACACGGTCTGCACCGTGAAGAAGTAGGCGCCGAGGAACCCGTAGGCCACCGCGTTGCGCTCCGGGACGAGCAGCGCGAGCGGCGAGTTGGTGATGTCGTTGGCGGTGTCGAACTGCAAGCTGTGGCTGTTGAGGAACGCCACCGCCCACCCGATGGCCAGCACCACCGTGGCGATCACGATGGGCGAGTTGCGCTTGCGCAGCACGCTGCGCCGCGACCCGCGTCCGCCGACATCACCGAACACGCCCCGCATCTGCTCGCCGTAGCGCGCCTCCCAGTCCGTCGCGGTGTTGATCGCGGGATCCAGGCGGAAGAGGGCATGGAGGAACTGGTTGCGCAACGTGTCGAGGCTCTGACGATCGAAGATGAAGAACAGGAGCGCCGGGAACGTGGCCGCCACGCCGATGAAGACCCACTGCACCATCCGGTACATCAGCACCGCGCTGATCGGGGGTGAGAGGGCCTGGTGCAGGTCCGGCTGGAGCGTGCGATAGATGCCGGCGCCGAACACCAGGACGACCAGCGGCAGGCCGAAGCCGACGAGCAGCGCCAAGGTGAGCGCCGACAGGTTCGAGAAGCGCTCGGCCAGACGGCGTTGGGACTGGACCAACCGGGTGACCCCGAAGGTGCCGAGGGCGCACACGACCGTCCAGGCCGCGGGCGGGCCCCAACCATCGGTGTTGATGGCCACCAGGATCACGCCGATGACGTAGACCCAGATCGCCAGTCCCAGGACCACCTCGGGAACGCCGTCGATCCCGTGGAACTCGTCGGACTCCACGCGCACGAGGTCGCTGTGGCGCAGCGTGACCAGATCGAACCGTGGCACCGTGTCCTCGTCGAGCTCGTGCGCGCCGAGCGGAGGGAGCCGCAGCGTGAGCCCGTCTCCGGCCACCAGCACCACCGCAGGCGATTGGTTCGTCAGCAGGTGCTTCGGTGGCGGCTCCGGTGCCACCGCGCCAGCCGGTCCTCCCGCCGCCTGCGAATCGGACTTCTGCTCCACAGCCATGGCCAGCCCACCCGTCTTCCATGCAGTGCTTCATGCATCGCCCAAGAGCGTCATGATAACCCTGTCTGCATGTCCATGCATAGGGGTGTTCCCGGGCAGGGCTCGCCGCGGGCGCACCCCGGCGAACGACCTGGCGGTGGGTGCGGGTGGGGATGACGCGAGCGGCGCGGGTAAGGTGACGCCGCATTCGCATCAGCCGCTCAGCCCGCACCGCGGGCGTCGCACCGAAGCCATTCCAGGGGGAAGTCATGAAGACCAAGGCCGCCATTCTGTGGGAGCCCCATTCCGAGTACGTCGTCGACGAGATCGAGCTCGACGCTCCGCAGAACGGCGAGGTCCTCGTCGAGTTCAAGGCGTGCGGCATGTGCCACTCCGACGAGCACCTCGTCACGGGCGACATGGCCCTGCCCGACGAGGTGCTGGCCATGTTCGGCTGGCAGCAGTACCCGATCATCTGCGGGCACGAAGGCGCCGGCATCGTCGTCGAG
Source organism: Acidimicrobiales bacterium (assembly GCA_038324235.1). Taxonomy (GTDB): domain Bacteria; phylum Actinomycetota; class Acidimicrobiia; order Acidimicrobiales; family Acidimicrobilacustridaceae; genus JBBQHT01. The sequence continues at coordinate 4,305 of JBBQHT010000076.1, forward strand.
GTGGGCCCCAACACCACCGCCCTGGCGGTCGGCGATCACGTCGTCACCTCGTTCGTCCCCTCCTGCGGCAAGTGCCCGTCCTGTGTGACCGGCCACTCCAACCTGTGCGACCTCGGCGCAGGCCTGCTCGCGGGTACCCAGCTCGACGGCACCTTCCGCCACCACACCAACGACGGCAAGGACCTGGCGCTCATGTGCTGCCTCGGCGCCTTCGCCCACCACGGTGTGCTCGCCGAGGCCAGTCTCGTGAAGATCGACGCCGACATCCCCCTCGACAAAGCGGCGCTCGTCGCGTGCGGCGTCACCACCGGCTGGGGCACGGCCACCTACGCCGCCGAGGTCAAGCCCGGCGAGACCGTCGTCGTGGTGGGCACCGGCGGCGTCGGCATGAGCGCCGTGCAGGGTGCCGCGATGGCGGGCGCCAAGTACGTCATCGCCGTCGACCCGGTCGAGTTCAAGCGGGAGCAGTCGCAGATCTTCGGGGCGACCCACAGCGTCGCGAGTGTCGAAGAAGCCGCCGGCCTGCTCGGCGAGCTCACGTGGGGCCGCAACGCCGAGAAGGTCATCGTCACCACTGGCGAGGGCATGGGCAGCGACCTCGGCGCCATCATGGGCCTGGTCAGCAAGGGCGGGCGTTGCGCCTACACGTCGGTCGCCAAGATGGATTCCAACGACGTGCAGCTCAACCTGTTCGACCTGGCGATGCAGCAGAAGCAGCTCGTCGGCTCGATCTTCGGCACGGCCAACCCGCGCTACGACATCCCCCGCCTGCTCGGGCTCTACAAGAGCGGCCACCTCAAGCTGGACGAGATGATCACCAAGACCTACCCGCTCGAAGAGGTCAACCAGGGCTACCAGGACATGCGCGATGGCAAGAACATCCGCGGCGTCCTCATCTACGACTGATCCGGCCCCTGTGACGGTCTGCACCACCTCGAGCCTGCGGCCACCGCCGTGCCGGCTCGGGGTGGTGTCGCGTCCAGGGACCGCACCGAAGGGACGACCATGAAGGCCGACCGTGCCCTCATCGACGAGCTCGACCAGCACGTGGTCGGTCGGCGTCGCGAGCTCGAGATCATCGTCGCGGCGCTCGCGGCCGATCGCCACGTGCTGCTCGAAGGCCCACCCGGCACCGGCAAGTCCACCCTGCTGCGCGCGGTCGCCACCGTCGCGGGCGCCGGCTTCGTGTTCGTCGAGGGCAACGCCGAGCTCACCCCCGGGCGGCTGGTGGGCCACTTCGATCCGGCGCGGGTGCTGGCCGAGGGCTACACCCCCGACGTGTTCGTCGACGGGCCCCTCGTACGGGCGTTGCGCGACGGCGCGCTGCTCTACGTGGAGGAGATCAACCGCGTCCCCGAGGAGACGTTGAACGTCCTCGTCTCGGTGATGTCGGAGGGTGAGCTGCACGTGCCCCGCCTCGGCCAGGTGGACGCCGCGCCCGGCTTCGCGCTGGTCGCTGCGATGAACCCGTTCGACGCGATCGGCACCGCCCGCATCAGCTCGGCCATCTACGACCGCATGTGCCGAGTCACGATGGGGTACCAGACCGCCGAGATCGAAGCTCGCATCGTCCAGCGCGAAGCACCCGATGCCGAGCCCGCGTTCGCGGCCAGGGTGGTGCGGGTCGTGCGCTCGTCACGCGACCACCCCGACGTGCGCATCGGCTCGTCGGTCCGCGGAGCCATCGACCTGGTGCGGCTCGCGGACGAGCTGGCCGGCCTGCGCGGCGAGGCTCCCGACAGCGCCGCGGTCGGCCTCGATGCCGCGCTCGCGGCACTGAGCGGACGCCTGCGGGTGGGTGAGAGCACCGAGCGACGCGCCGACGACATCGTGCGCGAGCTCTGGTTCGCCGAGTTCGACAGACCCGACGAGTCAACCCCGGACGCGGACGGATCCACCGACGCGGCCGACGGCGAGCCGGGTGCGAACGACGCGGGCGACCCCGCCGGGGGCCGGCGCCCGGGAAAAGCCTGACGCCTCCCCCCGGGGGCGGCGGCACCGACGAGGTCCTCGAGGGCGACGACGCTCGTGAGGCCCTCGATCAGGAACGCCGCGAGACGGCGGGGCGCGCGCAGCTGGGCCGACATCCGGGGTTCCTCGAGGTCTCGCCGGAGGTCGGCGAGCTGGACGAGGACGCGTTCGACCGGGCGCTCTCCGACGACGCCGATGCCGCGCTGTCGCTGCTCACCGACCTCACGGGCGCGACCGACGAGAAGCTGCGCGCGCTCGCCCGCCGCCTCGCGGCGCGAGTCATGCTCGACGTGGCCCGCCGCGGGCCGGTGCGCCGGGGCGGTTCGGGCCGGCGCACCCGTGCGCCCGCCGATCGCGCCGAGGGCGATCTCGACATCGATGCGTCGCTCGAACCGCTGCTGCTGGCGCGGGCGACCGGACGACCACCGGCGCTCGACGAGCTGCTGGTCACCAGCTGGACCCGGCCCGACACCGCCCTGTGCTTCCTGGTCGACCGCAGCGGATCGATGAGCGGCGCGCAGCTGGCGACCGCCGCAGTGGGGGCCGCCGCGTGTGCGTGGCGCGCCGGCGTCGACCACAGCGTGATCGCGTTCAACCACCACGCGCTGGTGCTCAAGGCGCAAGACGAGGCGCGGTCGGCCGAGGCGGTGGTCGACGACATCTTGCGCGTGCGCGGCTTCGGAGCCACCGATCTGGCGCTGGCGCTGCGCACGGCGCACGCGCAGTTGCAGCGGTCGAGGGCCACGCGACGCATCGTGATCCTGCTGTCCGACACGCGACCCACCGCCGGGGGCGACCCCGTGCCGATCGCCCTGAGCTTCGACGAGCTGTGCATCCTCGCCCCGGCCGACGACAGCGATGACGCGTCGGCGCTCGCCCGGGCCACGGGAGCCCGGTGGCAGCCGGTGGCCGGACCGGCCCAGATCCCCGTCGCGCTGCGCCGGCTCCTCGATCCATGACCGCCACCCCACCTCCGCCTGTTCCCCCGTCCCCGCTCCCGCCCGTGCCCCAATCCGTGCCTCCGTCCGTGCCTCCGTCCGTGCCTCCGTCCGTGCCCCTGTCGCCGGCTGCGATGTCGGTGCCAGTGCCGGAGCCGGCGTCGGTGCCAGAGCCAGAGCCAGCGCCGGACCCGGTGGCGACCGACCGCGACTCGACGACCGCCGACCGCGACGGATCCGATCTGGTGCCGTGGACCGCGGTGTGGGAGGACGCTGATGTGCCGTCGGGCTTCCGCCTCGACCTCGATCCCGGCACCCGGCGCACCGACGATGGCTGCGTGCTCATCGGCGGTTCCCCGGTGCGGATCGTCCGGTTGCGTCCGGCGGGATCAGCCGTAATCGACGCCTGGCAGAACGGTGCGCCGGTCGGGCGCGCCGCCGGCCACCGCCGGCTGGCCCGCCGACTGCTCGACGCCGGCCTGGCCCACCCCCGACCGAACGGCCCCGGCCCGTTCACCGCCGCCGACGTGACCTGTGTGGTCCCGGTCCGGGACCGCGCCGCGGACCTGGCCCGCACGCTGCACGCCCTGGCGTCATCGACCTTTGCAGCCGCCTCCGGATCGGGTCCGCAGATGGGATCAACGAACGCGCCGCCCCCGGCGCTCGGGCCGGACGGACAGGTCGGCGCGGACGCCGACAAAACCACCGCGCCGACGACCTTTGCAGCCGCCTCCGGATCAGGTCCGCAGACGGGATCAACGAACGCGCCGCGCCCGGCGCTCGGGTCGGTCGTCGTCGTCGATGACGGTTCGGCCGATCCGGCGGCGATCGAGACCGTCGCCGCGCGCTACGGGGCCCGCGTCGTGCGGCGGGAGCGCAACGGCGGCCCCGCGGCGGCGCGCAACACCGGCCTCGACCACGTCACCACCGCGCTCGTGGCGTTCGTCGACTGCGATGTCGAACCCGACGCCGGCTGGCTCGCGACGCTGCTCCCCCACCTGGCCGACCCTCGCGTCGCGGCCGTCGCTCCGCGCGTGCGGGCCTTCGACGAGCCGGTCGACTCGCCGGTCGACGCGCCGGGCCGGGCGACGTCCACCAGCGCCCGCGTCCGGTTCGAGCGGTCCCGCTCGCCTCTCGACCTCGGCCCGCGACCTGCCCGGGTGGTGCCCCACGGACGGATCGCCTACGTCCCGTCGACCACCCTGTTGGCACGGCGAGCGATCGTCGAGCACGCCGGGCGGTTCGACGATCGGCTGCGCTTCGGCGAGGACGTCGACCTCGTCTGGCGGATCATCGAGGCGGGTCACACCGTCCGCTACGAACCCGCCGCCGTCGTGCGCCACCCCACCCGGGCGACGTTGGCAGGATGGCTGCGCCAGCGCTACGACTACGGCACCGCGGCGGCCGCCCTCGACGCCCGCCATCCAGGCTCGGTGCCCCCGATCTCGATGTCAGGGTGGACGGCGACCGCGTGGGCTCTCGCCGGCGCGGGCCATCCGGTCGCCGGTGCCGCGCTGGCGGCGGGCGTCACCGCACGACTGCCGCGCCGACTCGACGTGGTCGATCAGCCCTGGCGCGAGGCGTGGCGCCTCGGCGGTGGCGGCCAGGTCGCGGCCTGGCGGCCAATCGCCTCGGCGCTGACCCGGACCTGGTGGCCGATCACCGTGGCCGCCGCCATCGTGTCGCCCCGGGCGCGCCGCACCGCGGCCCTCGCTGCGCTCGTTCCGCCGCTGGTCGACTGGGCGCAGGGCGAGCGCGACCTCGATCCGGTCCGGTACACCGCGCTCCGACTGATGGACGATCTGGCTTACGGCACGGGCGTGTGGGCGGGATGCGTCCGAGCAGGGAGCGCCGGCGCGCTCGCCCCGGCGCTGGCGTCGTGGCCGGCCCGTCGTCGCGGCCCGGCGGCCGCCGACGGACCCGGGAACGCCAGGTGACCGCCCGATCGCAGCAGAGGACCTCGAGACTCGGGCCGCAGCCGTGCTGGGAACGCCACCGGAGACGCTGCAGAGCCGAGAACGCTGAAACAGGGGCCGTACGGCAGCCGAGAACGCAGAACAACTGGCCGCACCGAAGCCGAGAACGCTGAAACAGGGGCCACAGCAGAGCCGAGAACCCTGAAACAGGGGCCGTACGACAGCCGAGAACGCGGAAACAGGGGCCACAGCAGAGCCGAGAAGGGGGACGGTGGTGGTGGGGTGGTCGCTGACCATCTGGTCGAGGACTCGGCGCGGTTTCCCGACCGGCGGCGGTCAGGTTACCGTGCAGTAACTATGAGCGACCGACCCACGACGACCCGGCTGCCCGCCGCCGAACGCCGCCAGCAACTGCTCGACGTCTCGCTCGAGGCGTTCTCCCGCGACGGCTTCAACCAGACGTCGATGAACGACATCGCGGATGCTGCCGGGGTCACCAAGCCGGTGCTCTACCAGCACTTCGGGTCCAAGCGCGACCTGTTCCTGGAACTGCTGCGGGACCTCGGCGGACGACTCCGTGAGCAGGTCCGCACCGCCACGCTGGAAGCCGGGGGGCCGCGCCAGCAGGTCGAGAACGGCATGCGGGCGTACTTCTGCTGGGTCGAAGCACACCGTGCGGGCTTCAAGATCCTCTTCGACGGCGAGACCCGCCGCGACCGCGAGTTCGTCGCCGAGGCGGCGAAGGTCGAGGGTGACATCGCCGAAACCATCGCGTCGTTCATCGTGGTCGACGGCCTGGACGAACAGCGGCGGCGACTGCTCGCCTACGGCATCGTCGGGCTCTCCGAGACGACGTGCCGCCACTGGCTCAGTCACGATCTGGACCTCACGCCCGACGAGCTCGCAGCCCAGGTGGCGGAGCTCGCCTGGGGCGGCCTGCGCGGCCTGCGGCCGGTCGATCACCGCTGACGCACCCGACCGATCAGCCGACGTTCTGCTTGTCAGGCGCGATCTTGAGGATGACCCGCTCGGACTCGATCGGGTTGGGGTACCCCTCGACGTCCATGTACTTCTTGGCCAGCTTGTCGATGTGGTCCCGCGCCTCGGGCCCGCGCACCTCACCGTCGAGGTGGCCCCGCACCTCGGCGAACGAGTACCAGTTGCCCTCCTCCACGATCGTGACCGTCACGAGCGGGTTGGCCTGGACGTTCTTGTAGCGCTGGCGGTGCACCTCGGTGTTGATCAGGATGTGCTCCTCGTCGGCGTCCACCCACACGGGAAGGCTCTGGGGAGCGCCGTTGGGCATGATCGTGGTGACGATCGCCAGGTTCTTGCCTTGGGCGAGCGACACGGCCTTGGGGTCGAGCATGGTGGGTCTACCTCGAGATCGCGGCGAGCAGGTGGCAACGTTCGGCGGTCACCGTATCGAGTGGACCTCGTGATCCCTCCGGTCGTTGGTGCCGGGGCAACCTCGCGGACGCGCGGGTACCGTGCGTCCATGCCCTTCGCCGACATCAACGGTCAACGCATCGCCTACGACGACACCGGCGGCGACGGCCCGCCCGTCGTGCTGGCCCACGGCTTCCTCATGGACCGCACCATGTTCGCCCCGCAGGTCGAGGCCCTCGCCTCCGAGTTCCGCGTGATCACCTGGGACGAGCGCGGCCACGGCGAGACCGAGGCCAACGACCCGTTCACCTACTGGGACTCGGCGCGGGACTGCCTCGCGCTGCTCGACCACCTCGGCATCGAGCGCGCGGTGGTCGGTGGCATGTCCCAGGGCGGGTTCGTCTCGCTGCGGGCCGCGCTCCTGGCGCCCGAGCGCGTGCAGGCGCTGTTGCTGTTCGACACGCAGTCCGGCACGGAAGATCCCGAGGTCGCGCCGCTCTACGAGGCGATGCTCGAGCAGTGGGTCACCGAGGGACCGAGCGACGAGCTCGCCGGCATCGTGGCGTCGATCATCATCGGACATCCCGAGCTCAGCCCGATCTGGATCGAGACGTGGAAGGCGCGCCCCGCCGACTCGGTCCGTCATCCCGGCCACACCCTGATGACCCGGGACGACGTGACCGACCGGATGGGCGAGATCGCGTGTCCCGCCCTCGTCGTGCACGGCACGGCCGACACCGCGATCTCGATGGCGCTCGCCGAGCAACTCGCGGCCGACCTTTCCGGCGCCGGCCCCGTCGTCGCGATCGAGAACGGCACCCATGCGGCGAACCTCACTCATCCCGACCTCGTGAACCCACCGGTCCTCGCGTTCCTGCGCGAGGTCACCACCAGCTCGTAGACCAGCACAACCACCGACTCGCTCAGCGGCGGGCGAGCGCGAACGGCAGCACCAGGTCGGCCCCTGCGTCGCGCAGGGTCGCCGCCGCCACCGTCATCGTCCACCCGGAGTCGTAGTAGTCGTCGAGCACCACGATGGCTCCCGCCGGCAACGAGCCGACGACTGCGAACGCACCCCACACGTTGGTCAGCTTGTGCGCCGCGTTGAACTGGTCGGTCTGCGGGGCGCCGGTACGGGTTCGCTCGAGCGGCGCCAGCACCTCCAGACGGCCGAGCGCGGCGAGTCGACTGGCGATCTCGGCGAGCACCTCGCCGTGCCCACGCGATGGCACCCACGTCACGGCCACCGGCCGCTCGGGCCAGTCCCAGCGCTTCCACGCGGCCGCGATGCCGCGCACGAGCTCGTCGGTCACGTGGCCATCCGTACCCTCGACACCCGCGGGGCTTCGGTCAGCCCCGACGCCCACGCCGGTGCTCGCACCCCCGACACCGGCCGCCAGCACCTCGGCGACGAGCGGCCACCAGCCCGAGTCGCCGACGCGACACAGCGCCCGGCCCACCTCGGGGCGCCGCGCGGGGGCGATGTTGCCCCGCGGCTCGGCGAGCCCCCGTGCCCACTGCTTGCGGGGTTCCAACACCACATCGCTGCTGCGGAGCTGCTCGACCGCCGCGGCCACGATCGTGGGATCGAGCGTGACGGGGTCGGCCGACCCGGTGCACCAGGTGCAGCGCCCGCAGTCGGTGGCCGCGGGGTCGTCGAGCGCCTCGCGGAGGAACCGCATGAGGCAGTGCCCGCCCGCCGCGTAGGTCTCCATCGCCGCCGCTTCCGCCGTGCGCGCCGCGGTGATCTTGGTGATCCGCTCGGTGTCGTAGACCCACGGCTGGCCCGTCGCCACCCAGCCGCCGTCGACCCGGGCGACCGCACCGTCGACGTCGAGGATCTTCAGCAGCGTCTCGAGTCGCGTGCGCCGCAGATCGACGGCGTTCTCGAGCGCCGCGATCGAGGTCGGCTGATCAGACAGCGCCGCGAGGGTCCGGCGCACAAGGGGCTCGGCGGGCAGGCCCACCGCCGCGAACCACGACCAGATCGCGCGGTCTTCGGCACCGGGCAGCAACCAGGCCTCGGCCCGGTCGATGTTGCGTCCGGCGCGCCCGACCTGCTGGTAGTAGGCGATGGGCGAGGGGGGCGCGCCGAGGTGGAACACGAACGCCACGTCGGGCTTGTCCACGCCCATGCCGAGCGCCGAAGTCGCGACGAGCACCTTCAGGTCGTTGGCCTTGAAGCGGGCTTCGAGATCGGCCCGCGCCTCGGTGGAGGTGTCCGAGCTGTAGGCGTGCGCATCGATGCCCTGCGCCGCGAGGAAGTCGGCGACCTGCACGGTCGAGGCGACGGTGAGGCAGTACACGATGCCGGTGCCGTCGACCACGGCCGTGCGCTGGGCGAGCCACGCCAGCCGTTCCGCGAGGTTGTCCAGCTTCGCGACGCCGAGCGCGAGCGACTCGCGGTCCAGGGTGCCGCGCAAGGTCAGCACATCGGCACCGAGTTGGTCGGCGACGTCGGCGCACACCCGCGCGTTCGCCGTCGCCGTCGTGGCGATGACCGGCGTGCCAGGCGTCAGGTTCGCGATGGCGTCGCGGATCCGGCGGTAGTCCGGCCGGAAGTCGTGGCCCCAATCCGAGATGCAGTGCGCCTCGTCGATGACGAGCAGCCCGAGGCCTGCCGCGAGCCGAGGGAGTATCCGCCGGGCGAACCCCGGGTTGTTCAACCGCTCCGGCGAGATCGCCAGCAGATCCAGCTCGCCCGCCGCCAGCTGCGCCTCGATCGTCGACCAGTCGTCGATGTTCGTCGAGTTGATCGTCGCCGACCGCACCCCCATCCGCTCCGCCGCGGCCACCTGGTCCCGCATCAGCGCGAGCAGGGGGGACACGACGAGCGTCGGGCCCGCCCCGCCGTCACGCAGCAGGCGCGTGGCGATGAAGTAGATGGCCGACTTGCCGAAGCCGGTGCGCTGCACGACCAGGCACCGACGCCGATCGTCGACCACGGCCGTGATCGCGTCGGCCTGTTCGGGACGCAGGACCGCGTCCGGGCCGGCGAGGGTCTCGACGAGGTGCTGGGCGGCGGCCGCGGTGGTGGAAGGCATGAGGAGAGGATCGTACGAGGTCGAGACCCGGCCGGGACCCGGCCCCGCAGAACCTCGTCCCGCGACCCGCGTCGCGGTGGGTACCCTCCCCCGATGCCACCGAACTGGGCGCCCCGATGACCGCCCGACCCACCCGAGCCGCCGCGGGACCCGCCGGACCCACTCGACCCACGCGACTTGCCGGTCCCGCCGGACCCGCCGGACCCACCAAACCCACTCGACCTGCCCGACCCGCCGCCGGTCCCGCCGGAGGCCCCCCGGACGCCGACCGCCCAGCTGACGTCGACGCCGAGGTCGAAGCCGAGGACGGGGTCGGGGCCGTGACGTTCCGGGAAGCCGGGGTGCAGGACGTCGCCGCGCTCCACGACCTGGTCCACCACGCCTACCGGGGCGACGAGAGCCGCCGCGGGTGGACCCACGAGGCCGACCTGCTCGACGGGCAGCGCACCGACCCCGAGGCCCTCACCGACCTGCTCGCCGATCCCGACGCGGTGGTGCTCCTCGCCGAGACGACGGCCGTCGGGGCCGAGCCCCCCGAGACCATCCTGGTGGGCTGCTGCCAGCTCGAAAGTCGTGACGGGGCGCGCGCCTACTTCGGGATGTTCGCCGTGCGCCCCGTCCGCCAGGGCCGCGGTCTCGGCTCGGCGATGTTGACCCAGGCCGAGCGCCTCGCCGCCTCCCGGTGGGGCGCGACGAGCCTGGAGATGACCGTCATCGGCCAGCGCGAGGACCTGATCACCTGGTACGAGCGGCGCGGGTACCGCCGCACGGGCGCGACGGCGCCGTTCCCCTACGGCGACGAGCGCTTCGGCCGGCCTCGCCGGCCGGACCTCGCCTTCGTCGTGCTCGCCCGGGATCTGCCGCGACCCTGATGCCGTCGCGCACCTTCGCTGGTCTGACCCGGGGCCGCGACGGGAAGGGATCGCCTGGGACGACGACGCGGTCGCGCGTCGGCTCGGCCACCACCACCACGACCGAGGACACGACGATGATGAGGACCCTGCACAAGACCGCTCCCCCGTCGAAGGCCCGCGCCGCGACCTGGAAGTTGGTCACCCTCGGCACGGGCGCCGCCGCCGGCGCACTCGTCGAACTGGTCCTCTCACAGGTCTGGCGCACCGCCGCGCACGCCGAACCGCCGTCCAACGCGGGTGATCGACGCAACCCTTGGGGCGAGGCCCTGGTGTGGGGCGGGGCCATCGGTCTCGGCGCCGGGCTGGCCCGCGTGGTCGCCAGCCGGTCTGCCGCCAAGGTCTGGGAGGTGGCGACGAACGATCCGCCCCCCGGCACGACGGCCTGACCATCGCCGCACCCTGATGGAACGCTGGGTTCAGTCCGTCTCGAGGAGCAGCGCGTTCTTGGACGTCACCGAGGTGGCGTGACCGCAGTAGCAGCGCGCGTGGATCTCCACCCGGCGCGCCAGCAGGTCGTCCAGTTCGGCACGATCGGCCACCGTGCGTGACGTCGTCACGATGCTCTCGACGTCACCTTCGACCTCTTCGTGGAAGAGGTTCGGGCACCGGACCGCGACGACGAACATCGCGCCAAGGTAGTCCCCCCACCCGACTCGCCGTCACACCGAGGCGTACCGGTGGTCCAAACAGGTGGTTCCGCAGTCGATCAGCCCGAATGACTCGGGTCGACGGTCCGACCCGCCGATCTTGGGAGCAGGTGCAGCCGCCGGGTGGGCGGATCGATGCGCACCTCGAGGTGGAGGGCGGATGATGACTCGAGACGAACGTCACGACGGTGGGGCGCCTGTGGCGCTTCGCCGGCGCCGGGCAGGAGCCGCCCGGGGCGTGCTCACCCGGGCCCGCCGGATCGTGCTCCTGACCACCGCGGGACTCATCCTGCTCGCCCTCTCCGCGACGCCGTCGGGCGCCACGGGCACCGCGACCTCCGCCCTCCCGACCGCCCCCGACGCGTCTGCGATGTCCCTCCTGTCAACATCGCAGATGCCAGGGGGCGGGCCGGGGGTGATGGCCGTGGCCAGCCCGGCCAGGACCGGACAGACGATGCCGCTGGCGGCGCCCCTCCTCGGGGTCGCCCTCATGGGCCTCGTCCTCGTGGCGATCGGATCGTTCGTCTGGGCGCAGACCCACCACGGCCCCCACAGCCACCCGAGCCAAGCACGCCGGCCCCCGCCCGCCCGACGCCGACGGTGAATTCGCGGCGTGACGCCCCGGATCCGACGCCCGCCCGCTACCGTTTCGACCTCGACCGCATTCGCGATCGACCCGGAGACGACGGACGGCGAGCGCGCATGGCCAGCCCATCCCCCACCGCTCGACGCGGGCAGCGCCCCGCATCGCGCCGCCGAGCGGCTGATCTGGTGACCGTCGGCGCCGTGCTGGCATTGCTCACCGGCGCGGCCGCCTGTGGTCGATCCGACCCGGTGCAGGTCGCGGCGGCCCCGACCACGACGACCGCCGCGCCGACCACCACAACGCCACCGACGACCGCCGCACCCAAGGTGATCCCCGTCGAAGACGGGTGGTACCTGACGGCCACGCCGAAGGGTGCGATCGGGGCCTACGACGCCCCCAACGGCACCAAGACCGCCGACATCGACAACAACTACTACGGCATCCCGACCTCGCTCCCGGTCTTCGAACAGGCCGAGGACTGGGTGCACGTGCGCCTCGCCCCCAAACCCAACGGGACCACCGCGTGGCTCAAGGTCGGCGACGTCGACATCGGCAAGACCCCGTGGAAGATCGTGGTCAACCTGGCCACCACGCACCTGCAGGCGTTCAAGGCCGGTGCGCTCGTGCTCGACGCGCCGGTCGGCATCGGCACCGACTACACCCCGACGGTGACCGGTGACTTCTTCGTCACGTTCCTCCAGAAGCCCACCAGCGCGGCCTACGGCCCGTTCGTGATGATCACGTCCGGTCACTCCGACGTGATCAAGACCTGGGAGGGGTTCCCCGACGGGATCCTCGGCATCCACGGGCCGATCGGGTCCGACGCCATGATCGGCACCACCGGCGCCAAGATGTCCAACGGGTGCATCCGGATGCACGTCGAGGACCAGAAGCAGCTCGCCGAGGTCCTGCCCGGCTCGCCCTTGCAGATCATCGCCGGCGACCCGGCGCCCCCGGCGACGGAACCCGCCGCGACCGAACCGCCGCCCGCGACCACCTGACCGGCCTGGCGCTGACCTCAGAGCTCCGGCGCGCCGGCGGCGGTCCTGGGGGGTTCGAGAGGTGGCGCCGATCGCTGGTCGCCGCGAACCTCGCGGGCCGCGACCAGCACCCGATCACCGGGGCCGCAACGCGGCATCTTCGGTCACGATCGTCGAGGTGACCACGACCGGAACTGCCTGGGTGTAGTCCTCCACACCCGGGGCCCATTGCCCGATGTGCTTGCGCCGCACGCAACTCCACGCGGAGCACGCCGAGTCGACGAAGCGCACCAGGTACGAACCCGGAGCCAGGCCGAACACCCGATAGCGGCCGGTGCTGTCCACCTGGGCACCCACCACGTAGTCCAGGTCGCCGGCGCGGAACACCTGCACCGACGCGGTGAGGATCGGGGCGTGGGTGGTGGCATCGGTGATCGTGCCTCGCAGACCGCCGGTCGAGACCGGTGTCAGGGTGGCATCGGCGGTGTGGGTGTCGCCGACCACCACGATGTCGTCAGCCGCGCGGTAGGTGGGCTGAGCCGACCACCACTGCCTCTGGAACCGGCCGGCGCCGTCGAAGAACCGGACGCGGTAGCGGCCGGGGGCCAGCCCGGCCACGGTGTAGGCGCCATCGGCACCCGTGGTGGTGGTCGCGGCCGGGACCCAGCTCGGCCAGCCGTTCATCACGCTCACCGTCACGCCGGCGGCGGGCCCGGACGGACCAGTCACCGTGCCGGCGATCGAGCCAGCCGTCACATCCGGCGTGTACCGCGCAACCAGGTGAGCCTCGGTCGTGATCGAGCACACCTGCACGCCGCTCGGTGCGATGGTGGAAACCTTGTTCGCGGACGAAGCATGGAACGCCAGCCCGCGCACGATCGGGGCGCCGCCGTCACCAAGGGCGATCGACGGGTTCGCCATCGGGGTGGACACGACCCAGGCCATGGTGCCGCTGGGCGACACCCGAGCCAGGAACCCGTCGCCCTTCCCGCCGAATCGGGGCACGCTCGTGGTGCCGTCCCCGAAGGTCACCGCGGGGCCCGCTGGCATCGAGCCGACGAGGAAGGTGGTTCCCGCCGCGTCCACGCGCAGCGCCGGGTTCGGCATCGGCGCGCTCGCCAGCGTCCTCGCCGACACGAAGTTGCCGCTTGCATCGCGTCGCGTGAGCGTGGGCACCCCCGCGACCGACGACGTGGCCAGGATGTTGCCGGATGCGTCGAGCGCGATCTGGGTGTGCTGGGCCGAGTCGGTGATGTTCTTGGCCCACAGCACCCCGGTCGATCCATCCATGCGGGCGAGGAACTCGCTGTTGCCGGTGAGCGACACGCCGCCGAGGTCCGTGGTTGCGAAGTGCACCCCCGTGATCACCGGTTCGTTCGACGCGTCGACGGCCAGGCCGTGCGCGTAGAGGTAGTTGTTGGCCGACGGGCTGTAGAGCGTCTCAGCGAAGAGGCTGCCCCCCGCCCCGTACCGCGAGACGATGATCGAGCCGAAGGTGGAGGCAACCGTCCAGATGTCACCGGCGGGCGTCACCTGCATCAAGGCCCCCTGGGAGGCGGAAACGTGCGGGAAGGCCCACCGGAACGTGCCGTCGGGACCGTACGCCGCCAGGTAGGACCCGCCGTTGGGGAGGGTCAGCGCGAACGGGCCGGAGCCGATGGTCGTGGCCCCGGCCGCGGTGGCCCACAGCACGACCTGGCCACTGTCGTCGACCGCCACCGCGTCGGCCCCGCCGCTGTTGCCATCGGCGGCGCTCTGGTTCTTCGTCCAGGCCACCGTGCCGTCGGGACCGTACGCCGCCAGGTAGGACCCGCCGTTGGGGAGGGTCAGCGCGAACGGGCCGGAGCCGATGGTCGTGGCCCCGGCCGCGGTGGCCCACAGCA
>JBBQHT010000077.1:0-18564 GCA_038324235.1 Acidimicrobiales bacterium
GCCGCGACGACCGCCCCCCCGACCGTCCCCTCGTCCTCCATGGTCGCGGTCGACATCGCCGTGGGTGGCGGTGCCGGTGCCGGTGCCGGCACCGGGGGTAGGGAGTCTGCGGCCGCCGGCACGGGCATCCATCTCGCCACCGCCTCGCTCAGCATCGCGATGCTCACGGGCTTGGCGATGAAGTCGTCCATGCCGGCTTCGAGGCACCGGTCACGATCACCGGGGAGGGCGCTCGCGGTCATCGCGATGACCGGGGTCCGGGGCCGATCGAGCTCAGTCTCGAGGACCCGCAACCGGCGGGTCGTCTCGAGACCGTCGATGCCGGGTAGCTGCCAGTCCATGAGCACCACGTCGGCGCCGGCCGACGGGAACGCCTCCAGCGCGGTGATGCCGTTGTCGATCACCTCGACCTCGTAGCCGAGCCGCTCGAGCTGGCGACGCACGAGCAGTTGGTTGATCGGGTTGTCCTCGACCACGAGGACGTGACCGACACCCGCAGGTCGAGCGACGTCGGCCACGGGCGCCCCCGGCACGTCGGCCTCGACCAGCGGCAGGGTGAACCAGAACTCCGAGCCCACGCCGAGCTCGCTCTCGTAGCCCAGGTCGCCGCCCATGAGCTCCACCAGGCGCCGGGCGATCGACAGGCCGAGGCCGGTGCCGCCGAACTCGCGGCCCCCTGCGAAGTGCACCTGGGAGAACGGCTCGAACAAGCGGTCTTCGGAACCCACCGGGATGCCGATGCCCGTGTCGATGACCGAGACGCGCAGCGTCGCGACCTCGCCGGTCGCCCGCGGCGCCACCACCTGGGCCGACACCCGCACGGAGCCTTCGACGGTGAACTTGATCGCGTTGCCGATCAGGTTCGTGAGGACCTGACGCACGCGCAGGGCGTCGCCGATGATCCATCGGGGAAGGGCCGGGTCCATCGCTCCGCTCAGCGAGATCCCCTTGGCCCGCGCCTGTGCCGAGAACAACGCGCCGAGGTCCTCGGCCATCTCGGTGACGTTGAACGGCCCGGCGTTTACCTCGAGTCGCCCGACCTCGATCTTGGAGAAGTCCAAGATGTCGTCGAGCACCATGCGCAAGCCGTCGGTGGCGCGGCCGATCGACCGCGCCAGCCCACGCGCCTCGTCGTCGAGATCGGCGGTGGCCAGCAACTCGGAGAGCCCGAGGATGCCGTGGATCGGCGTGCGCAGCTCGTGGCTGACACTCGCGATGAACTCGGTGCGCATGCGCAGGGCCCGCACGGCCTGGTCGCGCGCCTCGGCGAGCTCACGTTCGCCGAGGCGCTGATCCGTCACGTTGCGCGTGGTCAGAACGATCGCCTCGACCACGGGATCGCTGAGCAGGTTCACGGCGTTGATCTCCACATCGATCCACGTGCCGTCAGCCACGCAGACGCGCACCTCGCCGCGCAGCTCCTCGCCAGGGGACGCCAACAGCATGGCGAACTCGCCGCGCATGCGGTCGGCATCGTCGGGATGGACGATGTCGAAGGCGTTGCGCTCCAACCAGAACTCGGTCGGGTAGCCCATGATCGAGCGCAGGTTCCCGGTGGTCAGGATCACGGTGGCGTTGCCGTCGATGAGCGTCACCGTGTCCGAGATGTTCTCGAGCATGCGCCGGAACCGGTTCTCGGTCAGCTCGAGCGCGCTCGTGACGTCGGCGGTGTCGGTCACGTCGCGGATGTTCAGCACGATCGCCGCGACCGCGGGATCGTCGAGCAGGTTGGTCGGCACGATCTCGACCAGGCGGACATCACCGTTGGGGCGGACCATGCGCATCCGCAGCGGGTCGCTCATCCCCGGCGTGACCGCCACGTAGAGAAAGGCCTGGGAGGCGACCAACTGGTCGTCGCGGTGGATGAACGACAACACGTCCTGGCCGACGAGGCGCTGGGTGTCCCCGCCGATGAGCAGGTCCGCCGACGGCGACGCGTACTGCAATCGCGCCTCGGCGTCGACGAGGACGATCGCGTCGTTGGCGTTCTGCACGAGGGCGCGAAACCGGGACTCGCTCACCACCAAGGCCTGCTGCACCTCACGCTGGTCGGTGAGGTCCTGCACCGTACCGAGCAGCGCCAGCGGAGCACCGGCGCCGTCCCGCAACATGGAGAACGACACATGGGCCCAGAACATCGATCCGTCGCGGCGCAGGAACCGCTTGTCGACCTCGTGCCGTTCGATCTCGCCGCGCGTGAGTCGCCCGAGGTAGTCCTCGGTCAGGACGCGATCGTCGGGATGGGTCATCTCGATGATGGGCCGCTCCGCCAACTCCTCGTTGGAGTAGCCGAACAACGCCAGGTAGGCCCGGTTGGCCAGGAGCTGGCGACGATCGAGGTCGAGCAGCGCGTAGGGCAACGGCGTGGACTCGAAGACCTGGAACCAGATGTTGCCCGCGTCGGGTGTGCGCAGCGACGCCGCCACCGGGTCCAGTCCCTCGCCGTTGTCCGACATGTGTCCCTCCCGCGCGCACGACTCGGGTGCACACGACTGAGGCGCCGACGTGCCGACGTGCCACCGCCATTCAAGCAGGCGCGCTGCGACCGGTCCGCTCGATCACCCGGTGCAGCCTGGCCCGGTTGTACCGCTGCACGATCAAGCACGGGCCGTTGGCCACGATGGCGTACACCAGCATCACGATGGCCAGGCCCCACGGATTCCACAGCACGAAGAAGGGACCGAGCGCGGCCACCCACCAGTGCGTCACCTCAGCGCGGCGCGTCTCGATCACGAACCGCTGCAGCTGGGTCGCCGACGAGTCACGCAGGTTGCGCTTGGAGAAGCCGTCGGCGAACAGCGCACCGGCCTCGGGCAGGTGCTTCTTCCACACCTTGATGCGGAGGTGCTCCTCGTACCACCGGCCGTCCCGCTCGATCGGCCGCAGCCGGGTGACCGGACCGTCGTGGGCGAATCGGGCCGTTCCGGCGCGATGGGTGAGGTACCCGATGAGCGTGCCCCCTGCGGCCCACACGAGGCAATCGATGACCACCGTCCAGCCGAGCGGCAGCTCGATCACTCGCACGGACAGCACCCCATGAGCGCAGCGTAGCGGGACCGTTCCCTCTCATTCATCGGTCGGGGCAGGGGCCTGGGACCACCGGCGCGGCCGGGACAGCGGGATCGGTCGGCCACGCCAGATCACTCGTCGGCGGACCAGCGTCAGATACGCCGACCGAGCGAACACGACGACGAAGATGCCGAGCGGGCCGGGGTAGACGAGCGCGGTGAGCCAGCCGAAGTTGCCGAGCGGGCGCAACATGGCACCGAGCTGCACGGCGAACAGCACGTACACGAACAGGATCGCGCCGCGGCCGATGTCGGGGGAACCGAACGCGGCCTCGATCACGTACTGCACGCTGATGAGCGTGCACGTGACCCAGAAGCCCACGAGGAGCAGCCTGATCGGCCCGACGTTCCCCGCACCCGTCGCGAAGTTCTTGGACCACCCCTCGACGAGTTGGCCCACGCCGCCGGGGTACATGCGGAACGAGATGGCGTCGCCGCCGCCGTAGATGTGCACGGGCAGATGGGCGTGCTCGTACTCGTGGGACATCGCGATGTCCTCGATGATCTCGCCGCGCACCGAGCCGTGCCCGCCCACCACGTCGTAGTCATGACGTGAGGTCACGAGGCAGGGGCCGAACGCCCCGTGGGCTCGGCCATCTCGGCCGGGCGAGGCCGCGCCGACACCCATGAAGCCGATGATGTTGAACAACGCCGACAGGCGCTCGTAGGTCCGCTCCATGCGGTGGTACGGCTGCACGGACAACAGGCCGCCCACGCCGGCATGGCGGTCGAGCAGCGCCGCCAGCCCGTCGGGCGCGAGCACGACATCGGCGTCGAGGAAGACGAGCACGTCGCCGCTGGCCAGCTGCGCGCCCTGGTGGCAGGCCCAGGCCTTGCCGGTCCAGCCGGGCGGGACCGGCTCTCCGCTGACGACGGTGACCGACGCGAAGTGCCGGGCGATCGCCGCGGTCTCGTCATCGGACTGGTCGTCCACGACGAGGATCTGGGCGGGGGCCACGGTCTGTTCGAGCAGGCTCGCCAGCAGGTTGGCGATGGACTGCTCCTCGTTGCGGGCCGGGATGATCACGGTGCAGGCACTGACCAGCGCAGGCCGCGTGGCGCGGGTGGGGCGCGGCGTCGAGGTGGCGATCCGCAGCGACGGGACCCGCCACAGGAGCCACCAGCCCACGAGCCAGCCCGCCACCACGAGGAACAACCGGATATCCACCCCCTTACGTTGGCAGGCCGGCGGCCTCCGACGTCGGATCGAGCACCCAAGTCCTGACGACCCGCGACCGTGACCGGCGGATTCCCCTTCCTTCACCGGTGTGCTCCATGATGAGGGGATGGACGAAACGATCGACGTGGTGATCGAGATCCCACGCGGCAGCCGCAACAAGTACGAGTACGACCACAACACCGGTCAGATCCGGTTGGACCGGCGTCTGTTCTCCGCCACGGTGTACCCGGCCGATTACGGGTTCGTGCCCGACACCCTCGCCGAGGACGGCGACCCGCTCGATGTTCTGGTGCTGCTCGAGGACCCCACCTTCCCCGGATGCTGGGTGCACGCTCGACCGGTGGGCGTGCTGTGGATGGCCGACGAGAAGGGCCCCGACGCCAAGATCATCTGCGTCGAGCCCCACGAGCCCCGCTTCCGCGACGCTCGCGACATCGGCGACATCCAGTCCGAGATCCTCGAGGAGATCAAGCACTTCTTCGACATGTACAAGATGCTCGAGCCGAACAAGTTCTCCAGCACCGGCGACTACGAGGGCCGCGGGGCCGCGTGGAAAGAGATCCACGAATCCCTGGAGCGGTACAAGACCGGGCATTGACCACCACGTAACGTCGGAGGGGTCGCCCGAGGGCCATCGGAGAGATCATGTCGACAGGTGAGAGCAGCACGAAGGCGATCGTCGCCGCACTGATCGCGAACCTGGGCATCGCCATCGCCAAGTTCGTGGCGTTCTTCTTCACGCGGTCGTCGTCGATGTTGGCCGAAGGCGTTCACTCCTTGGCGGACACGGGCAACCAGATCCTGCTGATCATGGGTGGCAAGAAGAGCCAGCGAGCTCCCGATGTCGAGCACCCCTTCGGCTTCGGTCGCGAGCGCTACTTCTGGGCCTTCGTGGTATCGATCATCCTGTTCTCACTCGGCTCGCTCTTCGCCATCTACGAGGCGATCGAGAAGATCCTGCATCCCGAACCGATCCACGACCCGCAATGGGCCATCGGCACCCTGCTCTTCGCGGCGGTGCTCGAGGCCAACTCGTTCCGCACCGCGATCAAGGAGTCGAAGCCGGCCAAGGGCGCCGCCACCTGGTTCCAGTTCATCAGGCGATCCAAGGCTCCCGAGCTGCCCGTCGTGCTGCTCGAGGACTTCGGAGCGCTGATCGGACTCGTGCTGGCGCTGATCGCCATCAGCCTCGACACGGTCACGGGCAACGCCAGGTGGGACGGGTACGGCTCGTTGGCCATCGGTCTCCTGCTCGGTGCCATCGCGATCACCCTGTCGATCGAGATGAAGAGCCTGCTGATCGGCGAGGCCGCCGACCCGGTCGAGGTCAGCAAGATCACCGAGGCCATCCAAGGCGCGTCGCGCGTCAGCGCGTTGATCTACCTGCGCACCCAGCACTTCGGTCCGGAGCAGCTGCTCGTGACGGCGAAGGTCGAGTTCGACGGATCGCTCACCATGGTCGAACTCGCGGACGCGATCGACGCCGTCGAGCGAGACGTGCGAGCGGCGGTGCCGATCGCGCACTACCTCTTCATCGAGCCCGACGTGCGCCGCGCCATCGCCACGACTGACGCCGCGACCGACGCGCTGACCGCCGCCGAGCCCGACCCGGCCTTCGACGATTGATCCCGCCTCGCCCCGGTTTGCCTGCAGTCACGCAGTAGGTTGGGGCCAATGCCTGACGACGGCTTCAACCAGCTCCAACAGCTCGGCGAGTTCATCCGCTCGCAACGCAAGCAGGCCCAGCTGTCCCTGCGGGACCTCTCGGAGAAGACCAACGTCTCCAACCCGTACCTCAGCCAGATCGAGCGCGGGCTGCACGAGCCATCGGTGCGCGTGCTCAAGTCGATCGCCATCGCCTTGAACCTCTCGGTCGAGACCATGCTCGTCCGCGCGGGGCTGCTCAACGAGGACGACGACATCGGCGGGCCGACCGACACCGAGGCGGCGATCCAGAGCGACCCCCGGCTCAGCGACGACCAGCGCGCCAGCCTGCTCGCGGTGTACCGCAGCTACACCGGCTGAGCCACCCGCCCAGGGACCTCACGGATCCGCCTCGGCCGGCGTGCGGGGCCGACGGGCCGCGGGCCCGTGACCGACGTCACGCAAACTATTTCAAGCAAATGGTTGACGATGTGCGCGTTGCTTGGTTTACTTAGCGCATCGGTTGCCACGGCAACCACGCAGTCGCTCCGCCCCTCTCACCCCTGCGCTGGCTCCCCCTGCCGGCGCCAGTCCCAGGAGATACACCATGGCCACCGCCACCGAGCAGCTCACCAAGGTCCAAGACCAGATCCTCGACACCATCGCCTCCATCCAGAAGCCGGTCGTCGACGCCGTCACCAAGGTCGCCGAGCGTGCCGAGACCGTCGTCCCCGAGGTCCCCGCCGTCCCCGGCAGCGACAACCTCCCCACGGTCGACGAGCTCATCGTCAACCAGTTCGCCTTCCTCGAGAAGCTCCTGTCGCAGCAGAAGGACTTCACCAACGCGCTGCTCACGGCCATCAAGCCCGTCAGCGCCAAGGTCGTGGCCGAGCC
This sequence comes from Acidimicrobiales bacterium, assembly GCA_038324235.1. GTDB lineage: Bacteria > Actinomycetota > Acidimicrobiia > Acidimicrobiales > Acidimicrobilacustridaceae > JBBQHT01. Next base: position 6,787 of record JBBQHT010000077.1, read on the forward strand.
CAAGCCGAAGGTCACCAAGCCCAAGGCCGCTTGAGCCCCCTTGTTCTCAGCCTGACGCAGCATCCCCCCGCTGCGACGGGCTGACAACCCGGGATCCGGTGCCACCCCCCGGCGCCGTTGATCCCATGTAACGACCGCGACATCCCCCCTGTCGTAGGTCTCCCACGAGGGCCTTCGGGCCCTCGTGGTCGTTTTCCCCCCGGGCCACCGGCCCCGAACCCGCCGGCCACAAAACCCGACGATGTTTGTCGGGTATTGGGCGCAGCGGCCTAGGATGACCGCCGCTCCACTTCTCGACCCCATCCCGGAGCCCGTTCAGGAGGATTCCCATGTCGCTTCGACTGGGCGACGACGCCCCCAACTTCCAGGCCGACACGACGGCCGGACCCATCGACTTCTACGAGTGGAAGGGCGACAGCTGGGCGGTGCTGTTCAGCCACCCCAAGGACTTCACCCCGGTGTGCACCACCGAGCTGGGCTACACCGCCAAGCTCAAGGACGAGTTCGACAAGCGCAACGTCAAGGTGCTCGCGCTGTCGGTCGACTCGGTCGACGAGCACAAGAAGTGGGCGTCGGACATCGAGGAGACCCAGGGCGTCGCCCCGAACTTCCCGATCATCGGCGACACCGATCGCAAGGTGGCCGATCTCTACGACATGATCCACCCGAACGCGAGCGACACGCTCACGGTGCGCTCGGTGTTCGTCATCGGCGCCGACAACAAGATCAAGCTGACGCTGACCTACCCGGCGAGCACGGGACGGAACTTCGACGAGATCATCCGCGTGATCGATTCGCTTCAGCTCACGGCCCAGTACAAGGTCGCCACGCCGGTCAACTGGAAGGACGGCGAGGACGTGATCATCGGCGCCGCCGTCAGCGACGAGGCGGCCAAGGAGCTGTTCCCCGCCGGCTGGGAGTCCCCCAAGCCGTACCTGCGCATCGTCAAGCAGCCGAACAAGTAGTCGACCCCGCCATCGACCAGGTCCGCCGACAACGTCCGCTGGCCATGTGTGATCGTGCCCGACGGGCGGCCTGGGGCCGCCCGTCGCCGCGTTCTGGGCCTCCCACGCGCCCCTGTCCTGGCCTTCTGGGCCTCCCCTCGCGCCCCTCGCCCACCGGCAGAGGCCGGCGAGGCGATCAGCCGACCGAGTGACCGGCGGCCAGGGCCGGCGGCGCGACATGGGCCAGCGCCATCGAGAACACGCAACGCCACCCGTCGGCGCGGATCCCCAACGCTTCGAGCCGGAGCTCCGCGTCACCGCGCGCGGCTTCGGCCTCGGGCCATCCGCAGGCCTGGAAGGTGTCCGCCACGGCGAGTCGGACGATGGCCTGGGCCACCGGGTCATCGACGGCGTCGGCATCGGTGAACAGTGCCGCGGCTTCGGCAAGGTGATCGCGTGCAGGATCGCCGGCGCCGGCGAGCCAGCGGGCCACCTGTGCGTTGAGCCGGTCGAGATAGGTGGCCCGCCGCGCGACGCTGACGCGCGCCGCGAGATCGTCAACCTCGTCACGCTGCCCGGCGGCGGCCAGGGCCAGCGCCAGGACCGACAGCGCGTACGGCACATCGGGGACCTCGTCGGCGACCGGCAGGAGGTGCTCGACGGCCGCCTCGATCTGGCCCGACTGCAGCAGCGAGAGAGCCTCGGCCACTACGCCGTCACCATGGCCGATGGTCTCCGGCTCGAACGCGCCGCCACCGGAACCGATGGCCTGGATGCCGAGCGCCACGTCCCCGATCTGGCCCGCCGCACCGGCCAGCGTCGTGGCCTCGACCAACAGGAGCTGATCCGGGCTGTCCACCTCGAGGAGGGCCCGTGAACGGTCGATCGACTCGCGCATGACCTGGATGCCTTCCGCGACCCGGCCCGAAGTCAACAGCGAGCGGCCGAGTCCCGACCGCGCCTGGCTCGCACCGAAGCGGTCGCCGATCGCGTCGAAAACGACCCGGGCCCGCTCGGCGGCCGCCGCCGCTTCGGTGGACCGGCCCGACCAGAGACGGACGCTGGCCATGAGCAGCAGCATCATGCCCTCGCCCCACCGATCGCCCCGCGCCTTGGCCTCGACGAGGATCTGCTCCCCGAGCTCTTCGGCTTCGAGCATCTCGCCCTGGTGGAACCGGACGAAGGCCATGAGGCCGAGCGCCCAGCTGAGCCCGCCACTGTCACCGAGCTCCTGGAACGTGGCGGCCGACGCGTTGAGCCGGGCCTCGGCCTCGTCGGCCCGACCCTCGATGTAGGAGATCCACGCGAGGTTCTGCAACGCCCACGCCTCACCGCGCCGGTCGCCCAACTCCCGAGACGCCTCGAGCGCCGCGGAGATCGACGCATCGGCGTCGGGGTACTGGCCGCGGAAGATCTGGGTCATGCCCGATACCCGCAGCGCGTCGGCGACGCCCTTGAGGTCACCGGCCGTGCGGAACTGGTCGATCGCGCGCCCGACGGTCTCGAGCGCGCGGTCGAGCTCGCCCGCCTTCTGCTCGAACTCGGCAAGGGCGAGGGTGCCGCGCGCGACCAGACCAGGGTCCTCGAGCCGTGTGGCCACCTCGATGGCTTCGTCGATGTCGGTCCGGGCAGCCCGCAGGTCACGCAGGTCGGTCTCGGCGGCGGCCCGGCCCAGCAGGTAGGCGACCCGACGATCGGTGAGGTCCGCTCCCGCCAGGCGCAGCGCCTGGGTGTAGAGGCGGACCGAGACGGGGAGCGCCTGGGCGACACCGGCGCGCCGGGCGGCCTCCTCGATCCAGTCGAGCGCATGACCGGCCACGTTGGCCGGTACCCCACTGACCGAGCCGAGCTCGGTCACGAGCTCGGCCGCGGCACCGTAGTGGTGCGCGATGACGTCGACCGTCTTGTCGGACGCGTCCTTGCGGGCCGGTTGGGTCGACTCGAGGTAGGCCGCGATCCCGCAGTGCCGTCGCGCGCGATCGGCCTTCGTGAGCGTGGCGTAGGCGACCTCACGGATCAGGTCGCTGTGGAAGGCCCACCGCTCGCCCCCGACGTTGAGGATCTCCTTGTCGGCCAACGTGGCGAGCGACCGGCGCGAGTCGGCCAGGCCGTGGATCTCCGCGCCCATCCGCTCGAGCGCCGCGGTCGGTCCGCTGCGGCCCCACACCGCCGCATCCTCGAGCGTCGCCCGCTCGTCGCTCGACAGGCTGTCGAGCCGGGCGGACACCAGGCCGCGCAACGTATCGGGGAGATCGCTCAGCTGCGCGTTGTCGTGCAGGACGTCCTTGGTCGGTCCGCGCTCGGCGTCGGCCAGGAGCGCCACGAGCTCCTCGAGGAAGAAGGGGTTGCCGCCCGCGCGGTCGAGCAGGGCGTCGCGCAGATCGTCGGTGAGCTCGTGGTCGGCGAGCGAGCCGAGCAGGTAGCCGGCAGCTTCCCGGTCGAGTGGGTCGAGGTTGATCACGATCGAGTTGTGGCGGCCCTCGGGACGAGTCCAGCGGGCGTGCAGCTCCTGGCGGGCGGTGGCGAGGAGCACGAACCGGCTGCCGCGCATGCGGTCCAACAGCGCGTCCATGGTCTCGAGCACCAGGTCATCGGCCCAGTGCAGATCCGAGACGACGATCACGACGGGGCGATGCCGGGCCGACGCCTCGACGAAGGCGAGGACCGACCGCATCGCCTCCTCGCGGGCGCGTTGGGGATCGATGTCACGCAGGGAGACCTCGTACCCCATGAGGTGCAGCAGACCGTTGACGATCCGCTTCACCTCGGGCGAGCGCTCGGGCTGCTCGAGCGCGGTCGAGACCGCGTCGAGCGCCAACGAGTCGGCCACCGGAAGCGAGTCATCGATCGTGATGCCACAGGCCTGGCGCAGCGCCTCGGCGACGGGCCACCACACGTTCGCCTCGCCGTAGGGCACACATCGACCCTCGAAGACGAGCGCCCGGTGCTCGGCCTTGGCCAGGCAGGCCGCTTCCTCGGCGAGCCGGGACTTGCCGACACCAGCTTCGCCGATCAGCAGCACGAGGTGACCCCGCTGGCGCTCGACGGCCGCGTCGACGGCGTGGCGCAGGATCCCGAGCTCGGGTCCGCGTCCCACGAACGGGGTCTCACTGCGGCGGCGGCGGTAGCCGGGCGGCAGGAGCGTGTGCAGCGCCTCCCAGGCGCTCACCGGCTCATCCCGTCCCTTGGCCTGCAGTTCGCCGAGGGACCGGTACTCGATGGCGTCGCGGGTCGCGGCATAGGTCGCCGGGCCGACCACGACCGAGCCGGGCGCGGCGTTGGCCTGCAACCGCTGCGCGGTGTTCACCACATCGCCCATCGCCGTGTACTCGCCCCCCGCCCGCAGCGAGCCGACGAGAACCTCGCCGGAGTTGACCCCGACGCGCATCTGCACCCGGATCTCGGCGTTGACCTCGAACGCGGCCAGCGACTCCTGCATCCGCAACGCGGCCCGCACCGCCCGCTCGGCGTCATCTTCGTGCGCGACCGGCGCCCCGAACAGCGCGATCAGGGCATCGCCCATGATCTTGTCGACCTGACCGCCGAACTCGGTCACGTCGCGGGCCAGACGGGCGAAGCAGCGATCCACCAGGTTCTTGATCTGCTCCGGGTCGCGGGTTTCCGACAACGTGGTGAACCCGACCAGATCGGCGAACAGCACCGTGGCGACGCGCCGCTCGTCCGCCCGCGTGATCAGCGGATGGCCACACGAGTTGCAGAAGCGCGCGGCAAGGGGATTCTCGGCGCCGCAACTCCCACAGTCCATCGGTTCAGCATACGGGGGTGAAATCGGACACCCCTAAAAGCGCCTCCCGGCGCTCGTCCTGGGTCGCCCCCGCAACCCGCTCCAGGGTCGCTCAGCGATCGAGGAGGGAGCGGCCGCCAGCATCGTCGAGCAGGTCGAGCGCGACCCGCCGACCGAGCTCCAGCGGATCCTCGCCCTCGCCCTGGCACCGGAGCACCACGTGGCCGTCGAGCGAAGCCAGCAGCGCCTCCACCCGCAACACCGAGTCGCCCGCCGGCGTGGCGTGGGCCCCGGCGGGCAGGTCGCAATCGCCGCCGAGCTCGGCGAGGAACGCTCGCTCGGCATCGAAGGCCCGTCGGCTGGCCGCATCCTCGATGCCGGCCAGCAGCGAGATGGCCTCGGTGTCGTCCGCGCGGCACTCGACGGCCAACGCTCCCTGGGCCACCTGCGGGAGCAGCACGGTCGGGTCCAGGATCTCCCAGGGGATCCCTCGCGCCGCGAGCGTGGCGTAGAGCTCCAAGCGATCGAGCGCCGCGGCGGCCATCACGATCGCGCCGCCGTGGGGGATCTTGTCCAGTCGGGTGGCGATGTTGCCGCGCAGGCCGGCGAAGGTGAGATCAGGGCGCAACGACGCCAGCTGGGCCCGCCGCCGCACCGACCCGGTCGCCACCAGCGCGCCCGCGGGGAGACCGGCCAACGTGGCCCCCACCAGAACGTCTCGCGGATCGGCCCGCGTGGGCACGGCGGCGATGACGAGCTCGGGGTGCTGCTCGGAGGTGAGGTCCTTGCCGGAGTGGACGGCGACACGGGCCCGTCCATCGAGCACGGCCGCTTGCACCTCCTTGACGAACACGCCCTTGCCCCCCATCTCCCAGATGGGGATGTCGAGGCGCTGATCCGCGGTGGTCTCGATGACGACGGGAGCGATGGTCGCGGTCGCCGCCAGGAGCTGGGCCACATGATCGGTCTGCCAGCGGGCCAGGGCACTGCCGCGGGTCGCCGCGGCGAGAACGAGGGTCACGGGCGGACTCGGCCTGGGCTCAGGAGAGGTCGAACAGGTCGCGGAGCGCGTCGGCCAAGCGTTCGCCCTTGGCGGAGCCGGCGGCGCTCTTCAGCCCGACCGTGGGCTCGTGCAGCAGCTTCGCGACGATGCCCTTGGTGAGCGCCTCGACCGCGTCGGCTTGGGCCGGATCGAGCTCGGCGAGCTTCGCGCGGAAGCGATCCAGTTCGGCCCGCCGGATGCTGTCGGCGCGGTCGTGCAGCGCCGACACCAACGGCGCGACCTCGCGGGCCGAGGTGAGCGCCACGAACCGATCCAGCTCGGCCTCGATCATGGTGCGCACCGCGGTGACCTCGCCTTGGCGCTCCCGCACCCCCTCGTCGGCGAACGCCCGCAGGTCGTCCATGTCGAGCAGCGTGACGCCGGGCAGGTCGGTGGCGGAGGGATCGACGTCGCGGGGCACGGCGACATCCACGATGAGCAGCGGACGGCCGGAGCGGGCGGTCATCAGGCGGGCCAGGTCGCCGTGCTCGAGCATGATCGAATGGGCACCGGTGCCCGTCAGGAGCAGATCCACCTCGGCCAGGGCATCGGTCAGGTCCGCCAGGCGGACCGCCGAGCCACCGACCTGCGCCGCGAGCTCGACCGATCGCTCCCAGGTGCGGTTGGCGATGCGCACATCGGCCACGCCGTTGTCGACCCCGCCGTTGACGATCGCGCGCACCATGCCCTCGCCCATCTCGCCGGCGCCGAGCACGAGAGCCCGTTTGCCCTCGAGGGTGCCGAGACGGTCGGTGGCCATGGCCACCGCAGCCGTGGAGACCGACGCGATCTTGCGGGAGATCCCGGTGTCGGTGCGGGCCCGCTTGCCGACCTCGATGGCGTGGCGGAACAGCAGGTTGAGCGCGGCGCCCGACGCGCCTTCGTGTCGCGCCCGCTCCCACGCGTGCTTCACCTGACCGAGCACCTCGGCCTCGCCCACGACCGCCGAATCGAGTCCCGTGGCGACCTCGAACAGGTGCTGGGCGGCTTCGGTGTCGTAGTGGACGAAGAGGTGATCGGCGAAGGTCTCGGGCGCCAGGAACGCCATCTCGGCCAACGAGTTGCGCACGTCCGCGTAGGCGCCGTGGAACTTCTCGGCCACCACGTAGATCTCCGTGCGGTTGCACGTGGAGAGCACGACGGCCTCGCTCACGTGCTCGCGCGAGGTGACGTCGTGGAGCACCTTGGGCAGACGCGCGTCGTCCACCGTCATGCGCTCGAGCAGGTCGAGGGGAACCGTGCGATGGTTCAGTCCGATGACGACGAGAGACACGCCTGGAGGCGCTCCTTGGCTGCGGCGAGGTTGCCCTCGCGGATGAGGTCAAGCATTCCCGAGTCGAGGGCGCCTTGCCAATTCAGGCCCTCACTCGACCCGCCGTCTTGGCGGATGCGCTCGCGCTCCTGGGCGAGCAGCCCTATCAGGGTGGCGTACTCCGGGCCGAATTCCTCACCGAAGCGGCGCCGCAACCAGGTGGACACCGCCGGGCTGTGGCCCCCGGTCGAGAACGTGACGAGCAACGGGTCCTGGCGCACCCGCGACGGCAGCGTGAACCCGCAGTTCACCGGGTCGTCCGCGCTGTTCACCCAGACCTTGGCGGCCTCGCCCTCGACGAACACCTGGTGGTTTACCGCGGCGTCATCCGTGCAGGTCACCGCCAACCAGTACCCCGCCACCTCGCCCGCGCGGTAGGGCCGTTCGTCCCAGGTCACGGCCCGGCCCGCGTCGATCGTGGCGCGCAGGGCGGCCCCGATGCTCGGTGCCACGACGTGCACGGCCGCGCCGCCGTCGAGCAGGCCGGCCACCTTCTGGGCCGCCACCGCGCCGCCGCCGACGACCAGGACGGCCTTGCCCGTCAACTGCAGGTTCACGGGGTACATCGGACCGGCGACCGGCATGTCAGTCTCCGCGGGCGGTGCCGACCGGGGCGCCCGCACCGGCATCGACGGTCTCGCCGTCGGCGGTCCCGGCGGCGTCGGGGTGGTCTCTGTCGACGCTCGATCCGACCTCCGCGGCCCCGTCGACCGCAGGCAGCAGACCGGCCCGGCGTTGCTGGTAGAAGCTCAGGATCTGGAGCTCGACGGCCAGATCCACCTTGCGGAGCGACGCTTCCTCGGGCACCGAGATCACAGCCGGGGCGAAGTTCAACACCGATGACACACCCGCGGCCACGAGGCGGTCGGCCACGTCCTGGGCGACCGCGGCCGGCGTGGCGATGATGCCGATCGCGATGTTGTGCTCGCGCGCCAGCTCGGGCAGATCGTCGATGTGGCGCACCGAGAGGTCGCCGATCCGTTGACCGACCTTGCGGGGATCCGCGTCGACCAGCGCCGCGACCGGGAAGCCCCGATCGGTGAACCCGCCGTAGTTCGCGAGCGCGGCGCCCAGGTTGCCGACGCCCACGATGACCACGGGCCAGTCGTGGGTGAGCCCGAGCTCCCGGCTCATCTGGAACAGCAGGTACTCGACGTCGTAGCCCACACCGCGGGTGCCGTAGGAGCCCAGGTACGACAGGTCCTTGCGCACCTTGGCCGCATTGACGCCGGCCATCTCGGCGAGGCGCTCGGACGAGATCGTGGTCGTCTTGGCCTCCGCGGTCTCCAGCAGGCTGCGCAGGTAGACCGGCAGGCGGGCGACCGTGGCCTCGGGGATGCGACGGCGGGGGCGGGGGGCCATGGAGGACCGAGCGTACCGCCCTCGTGCGTTCGTTCACAAAGTCGGAACAAGCGCACAAGCGCCGGCCCGGTCCGTCCGATTCCCGCTCGTGCGGGGCGGCGTCGTACCGTGGGGCCATGACGTTGCACGCCGCGCTCGCGACCGCCGCCACGCTGGTCGCCCTCGCCTTCGCGCTGTCCACCCTCGAGCGCTGGACGCGGGGCCACAAGCGCCATGAGCTCATGTGGACCATCTCGCTGTTCATGTTCGCCCTCGGGTCCCTCGGCCTGTGGGCGGGGGCCGCGCTCGGCTGGGGGGAGTGGACGTTCAAGACCTTCTACCTGTTCGGCGCGATCCTCAACGTGCCGTTCCTGGCGCTCGGCACCGTGTACCTGCTCGCGGATCGGCGCACCGGCGACATCGCCACCGCCGTCGTGTCGCTGCTCGCCGCGTTCGCCGCCGGCATCGTCGTAGCCGCACCGGTGCTCGCCGCGTTCGATCCTGCGGTCCTCCCGCAGGGCTCAGCCGTCTTCGGCGTCGGCCCACGGGTGGCCGCCGCCGTGTTCTCCGGCGTCGCGTCGATCGTCATCATCGGGGGCGCCGGGTGGAGCGCGGTGCGCCTCTGGCGCGGCCGGCACGTCCCCCGTCCTGGTTCCGGTCTGGCCCCAGGCCGGTTGGCGATGGCCAACGTCCTCATCGCCGTCGGCACGCTCGTGCTCGGCAGTGGCGGGGCTCTGAACTCGCTCGCCGATGCCATGAACGCGTTCGCGATCTCGCTGGTCGTCGGGATCTCGCTGATCTTCGCCGGGTTCCTGCTCACCAACACCCCGGCACCGGTCGCCGTCGTCGAGCCGTGGCACCTCCCGCCGACCGTCGGGCGCCAGGACCGCGAGACCGGTGGCGAGACCGATGCCGACGCCCCGGATCTCGCCCACGACGGGGCGCCGCCGGACCAGTCCGGGATGATCGACCTGTCGAGCACGTGGCCAGGCTCACCCAGCCTCAACTGACCGGGTGGGGAAGCCTGCGGCCTCAGCGCAACGCGCGCTTGAGCACCTTGCCGCCGGCACCCTTGGGCAGCTGGTCGACGAACATGACCTTGTCCGGGCACTTGTAGCGAGCGAGGTGCTCCGAGCACCAGACGATGATGTCGTCCTCTTCGGCCGACACATCGGGGGCGAGCACCACGAACGCCTTCACGGCCTCTCCGGTGTAGGGGTGCGGGACCCCCACGACCGCGACCGCATCGATCGCCGGGTGCTCGATCAGCACGTTCTCGACCTCGGCCGGGTAGACGTTGAAGCCGGACACGATGATGAGGTCCTTGGCGCGGTCGACGAGAAACAGGTAGCCGTCGTCGTTGACGACGGCGATGTCTCCCGTGCGCAGGAAGCCATCAGGCGTCAGTGCCTTGCCGGTCGCCTCCGGATCGTTCCAGTAGCCGGCGAAGATGTTGGGCCCGCGAACGTGGATCTCGCCGGCATCACCCACGAGGACGTCTTCGCCGTCCTCATCGAGCAGACGGATCTCGATGTCGGGCAACGGCGTGCCGATCGAGCCGAACGGCGCGTGGGTGCCACCCGCCGTCGTGACCACCGGCGAGGCCTCGGTCAGGCCGTAGCCCTCTGTGAGGTGCACGTCGAAGCGGTCCTCGATGAGCTGGGCGACCTCGACGGCGAGCTTGGCGGCGCCGGAGGTGGCGATGCGCACGGTCGCGAAGGCCGTCGGGTTGACGCCGGGAAGGCTGGCCCAGGCGGCCCACATGGGCGGAGCGCCGCTGATGATCGTGATGCCGTGCTTCTCGATCGCCTCGATGCCCGACTGGGGATCGAACCGCTCGATGAGCACGACCTTGGACCCGGTGAAGAGCGTGAGCCCGAGGACGACGTTGAGGCCGAAGATGTGGAACAGGGGCAGGACGCCGAACGACACATCGGCGACCTGCTGGTGACGGCCCTCGTGGCCCTGGATCTGGTGGAGGTTGCTCAGCAGGTTGCCGTGGGTGAGGATCGCGGCGCGAGGCGAACCGGCGGTGCCGCTGGTGAACATGAGCACGGCGGGATCGGTGTCGTTGCGCTCGACGAAGGGCGCGGGATCATGGGCGACGAGGTCGTCGAGCAGGATCGCGCCGTCGATGTCGACCGCCGCGGAGGTGATGACGAACTCGAGCACCGGCACGTCGGCCCGGTCGATGCCGCCCACCGCGACCTTGGCCGCGGGCGTCACGACGATGGCGCGGGCCCCGATCATGGCGAGCTGACGCTGGAGCTCGGGAGTCGGTGCGGTGGGGTTCAACGGCACCGCCACGAGCCCGGCGCTGAGGGCCGCCAGGTAGCTCACGGCGAAGTACCAGTTGTTGCCGCAGGCGATGCCGACCCGGTCACCCGGTTCGAGCCCGAGGGCGACGAGGCCACCGCGGAAGCCCGCCACCTGCTCACGCAACTGACCGTAGGTGGTCTCCTTGCCCCGGCTCACGAGCGCGACGGTGTCGGCAGGGTGGGGATCGATGATCGTCGCGAGGTTCATGCCCGTGGGCTCCAAGACGCAAAGGGCACCAGCGGTGCGGTCGACCGGACCGCGCCACCCTACCGGCTCCGTCGGGTGCTTGCTCGAGTACGCACCGCAGTCCCGGGCGCCACGAGCCGGCCTGGTGTGGCGGATGTCTCGCTAAATCCAAGCCAAATCCCCCAGTTTGACCTTTAGGCCGTATGACCTACGCGCCGAAAGAACCTGCGACGGGTGCGAAGGACACACCCGACCACGGCTTGCCGTGCCCCCCTCACCCGTCCTGGAAGGCCTCCCCTCTCGTGAAGAAGATCCTCACGCTCCTCGTGGCGACCCTCGCGGTCCTCGCGGCTGTCGTCAGCGGCCCGATCCGATCGGCCGGCGCCAGTGGTCCCGCCGAGCAGGACTACCTCGGGCGCATCAACGCCCTGCGGGCGAGCCACGGCACGGGCCCGCTCACCCTCGATGCCAACCTCACCGACCTGGCCCGAGAGCACACGCAGTGGATGGTCGACGTCCAGAAGCTGCAGCACACGACCAACCTGCCGGCGGGCGTGACGACGTCCTGGCAGAAGCTGGGCGAGAACATCGGCTTCGGTTCCAATATCGACCTCGTGTGGACCGCCTTCTTGAACAGCCCGCCGCACCTCGAGAACCTCCTCGACCCCGCGTTCGACTCGGTGGGGATCGGTGTCGTCGTCGACGGCAACGGCATCGAGTGGACCACCCACCGATTCATGCAGACGGCGCCGCACGTGCCCCCGCCCCTCCCCGCGCCACAGCCCCACGTACCCGCGGCGCCGCCGCCGACCGCACCGCCCCCCCCCCCCCCGCCCCCCGCCCCCCCCCCCCCCCCCCCCCCCCCCGGCCCCCCCCGGCGCCAGCCGCG
>JBBQHT010000078.1:0-18401 GCA_038324235.1 Acidimicrobiales bacterium
GCCCGGGTAGTTGAAGCCCACGTTGATCAGCTCGAGGTTGCCCGAGGTCGGCAACTCGGTCACGGGCGCGTCGGCCGTGACGACCGAGGACGGCGTGTCGAGCACCTCCTTGATGCGGTCGGCGCAGACGGTGGCGCGGGGGACCATGATCGCCACGAAGGTCGCCATCATCACCGACATCAGGATCTGGACGAGGTAGCTGAGGAACGCGACGAGCGCGCCGATCTGCATCTGCCCGGCGCCGATGCGGTTGCCACCGATCCACACCGCGGCGACGCTCGACACGTTGAGCACGAGCAGGACGATCGGGAACATGCAGGCCATGAGCCGGCCGGCACGCAGCGAGGTCATCGTGAGGTCGTCGTTGGCGACACCGAAGCGCTCGCCTTCCTCGGGTTCGCGGATGAACGCCCGCACGACCCGCATGCCGGTGATCTGCTCGCGCAACACCTGGTTGACGCGATCGATGCGCTCCTGCATGTCCTGGAACTGGGGCACCATCCGCACGATGACGCTGCCGACGCTGAGCACGAGGACCGGGATGCTGACGAGCAGCAGGAGCGACAGGGGCCCGTCCTCGCGCACCGCCATGATCGTGCCGCCGACGATGGTGATGGGCGCCGCGATCAGCATCGTGCACGACATGACCACGAGCATCTGCACCTGGGTCACGTCGTTGGTGATCCGGGTGATGAGCGACGGGGCACCGAAGAAGCTGACCTCTTGGGTGGAGAAGCCGGTCACCTGGTGGAACAGGCCCTTGCGCACATCTCGCCCGAACGCCATCGCGGTCTTCGACCCGTAGTAGATGGCGCCGATGGCGAACATGACCTGGACCAGGGTGATCGCCAGCATGATCGCCCCGGTCTTCCAGATGTAGGCGTTGTCGCCCGCGAGGATGCCCTTGTCGATGATGTTGGCGTTGAGCGTCGGCAGGAACAGCGAGCACATGGTCTGCACGAACTGCAGACCCACGACGGCGTAGAGCCACGTGCGGTAGCGACGCAGGTAGGTTCGGAGAAGGCGCATCAACATGAGAGATCCAAGCGGTCGGTGACGGAGGCGAACGGGAGCCGGGGAGTCGGGGCGCCGCACAGGGGAACAGCGGCGGTCATGGCGGTGATGGCGGTCATCGGCGGCGCCCCCGCGGGCGGGTGCGAACCCCATCGAGCAGGACCGAGACGATCTCGGCCGATGAGAGCGGGTGCTCGCCGACCAGGGCGGGCAGCGTGCAGGCGAAGGTCATGCTGCGCAGCAGATCGGCCATCTCGACCGGGGTGCGGCGCAGCTGGTCGCGGTCGGGTTCGATCACTGCGACGAGCGCGGTCATGTCGGGGCGGGCGTGGCGGTCCCGGCTGTGGCCCGACGGGGGCTTGGTCATCTCGACCGCGGTCATGAGGTGGAAGATGAGCTCGACCCGGCGGCGGATGATCTCGACGGCCTCGACCAGCCGATCCTCGAAGCCGAGACCCCGGTCGATCTGATCGAGCGCCGCGTCGGTGGGAGCCGGGTCGAACGCGGCGTCGACGACCGCGGCGATGAGCGAGTCCTTGTCCGGGAAGACGCGGAAGATGGTGCCCTCGGCGATGCCGGCCGCCTCCGCGATCTGGCGGGTGGTCACCGAGGTGCCGTGCTCGAGCAGCAACGGCAGGGTGGCCTCCACGATCGCAGCCCGACGCTCGTCCGGCGGCAGCGCCGATGCCCGGGCGCGCGTCGGCTCGCTCGCCCGGCGGGGAGCGGGGGGAGCGGGGGGTGCCGGACGCGTCGGGGTGGCGGACTTGCGAGCCATGACCGGCAGGGTATCTGAGTGAGTGCTCACTCACACCATCGGATTCATCGACCCACGGAATCCATCGACGCATCGAGCCGAAGCGGGGGACGGCGGGTGCGACCGAACGTCGCTCAGGCGCCTTGACGCATGACGAACTCGGCCATGCCGGGAACGGTGAAGGCGATATGGCCACGGTCGGGAGCGAAGAGCAGGCCCTTCTTGATGAGCTGGTCGCGAGCGACACTGACGTCGCTCGGCCGGCGCCCCAGCCGATCCGCGATCGCGGCGGTCGTGCTCGGGGTGTCGCCGCCCTCGGCCACCGCCCGCAGATACGTCTGCTGGGCAGGGGTCGCGCGTTCCCAACGGGAGCCATAGAAGCCGACGTCGAGCTCGTGACGGGCCGCGATGATGCCCACTTCGGCGTCGCTCATGTTGATGGGGTTGTGGCTTGCGTAGTCCCACACGAGGTTTCCGAAAACCTGGAGGAAGTACGGATAGCCCGCGGCGGCCTCGCTGACGAGCGCGAGCGCCTCAGGGTCCCAGGTGACATCGTTGGCGATCGCCGGGACGACGAGGGCCTCGGCGGCCGCATCGGGCCCGAGCGGTCCGACGGCGACGTACTCGAAGAGCCGCTCGGCGTAGGACTTGGCTTCGGTGAGGGCCACCGGCAGGCTCGGGAGGCCGGCCCCGATTACGAGGAATGGCAGATCACGTTGTCCGGTCTCGTGACAGGCCGAGGCGACCGCCGCGAGCTCGGGGCCCGTGAGGTCCTGCATCTCGTCGATGAGGATGAGCAGTCCGACGCCCAGGTCGGCGGCGGCCTCAGCCAGGTCGGTGGCCAGTTCGGTGAGGTCCGTCTCGAGCTCACCGGTATCCGCCCGGCCGCGGGCGGCGTCGACGTCGAGGCCAAGGGCGAGCGCGCCATCGGGCGACACCTTCAGGGAGAACGCCCGGAACACGGCCAGCGCGTGGGTGAGGCGCTCGCGCCGGTCGACGTGCCCGGACGCAGAGCGAAGCGCCTGATTGAGCGCTTGGGCCGCCATGACGGCGAGGGGACGGTCGCCCCCGGCTTCGACCTTGGCGACGATCCAGCGCCGCTGCTCGGCGCGGCGGCGGAACTCGTTGAGCAGGACGGTCTTGCCGACCCCGCGCAGGCCCGTGATGATCAACCCGCGGTCGTGGCGGCCGTGCTCGAGACGGGCCGCGATCACGTCGAAACGCTGGAGCTCGGGGGCACGGCCCGCCAGCTCAGGGGGCCGGCGGCCCGCCCCAGGAGCGTACGGGTTGAGGACTGGATCCACGTCTCAGACCGTATCGCTATTTATCAGCTTTGTTCTGATAGACGCACATAATTTGTGATGGGGATCGCCGCCCCGACGTGGGACTATTTACAACAGTCATTGCTGTTGTAAAGTGAACCTGTCGAAAGGGGTCACCCATGACCGCACCCGCCGCCCAACGCACCGCCATCGTCACCGGAGCCTCGCGGGGTCTCGGCCTCGCGCTCACCACCGCCCTCGTCCAACAGGGCTGGCACGTCGTCGTTGACGGCCGCGACCACCACGCGCTCGCCGCTGCGCACGCGAGTCACCCCGCATCGGTCACCACGGTCCCCGGCGACGTGACCGATCCGACCCACCGGGCCGAGCTCATTCGAGCGGCTGGGGAACCAATCAGCCTCGTCGTGAACAACGCCGGCGGCCTCGGTCCCTCACCGCTTCCCGCGCTCGCCGACGTCGACCTGGACGCGCTCACGGCGCTGTTCGTCACGAACGTGGTGGCCCCGCTCGGCCTGATCCAAGAGGCCCTCCCCTACCTGACCGCGGACGCCGTGATCGTCGACATCACGTCCGATGCGGCCGTCGAGGCCTACGAGGGGTGGGGTGCCTACGGAGCGACGAAAGCGGCGCTCGAACACCTCGGCGCGGTGCTCGCCGTCGAGCAGCCCGGGCGGCGCATCCTCACGATCGATCCGGGCGACATGCGCACGAAGATGCACCAGGAGGCCTTCCCGGGCGAGGACATCTCGGACCGTCCGACGCCGGATGCGATCGTCCCCGCCATCCTCACGCTGATCGCCGGGGACCACCCGTCCGGCCGGTACCGGGCGACCGCCGTCCTCACGGAGGTCGGCTCATGACCGCGACCGATACCGCTCTGGCCTCGGCTCCGACGGCCACCGCGATCGGCTCAGCCTCGATCACCTCGGCTGTGTCCGTACCTGATCCGCTGCGCTTCGACCTGCCGGCCGCGCTCGAGGCGACCGAACCACCCGAGCTGACCCTCGGCCGCCGCGACGCGGTCCGGCTGATGGTGTCGCCCGGCGACGCCGAGCCGATCCACGCGCACGCTCGTGACCTGGCCGACTTCCTCGATCCCGGCGACCTCGTCGTGATCAACACGTCGGCCACGGTGCCCGCCGCCGTGGATGCGTCTGCCGCCGGCGAGTTCGTCGTGGTCCACTTCTCGACCGAGCTCCCGACGGGCCTGTGGTTGATCGAGCTGCGCCACCCGGTCGACGGCGCCGCCACCCAACCCCACGGCGGCGACTTCGCCGGCGTGGATCTGCGGCTGCCCGGCCGGGCCACCCTGCACGTGCTCGGCCGCATGCCGGCCTCGGCTCGTCTCTGGGTCGCCGCCCTGGACCTCGGCGAGCCGGTCGTCGGCTACCTCGAGCGGTGGGGCAAGCCCATCCGCTACCACTACGTGCCCGCCACCTGGCCGATCGACGCCTACCGCAACGCGTACGCCGACGAGCCCGGCTCGGCCGAGATGCCCTCAGCCGGACGTCCGGTCACCGCCGACGTCCTCGCCTCGCTCGCCACCCGAGGCGTGGGGGTCACCCCGCTGGTCCTCCACACCGGTGTCGCCTCGCTCGAAGGCCACGAGATGCCCTACCCCGAGCGCTACCGGGTCCCCATCGAGACCGCCCGTCGGATCAACGCCACCCACGAAGCGGGACATCGCGTCGTGGCGATCGGCACCACCGTCGTGCGGGCCCTCGAGACGGCCACGGACGCTGAAGGGATCACCCACCCGACCGAGGGCTGGACCGATCTCGTCATCACGCCCGCTCGCGGGGTGCGGGCGGTGGATGGTCTGCTCACGGGGTGGCACGAGCCCGAGGCCACCCACCTGCTCATGCTCGAGGCGGTTGCGGGGCGGCGGGCACTGGACATCGCGTACCCCGAGGCCGTGCGGGCTCGCTACCGGTGGCACGAGTTCGGCGACAGCCACCTGCTGCTGCCATCGACGCCCACCGGCGAGCAGGGACCGGCGTGGGCCCGGGCCCCCCGACCGCCCCGTCCCGACGTGGCACGATGACCGTCGTGCCCCCGACCACGCCCCAAGCCGTGACCGACGCGCAGCGAGCGGTGCTCTACGCCCTGCGCCGCCGGGGCGAGGCGACGACCGAGCAGCTCGCCACCGCCTTGGGCATGACGATGTCGGGCGTCCGCCAGCACCTCGCCACCCTCACCGAGGACGGTCTGGTCACGTCGGTGCCGGTCCCCCGCCGGCCGGGCCAGCGAGGCCGGGTCGAGCAGAACCACCATCTGACCGCCGCCGCCGAACCGCTCTTCCCGAAGGCCTACGGCGAGCTCACGAACCAGCTGCTCGGCTACCTCGAGCCCGCTGCCGTTGCGGTCATGTTCGGCCGCCGGCGCGACGATCGCATCGCCGCCGCCGAGGTGCGCCTGGCCGCCCACCGCGGCTTCGCCGCGCGCGTGGAGGAGCTCGCCCGCATCCTCGACGAGGACGGCTACCTCGCCTCGTTCGAGCCGGCCGGCCGGGATCGGTTCCTCGTGACCGAGCACAACTGCGCCATCCTGTCCGTCGCCCGGGAGCACCCCCACGCCTGCTCGAGCGAGATCGAGTTCATCCGCGCCGCGCTCCCCGACGCCGAGGTCGAGCGCACGACCCACATGGTCGCGGGCGCGCACTCGTGCACCTACGAGATCACCCGGCGCCGCTGATCAGTGCAAGGCAGAACCCCACCGTCGAGCAGCCCCGCGATGAAGTCGTGGTGCTCCTCCACCTCGTAGCCGAGTCGGCCCGCCCACCACGAGGCCAGGACGTGCGGGTCGATGGTGTCGAAGGTGATCTGCAGGTTCGGAGCCATCGCTCGAGACT
This sequence comes from Acidimicrobiales bacterium, assembly GCA_038324235.1. GTDB lineage: Bacteria > Actinomycetota > Acidimicrobiia > Acidimicrobiales > Acidimicrobilacustridaceae > JBBQHT01. The sequence goes on from JBBQHT010000078.1 coordinate 5,903, forward strand.
ACAAAGCCATCGGGCCGTAGTGCTCGCAGAGCTCGGCCCCGATCTCGGCCAGGCGCTCGCAGATCTCGGCGGGCTCGATCACCTGGACCCGACTCCCGAAACCGGCGATCTCGGCCGCGAGCACCCACGGGCTCGGACCCCGCAGGACGAGCTCGACCCACCCGTCATCACCGATCTCACCCACGTCCAATCGGTTCGCGAACCGGCCCCGCAGCACACCGAGCACATCGGTCGATGCCCGCGCCCGGAGCTCGATCGGGGTGCGGCGGGCATCCACCTCGGCGGCGATGCGCTCCCACTCCGCCGCCAGATCGAACCCGGCCGGGCGCACCACCGGATCACCGGTCACCGAGACCGCCCGGACCCGGGACAACCGGAACGTGCGCAGGCCGGCGTCGGTTCCGGCGATGAGATACCACGTGGAGCCCTTCGTGACCAGCCCCAACGGGTGCACCACGCGCTCGCCGGCCGGTCGGTCACGACCGGCGTAGTCGATGCGCACCTGCTGGCCGTTGACGACCGCGGCCCGCAGCTCGTCGAGGTGCTCGGGGGCGGCATCGGCGCTACGGCCCCAACTGGCCGCGTCGACGATGACCGCCGCCGACGCCGCCTCCGCCTCGTCGCGGAACGGCTCGGGCAGCGCCCGCACCAGCTTGCGCAGGGCGCTCTTCACCTCGGGCGTCGCCGACGACGAGGGTCCAGCGACCATGAACAAGGCCGTGGCTTCCGGGCCGGTGAGCCCGGAGAGGTCGGTCCGGGCGCCACCGAGCAGCTCCCACCCGCCGCCCCGACCCTGCTGGGAGTACAGCGGGATGCCCGCCATCGCCAGCGCGTCGAGATCGCGACGGGCCGTGCGCTCGGAGATCTCGAGTTCCTCGGCGATCTGCCCGGCGGTGAGGCGCCCGCGCGACTGGAGCAGCAGGAGGGTGGCCACGAGACGATCGGCGCGCATCGGGCCAGCATCCCACGCAAACCGGTCACAGGCTGTCCTGTTTGGTCGCGGACACTGGCTCCATGACCAACACCAACACCACCAACCCTGCCCCGTCCCTGGTCGGAGACGTCGAGCTGACGGCCGACGATCCCCGCCTGGCGTTTGCGAAGGCCGTGAGCCTCGGCCGCGCCGTCATCGCCGGCGTCCGGCCCGACCAGCTCGACGATCCCACCCCTTGCCCCGACTACGACGTGCGCCAGCTCGCCGGGCACCTCATCGCCGTGGTGCAGCGCGTGGCGGCAGTCGGCCGCGGCGAGGATCCTTTCAGCGTCGCCCAGATCGCCACCGACCTCGACCCGGCGAACCTCGCCGCCCCGTACGCCGCGGCCGCCCACGAGGTGCAGGACGTGTGGAGCGACCCGGCCCTGCTCGGCCAGCTGGTGACGTTGCCGTTCGCGACGCTGCCGGGCGCGGTTGCACTGCGCATCTACACCAGCGAGGTGTCGGTGCACACCTGGGATCTCGCGACCGCCACGGGTCAGCTGCCGGAGTGGGATGACGAGGTGCTCACGGTCGCGTACACGACCATGCGCCAGGCGCTCCCGGCCGAGCCCCGCGGCGGCGAGCTCCCCTTCGCGGCTGTCGTCGAGGTCGCCGCGGACGCGCCGCTGATCGACCAGCTCGTCGCCTGGAACGGTCGCCGCCCCTGACGCGCCGGGACCACGACTCGATCCCGACCGCCGCGATCTTGTCCGATGCCTTCGTGATCAGGGCGTCGGGCAGGTGGCGGCGGGGTCCACGGCGGTCACACCGGGTCCCATCGTCGCGGTGTACGAGGCGCACACCGAGGCCGTCACCCGGAACCCGCCGTCACCGGGCTGCCAGCGCACGTTGCGCAGCCCGGTGCCGCCGAGCACCGGCTGGCCCTGGCCGCGGTCCGGCACCCACAGGTCCAACTGGCCCTGCAGGCTCGCGTCACCCTGCTCGCCGGTCAACGAGAACGAGCCGGACAACCCGTCGCTCGCCAGCGACACGATGCGCCCCGGCGCAGCCCGCGGGTAGGCGCGAGACAGGATCGGCTGCCACTCGGGCACCGGGCCCTTGTCGATGTCGCCGGGACACCCGATCAGGTTGAACTGGTAGATGAGGTCAGACGGCTTGGGCTCGCGGGCCCCGATCGAGTGCGGGTCGCCGCACGCCTGCTTCCACTGCCACCACGTCCCGCCGACGCGGTACTGGTCCTCGGCCGCCGCGTACCGGGCGACCGCGGCCTGGTTCTTCGCCGGGTCGCCGAACCAGCCGTACTCGCCGATCCAGAAGGTCGTGCCGTACGTGTCGGCCGCCTTCTGGGCATCGGCGAAGCCCGATTCGATCGTGCCCCCGGCGTTGATGGACTCGTTGTAGTTGTGCGGCGCGAACACGACGTTGTCGTCGGTGATGTCGGTGGGCGGCACGAGCGTGCCGTCCTTCGGGTAGACGACGACCGGCTCGAAGTAGATCGTGTGCGAGAACCCGCCGCCCTGCTGCTCGGCGTCGCGGATCGCGGCGACCACCTTCTTGGTGAACGCGCCGAGGCGCGAGCCCGAGCTCGGCGGGTCGGCGCCCCAGTTCGGCTCGTTGAACAGGTCGTAGCCCGCGACGGCGGGTTGCCGGCCGAAGTGCCCGGCGACGGCGGCCCACGTCTTGACCAACTCGGACTGGATGCCGTCCTTGTCCGCGTAGAAGTTCTCGAACGCGCGGTTCACCGCAGGCGCGAGCTCCCGCACCCCGACCGGCGCGCACGTGTCGAGCCCGTCGGTGAGCGTCGCCCACGCGGGTGCGCCGTCCCAGCCGTTGTTCGGTTTCGTGCCGGCGGGGCACGTGACGTCAGCGGGGGTGTTCACCGACTTGCCGAACGCGTCCTGGTGCATGTCGATCACCGTGTAGATGCCGTGCGCCGCGGCCGCGTCGACCGCGTCTTGGATGCGACCGATGTAGGCCTGGTCGATCGTGCCCCGCGTCGGCTCGAGCGCGGACCAGTGCACGAGCAGGCGCACCACGTCGAAGCCGTTGGCCTGCATGCGGGCCCAGTCGTCCTCGGTGACGGGGATGGTCTGGGGGTAGGCCGCATTGGGCTGGTAGTAGTCGCCCAGCGAGTTGAGGTTGACGCCCCGCAGCAGCACCTGGCGGCCCTGGTCGTCGAGCACCCGGGCGTTCGCGCCCCGGACCGCGTGCAGCGGGCGCAACGACGAGGCCGCCCCCGGGGGCGCCGCGCTGGTGGCGGGCCCGTTGGCCACCTCGTTGACCGCGGAGCCGGTCGGGTTCGAGCCCGACGAGGGGGTCGAGTTCGACGCGCTCGAACACGCGGACAGCAGCGCCGCGGCGGCGAGGCCGCCGACCACGAGACGACGGACACGGTTGGGGTGAGCAGCGCGGTTCGACATCGGCGCAGAGGGTACCGGGCCGAGCCCACAGCGACATCGACCGACCAGCCGAACCTGGAGGCGGGGGCGTCGCCAGAGCGACGGATCGGCCCACCGGTTGCGACGAGCGCGTGCGAGCGAGCGGGCCTCGAGGGATGGCGGAACACGCAGGATCACGCTGAGGCGGCGCGCAGGGCGTCGGCCCGGCCGGCGCAGTCGTAGATCGAGCCGGCGTAGCTGGCGGGGACAGTGCCGCCCGACGTGGTCGCGGTGACCGGCGAGCACGCCGAGCGGGCCGCCGCCATGATCGTCGACGCCGATCCGCCTCCAGCGCCCGGGCCACCACCACCACCACCTATCGCCGGACCGAACCCGGCCGACGACGCCGCCGCGGACGACCCACCGGTTCCGCCCGTGCCCCCCGCGAGGCCACCGCCGCTGACGAGGAAGTACCGGACCTGACCAGACGCGACCTTGTCGGCGATCGAGCCGACCGTCGCCGCCGAGTCGGTCCCCATGAACCCGCCGAGCGCGATGACCGACAGGCCCTGGTCGGCCTCCAGCCCCGAGCCGACCTGCGCGCTGGACACCACCAGGTCCCAGTCCTCGCCGGTGTTGTTGGCCAACAGGAACGAGGCGAGCGTCGGGTCGCCATTGGACGACGCGGAGCCGAAGGTCGACGCCGCCATACCCGACCGGGGCCCGGCCTGGGGCAGCGTCGCGTTCATCACCGCGTTGTTCGTCTCGCTGACCGACCACGCCGCCGGCACCACCAGCAGCCCGGCCAGACCGAGGCCGAGCGCGAGCAGCACGGGCCGGCCGGCGCGCTGGATCACACCGATCGTCACCCCGGCGCCCGCAGCCACGACCAGCCCGATGAGCAGCCATCGCGTCCAGCCGTAGAAGGCGGGCGCGCGACCCGAGAGCACCAACTGCAGTTCGACGGTGGCGAGGGCGCCGAAGCCGACCACGCCGAGCCACCATCGGCTGCGGCGCACGAGGGGCACGACGGCGCTGGCCCCGATGCCGACGAGGGCCGCGATCGCGGGCGCCATCGCCGCGGTGTAGTAGCTGTGGAACGTGCCCTGCGCCTTGGAGAACACGACCGCGTAGAGCACCAGCCAACCAGCCCAGAGCACGATCGCCGCCCGGCGCTGCCGGTCGCGGCGCCAGCACCACGCGGCGGCACCCGTGCCCAGGATCGCCAGCGGGACCAACCAGGCGATCTGGCCGCCCACCGCATCGCTGACCATCCGCCACGGACCGGCCACACCGCCCATCACGCCGCCGGCACCGCTCAGGGTCGAGCCGAGGCCACCGCCACCGCCCGGCCCGGCGCCGCCAGCCGGCCCGCCGGCGCCGCCGAGGCTGGCCCCGTTGACCCGGCCGAAGCCGTTGTAGCCGAACACCAGATCCCACACGGTGTTGTTCGTGCTCCCCCCCACGTAGGGCCGGCTCGTCGCCGGCACCAGATCCACGATCAGGATCCACGGCAGCGAGAGCACGATCGTGCTGCCGCCGAACACCGCGGCCCGACCGAGACGCACCGCCCATCCGCGGGTGCCGACGAGGATCGCGAGGGCGAGGGCCGGCAGCGGGATGTACGCCGCGAACATCTTCGTGTTGAACGCCAGGGCCGCGAAGGCGCCGGCCAGGACCAGCCAGCGCCACGGGTGGCGCCCATCGAACGAGCGGAGCACGGCCCAGGCCGCCGCGAGCAGGAACAGGAGGAGGAACGGCTCGGGCAGGTTGAGGCGATCGACTGCAACGTTGATCGGGCTGAGCGCGAGGACCAGGGCCGCCACGGTCGCGGCCAGAACCCCGAAGCGCCGCCGCACGATGCACCAGAGCAGGGCGACCGCGCCCGCGCCCGCCAGGGCGCTCGGTAGCAGCAGACTCCAGCTGCTGACCCCGAACACCCGGACCGAGGCGGCGTCGATCCACAGGAACACCGGTGGCTTGTCGACGCTGATGACCCCACCCGGGTCGAACGAGGCGAAGAAGAAGTTGCCCCAGCTCTGGGTCATCGAGCGGGTGGCCGCGGCGTAGTACTGGTTGCCGACACCGTTGACCGAGAGGTTCCACGTGTTGAGCGCCAACGAGACGGCGGTGACGCCGAGCAACGCACCCCGTGCCTGCCAGCGGCCGCGCCGCGACGGCACCTGCGGATCGAGCGTCTCGACCGGTCGACCCGGTCGATCCGGATCGACCGAGCCGGCCGAGCCGATGGGGAGCGGCCCTCGTCCCGGGGCCAGGCGCGCCCTGGTCTCCGGATCTCGGGGAGGACTCGTGGAAGGACTCGTCGACGTGGTCGTCATGTTGGGCTCCGGTCGAGGTTCAGGCCGCGATGGTCACGGTGTGGTGATCGAGCGCGTCGGCGAGGAGGCGTTCGACGCCGATGCCGAGCTCGGGGTCGGCCAAGAGCAGGGCGAGCTCGGTGCGGAGCCGGTCGAGCCGATCGGTGAGGTCACAGCAGTCGCCGCTGGTCGGCACGACACCCAGGCGACCTTGCCGGGCCAGCAGCGCACAGGCGGCGCCGACGCCTCGCTCCCCCAGCTCGTCGGGCGCCAGGTCGTCCAGCGCCTCGAACACATCGGCGGTGAACACGAACCGGCCGTAGCGCTCGAAGTCGGTCGCGGTCATCGAGCGCGGGTCGGGCGCGCCGTGCGCACCGCCGCAGGCCGACGCCGGCACGGCCGCCACCGACTGACCCGAGGCCACGTGGGCAGCATCGAGCGCCGTGAGCAACGCCTGGTCGCGCGTGACGAGGCGGTTGGGGTCCAGCACGGCGAACGGCTCGGCGCCGACGTGACCGCGGGCCAGGGCGAGCCCATCGCCGGATCCAAACGCCCGGCCCTGGCGGATCGAGTGCACCGTGGCGAGGCTGGCCGCCTGCCGGATCGCGGCGAGCGCCGCCCGGTCGTCGTGATCGAAGAGGCTGCGCTCGAGCAGCGGGTCGCGATCGAAGTGGTCCTCGATCGCCCGGTTCCCGCCGTTCGTGATCAACAGCACATCGGTCAACCCGACCGCGCTGGCGGCGGCGACGATGCGCTCGATCGTGGCCACGCCGGCCATGGGGAGCAACTCGAGTGGGACGGACTTGGTGGCCGGCTGCAGGCTCGGGTGGCACGAGGTGGGCAGGACGGCTTTGCGGGTGGTGATCATGGCGACATCGCTTTCGGATCGCAGGACGGCGGGGACTCAGGCGGTGCGTGCGTACGGGGCACGCGCACACCGCCACGATCGTCCGCGAAGCTGGGAGAACCCGCAGGACCGCCTACGAGTTCCCCGTGAATCCCGCCGAACCCGCCCGCCCGCCCGCCCACCGCCATCCGACATTGAGACGACCAACCCCGACTACCGAGGTTCACGGTCTCAATGTCGGCGGTCGGCTCGAGATCGAGACGGCGGTCCTCGCAGAGCGGGACTGGCGGTCTCAATCTCGGGGTCGCGAGGGATCAGGTGGTCGGGGCGTTGCGCGGGAGGCGGATCGTGAACACGGCGCCGCCGCCCGGCGCGTTGTCCACCTCGGCGGTGCCGGCGTGCTCGGCGGCGATCCCGGCCACGATGGCGAGGCCGAGACCCGCTCCGTGGCCCACGCGGGCACCGTCGGCCTGCCAGAACCGGTCGAACACGTGGGCCCGGGCCTGCTCGTCGAGCCCGGGCCCGTGATCGCGGACGACCACGAGGGCATCCCCGCCCTCGAGCCGGGTCTGCACGTCGACCGACGTTCCCGGCGGGGTGTGCTTCACGGCGTTCGCGACCAGGTTGCCGATGGCCTGGCGGAGGTGATCCTGATCGCCGCGCACGACCACGGGTTCGGGGGCGTCGAGGCTCACGGCCCGGCCCGGATCCAGCGCGACGGCGTCGCTGCACGCATCGGCGGCGAGCACCGCGAGGTCGACCGGCCCGTGGTCGATCGAACGGGTCTCGTCCAGCCGTGCCAGCAGCAGCAGGTCCTCCACGAGCACCTTCATGCGGGCCGACTCCTCCTCGATGCGACGCAGGATGACATCGAGGTCCACGTGGTCCCGATCCCCACCCATGCGGTAGAGCTCGGCGAACCCCTGGATCGACGTCAGCGGGGTCCGCAGCTCGTGGGACGCGTCGGCGAGGAACTGACGGAGTCGCAGCTCGGTCGCGTCGCGCTCCTGGAACGCGGTCTCGAGGTCGGTCAGCATCGTGTTGAGCGCGAGTCCCAACTGGCCGACCTCGGTCTTCCCGTCGCTCGGCGCCACCCGCTCGGACAGATCGCCAGCGGTGATCGACCGGGCCGAGGTGGCCATGTGCTCGAGCGGGAGCAGGCCGCGGCGCAGGATCAGCCACGAGCCGGCCGCGAGGACGACGAGCAGCACCGCGGCGGCGGCGGTTTCGATCAGGATGAGCTGGTTGAGCGCCCGGCTCACCTCGGTGAGCGGGACGGCGACCACAACCGCGTGGCCGCTGACCCGGTCGGCGGGACCGGTGTACACGCGCCACTGGCCGGAGGCATCGGTGGTGAGCGTGGGTGGCGCCTTCACGTCGATCGTGGTCGGGAGATCAGGGGTCGAGGCGGACGAGCTGGGAGCCAACGACGTCACGACCGCGCCGGTGCTGTCGCGGAGCTCGGCGTAGGTGCCGAAGGGCACCGCGGGCGCGGCCGGCCGGTTGCCGGGCGGGAAGGGGTTGCTGTCGGTCCCGCTCGATCCCGACCCGGGGGCGCCGCCGTTGGGCACCCCCCCGAGTCCCCCGAGTCCGGCCTCCTCGGTCAACCGCGCGGTCACGATGGGGATCGAGCCCCGCAGCTGATCGTCGAGGCGCCGGTACTGCGACTGCTCGTAGAGCGTGTACGTCACGACCCCGAAGACGGCGAGGCCGACCGTGACGAGTCCGACCAGGGCCAGCACCAACCGCAGCCGCAGGGTCATGGCGCCAACGGGTGTCCCGGGTCGATCATCGGAGGCGACAGCACGGCGACCATGACCGCAGATCCTGCCTGATGTGCGCCGACCCTCGCGGGATGATCCACCGGATCTCCGGCGGGAGGTCGGGGCGCACGGTGGCGGAAGAGGACCTTGTCGAGGATGAAGAACTGGGCGATCCACAGCGATCCGAAGGCCGCCACGCTCGCGGCCTCGACGGTGATCGTGCGCAACGTGGGATCGAGACCGGCGCCGGTCGCCCAGCGCGAGGCGAGGCCGACCGTGAGAGTGGACAGCGCCAGCCCGGCGAAGGACAGCGCACAGAACGGACCGACCTCGGCACCCAGCGACCGCTGGCCGGTCTTGCCCCACACCCAGCGGCGATTGAGCTCGAACGAAGGCACCGTCCCCACGGCGGTGGCCACGAGGTTGGCCCACACCGCAGCGAGCACGCCGGTCCACACCAGCCCGCCCAGCACCGTCATGCTCGTGAGCGTCGCAATCACCGAGACTGCGCCGTACTTCGCGAGTTGACGCGCCCGTGGCAGTCGGGCGCGGATCCTGGCGGCCCATGCCTGCGGGGCGGCCGGCGGGATCGCCGGGGCCACCGGCGGTTGTGGCCCGACCGGGGCCACCTGCTCCACCTGCGGAGGTGTCGGTGCACCGCCGGTGCCGGCATCGCCATCGGGATCACGGCCGGGATCCGGTTCGACCTCGACCTCGACCTCAACCTCGGCATCGGCATCGGCATCGGCCTCGGCCTCGGCTTCGGCTTCGGCGTCGGCGTCGGCGTCGGCGTCGGCGTCGGCGTCGGCGTCGGCGTCGACCTTGGCATCGGCATCGACCTTGGCATCGGCATCGGCGTCGGGAACGTCGAGCCCCGCCGGTGAGGGCCCCGCGCGATCGCCGAAGACCCACGACCGCAGCAGACCGAACCGGACGATGGTGGCCACGCCGTTGGCCGCGGTGAGCGCGAGCAACATGATCGCGACCGAGGTGACCCCGGCCGCGTCGAGCGCGAGGAGAGTGGCGAGGTTCAGGGCGAGCGGGAGCCCGGCGAGAGCCAGGCCCGCGCCGTAGTGGCGCGCTCGTCCCGCCCGGCCCCGCAGCGCGAACGTGAGGCGCCGATTCGCTGCCGTGTTGGCGACCGTGCACACACCGAGGGCCACGATCGCCGCCGCGAACGCCCCGATCGGGCCGATGAGGAGGACGAACAGCACGGCGTAGAGCAAGGTGCTCACCGCGCCAATCGATGCGAATCGCACCAGCTGGCTCGCCAGGTCCGGAGTCAACCGGGCGTCGGTCGCCGGCACGCGCAACGTGTCGCGGTCCACCGCCACCGTGCCGCGCCACGTCGCGCCGAGCATGCGCCAGATGCCCTGCAGGTCGGCCTTGGCGGTGCCGACCACGTTGACGCGCGAGTCGGGGTCATCCACCCAGTCGACCGGAACCTCGTGGATCCGCAAGCCGTTGTGCTCGGCGAGGACCAACAGCTCGGTGTCGAAGAACCAGCCCTCGTCTTCGACCAGGGGGAGCAACACGTGGGCCACATCCGCGCGCACGGCTTTGAAGCCGCACTGGGCGTCGCTGAACCCGCTGTGCAGCGCCGCTTTCAACAAGAGGTTGTAGCTGCGCGAGATGGCCTCGCGCTTGGGACCCCGTACCACCCGCGAGCCGGCGGCGAGGCGCGTGCCGATCGCGAGGTCGCTGTGGCCCGAGAGCAGCGGCGCCACCAGGGGAAGGAGCGCATCGAGGTCGGTCGAGAGGTCCACGTCCATGTACGCGACGACCGGTGACGCGCTCGCAGTCCACACGGCCCGCAGCGCCCGACCCCGGCCCTTCTGATCGAGGTGGACGGCGCGGACCCCGTCGAGCTCGCTGGTCAGGCGGCAGGCGATGCCCCAGGTCTGATCGGTGCTCGCGTTGTCGGCGATCGTGATCACCCACGACACCGGGAACCGTTCGAGGTACGCATGCAGTCGGCGGACCGACGCCTCGAGTCCCGGCTCTTCGTTGTAGACCGGGATCACGATGTCGACATCGGCGAGGCGCCGGCGTTCCGGACGGGCATCCACGGTGAGGAGTTCGGCAGTCGTGCTCATGGATCCCAATCTGGGACCGGGGGCTCCGGACACGCTCCAACGTTCCTGGGAGTTCCCTCCGAACCGCCGTTTCGTCACAGGACGACCGGTAACGTGACCGGCCAGTGGCGGCGGCCCGCCTGCGCCCCCCTTCCCGGCCACCAGGGCCGACGACAGGAGCCCGAACATGTCCGAACCCACGCGCGCAGAGCCCTTCGTCCTCGTCGTCGACGACGAGGAGCACATCACCGAACTGCTGGCCATGGGCCTCGGCTTCAACGGGTTCGAGGTCGAGCGCGCGGCCTCCGGCCGCTCCGCGCTCGACGCCGTCGATCGTCGCCGACCCGACCTCATCATCCTCGACGTGATGCTGCCCGACCTCGACGGCTTCGAGGTCGCCCGCCGCCTCCGCCAGCACGAGGGCGCCGGCACGCGGGTGCCGATCATCTTCCTGACCGCGCGCGACACCACGGCGGACAAGGTCGAGGGGCTGCGCCTCGGCAGCGACGACTACGTGACCAAGCCGTTCAGCATCGAAGAGCTGATCGAGCGGGTGAAGGCGGTCCTGCGGCGCTCGACCGGCGCCGGCCCGGGCGAGCGGCGCCTGAGCTACGCCGATCTGGAGCTCGACGAGGACACCCGCGACGTCTGGCGCCACGGCAAGCTCGTGACCCTGACGGTCACCGAGTACAAGCTGCTGCACTACCTGCTCGCCAACGCTCGGCGCGTGCTGACCCGCGATCAGATCCTCGAGAACGTGTGGGACTACACGTTCTCGGGCAACGCCAGCGTCCTCGAGACCTACATCAGCTACCTGCGCCACAAGATCGACGACGTCGACCCACCGCTGATCCACACGGTCCGCGGCGTGGGCTACAGCCTCCGCCTCCCGCCCGACGCCGAGTAGGCCAGCCCACTCCCGCCCTGCCCCACGTCACCGAAGACTCTCGGCTTCTCGGCCACCCCCGCGCCCCCACCCCACGCATCTCGGCTACCTCCGCGCCCCCACCCCACGCATCTCGGCTACCTCAGCGCCCCTACCCACCGCTTCTCGACTCCCACCTGGCCTCTCCCCCTCCCGAACAGGGGCCACCTCGGAGCCGAGAACGCGAGGTCGAGGCCGCCCAACGCTGGCTCCGCCGGCGGGTTGATCGACGACGGCGCTGGTTCCCGACCACCCCTTCGGGACGCCGCCGATCGTCGACGAAGTCCCGGCAGCTCCCAAGGGGCTCCCCAGGCTCCTCTGAGCTTCCTCCTCGAACATGGCCTCATCGGGTCCGGACCGTCTCCCCGAGACGACCGCACCGCCCCACCGTTGCCCGAGGAGACCACCATGACCATCACCGAACCTTCACCGTCCGCCGGCTCTGCCACGGTGGGCACGGCCGCCCGCCCGGTCCCGTCCGACGTCGACACCGACCGGCACGAACCGGTACGAGGAGCCCAGGCGGACGGAGGTCCACCGGGCGCGCCGACCAAGCCGGAACCGGGCCGCTGGTCGTGGCGGAGGGTGAGCACCAACGGCTGGATCACCGTCGCCATCGGCGTCATCGCCACGTTCATCTACACGTGGAGCCTCAACGCCGTCGGCTACGCGAACGACTACTACGCCGCCGCGGTGAAGTCGATGTCCGTGAGTTGGAAGGCGTTCTTCTTCGGCTCGATCGACTCGGGCAACTTCATCACCGTCGACAAGCCACCGGGTGCCCTCTGGGTGCAGGCGTTGTCCGCCCGCGTGTTCGGCTTCAGCTCGTGGTCCATGTTGCTGCCCGAGGCGATCATGGGCGTCGCCTCGGTCCTGATCCTGCACCGCCTCGTGCGCAAGTGGGCCGGCGATCTCGCGGCCCACATCGCGGCGCTCGCGTTCGCGGTGACACCGGTGGCCGTGGTGATGTTCCGCTACAACAACCCGGACGCGTTCCTGACCTTCCTGTGCCTCGCCGCGGCGCTGGCGCTGTGGTCGGCGCTCGAGAGCGGGCGCACCCGGATGCTCGTGCTGTCCGCCGCGCTCATGGGTCTGGCCTTCGACACCAAGATGCTCCAGGCCTTCCTGGTGCTGCCCGCGTTCATCCTCGTCTACCTCGTGGCGGGGCGGCCGCGGCTGCGCACGCGCCTCCTGCAGCTCACCGCCGCGCTCGGCACGATGATCGTCACCGCCGGGTGGTGGGTCGCCATCGTGGC
>JBBQHT010000079.1:0-18300 GCA_038324235.1 Acidimicrobiales bacterium
GTCATCGACGAGGCCGACCGCATGGCCGACATGGGGTTCCTGCCCCAGGTCGAGTGGATCCTGCGCCAGGTCGACGAGAAGCACCAGACCCTGTTGTTCTCGGCGACGCTCGACGGGGCGGTCGACATCCTCGTCCAGCGCTACCAGCACGACCCGGCGATGCACGAGGTCGAGTCGTCGAGCCTCACGGTCGAGGCGATGGAACACCGCTTCTTGCAGGTGCACGAGATGGACAAGGTGAAGGTCGCCGGCGCCATCGCGTCGTACGTGCCCCGCACGATGATGTTCACCCGCACCAAGCGCGCGGCGGATCGCCTCACCCGCGACCTGAAGGCCGAGGGCGTCAAGGCCGCGGCGATCCACGGCGACCTGCGGCAGAACGAGCGCGAGCGCGCCCTCGCCGACTTCGGCGCCGGCAAGCTCAACGTGCTCGTCGCCACCGACGTGGCTGCGCGAGGGATCCACGTGGACGATGTCGACATCGTCATCCACTTCGATCCGCCCGAGGATCACAAGAACTACCTGCACCGCTCGGGTCGCACCGCGCGAGCGGGCACCTCGGGCATCGTCGTGACCCTCGTCCTGTGGAACGAGGAGCTCGAGGTGAAGCGCATGCAACGGCGCCTCGGCATCGATCAGCCGATCGTCGAGGTGTTCTCGAACGACAAGCGCCTCGCGGATCTGAACGCCTGGGATCCCAGCCAGGACCTCACGGCCTGACGGCACCTGCAAGACTGCGGCGGTGCGTGCCGTGACTGCCATCGACGCCCAGACCACGACGGCGGCGGCGCGGCCCCGGGTGCGCGCCCGCTTCATGCACCACCCCGCGCTCGACATCGCGGTGGCGTTCGCGTGGATCCCGTTCGCGATCACCGCCCACCTGCTGCAGGCCGGTGGCAACACGACCGGGGTCGCGGCGTTCGTGTCCGCTGTGTTCCTGCTGTCGTTCGCGCACCAGCCGATCACGGTCGCGCTCGTGTACGGCGATCCGGCCCAGTTCCGCCTGCGCCGGGCGATCTTCACGTGGAGCCCGTTGGTGTTCGTCGTGGCGGTCGCGGCCGGCTTCTGGATCAGCTTCGTGCTCGTCGCAGTGATCGGCGGGGTCTGGAACGCGGAGCACACGTTGATGCAGCGCTACGGGGTCACCCGCATCTACGGGCGCAAGGCGGGCCAGGAAGACGGCCTGCTCGAGAAGGTCATGTTGTTCGGCTGGCTCGCCCTCGCCGTCGTCTGGGTCGCGGCCGACCCCGCCACGCCGGGTCGCGTGGCGGCCGTGTCGCTCGGCGAGAACAACACGACGGCGATCAACGCGCTGACCCAATTCCGCTCGATCGCCGCCGTGCTCCTGGTCCCCGCCCTTGCGGTCGTGGCGATCACGGCCATCGCCTGGGTCCGGGCCGAACGTCGCCGTGTTGAGGTCAACCCGCTCAAGTGGCTGTACCTCGGGTCGACTGCGGCCCTGTTCGGGCTGATCCTCGTCGATCCCCTGGCGGGGATCATGGGCTACGTGGGCTCCCACGCCCTCGAGTACTTCGTGATCGTGCACCAGAGCCTCGGGCGCCGCTACGCCGATCCGGTGACCGATGGCGGGGCGCCGATCGGCCGAGTCGTGCGGGTCGGCCCGGGCCGCGTGGCCTTCTTCGCCGTCTACCTCGTGATCGTCGCTGCCATCGTCTTCGGGCTGCAGCACCTGCGCTCGCCGCTCGCCTACACGGTCGTGTTCTTCACCCTCGGCGGCATGCACGTGTTCTACGACGGCTTCATCTGGAAGCTGCGCCGTCCCGTCGTGGCGCAGAGCCTCACCATCTGAGCCTTCCCGTCGGCCCGGGCCGTGGCCAGGCCGCGGCACTAGATCGGGCAAGATCTTGGTCTCGGCGGGAACCGGGCCGGGCGTGGCACCGTCGTACACCCGTGGCTCGGACCAACGGAGGAACCATGGCGCATCGATTCGGGAGGCTGGCGGATCGACGGCGGGTCAGGCGACGGGCGTCCGGTGTCGGGGCGGCCGTCCTCGTGACGGCCGCGCTGCTGACGGGGTGCAGCGCCTCGAACTCGAGCACCTCGTCGACCCCCGCGGCGGGCTCGGCGAGCAACAGCTCCGGCCGCGCGGGGACGGGCGACGCCGGGCTCAACGCGAACGGCGTGTTCGGCGCCGGCGGGCGTGGGGGGTGGGATTGTCCGGGCGGCACGTGCGCGTGGGGGCCGGACCCTGCCGAGCGGGCTGCGTTCGACGCGCTCAGCAGTGGGGTCGCGACCGGCCGCTCGCCCGGTACGACGGCCGGTCCTCAAGCGCCGTCGACCGTGCCGTCGCCGCGGCCGGCGGTCGCCACGATCGACGACAACGAGGACTTCGCGGGGTACCTGCGCTACCGAGACGAGTTCGCGAGGGCGAACCCCGGCGGCGCGGTGCTGCCCCTCCCCATCGAGGGACGCCAGATCATCACCGTGTCGGGTTCGGACGGCCGGCCGGTTCTCGGGGCGACGGTCGACATCGCCGACGAGCGGGGCCTGCCGGTCGCGCACCTCGAGACCGGTGCCGACGGCCGCGTCGCGTTCTTCCCGCTGCCGGTGCCGGACGCGACGACGGGTCGCTTCATCACCTACGCCGCCACCGTCGCAGCCGGGGGAGCGAGTCAGCAGGTCACGCTCCCGCCCGGCACGCCCGCCATCTCGGTCGTGCTCGCCGGCGCGGTCGGCACTCCGTCGCCGGCCCCGATGGACATCTTGTTCCTGGTCGACACCACGACGAGCATGGGCGATGAGCTCGCGGAGCTGCAGGCGTCGTTCGCCGGCATCGCCGCCCAACTCGCGGCGCCGACCCCGTCGGTCTCCACTGCGCCGACCTCGTCCGTCCCGGCGGCGCCGGTACCGGCCGCGCCAGGGCGGGACGTCCGCTTCGCGCTCACGACCTACCGGGACCGCGGCGACCTGTTCGTCACCCACACCTTCGACTTCACGCCCGACGTGGCCCAGTTCGGGTCCGCGCTGGGTGAGGTCGGGGTGGGTGGGGGCGGGGACACCGCGGAAGACCTGCAGGCCGGGTTGGACGCGGCGTTGACGACGCCGACCTGGCGCGGCGCCGGAACGACCAAGCTGGTGATCATCATCACGGACGCGCCCCCGCATCTCGACTACGCGGGCGAGGTGACCTACCTGGAAAGCATCCAGACCGCGACCGCCCACGGGATCCGCATCAGCAGCGTCGGCGCCACCGGCCTCGATGCCCGGGGGACCTACGTCCTGCGCCAACTCGCCCAGGCGACCCTCGGCCGCCACGTGCCCCCGGCCCGCGTCGAGGCGTCCACGAGCGGCCGCGGCGGGTCAGGGTTCCCACCGGGTGCGCTCGCCGCGGCCGTGGCGGACGAGATCGACGCGGCCTGAGCCTGATCTGCGCGGGCCGGCCCTGCATCAGGCCAGACCGGCCCGGATCCGGCGGGGAACCTCACGCTCCGTGTGTTTCCGCCGTCTCTCGCGCTCTGCGTGGCGATCCGAACATTTCCAGCGAATAGGCCTCTAGACCCCCATGGGTCCTGCCGACAGGAGGGAGGCTCCCGTGCGTCTCATGGCGCGCCACGAGTGCAGGTGGCGGTCTGGCACCAGGCCAGGCCGGGTCCGACTCCGCTGCGGCGGATCAACTCCGGGACGGACAGGTTCATGAGCGACGCCACGAACGACAGAGGGGCCAAGCCTCCCCGCACGCTCTTCTCCCTCGGCCGTCCCGCCGCGAAGAAGGACACACCTGCCGCCCCGCCCGTTGACGAGCGCGCCACTGACGCCCTGGAGAGCGACGCCGACACCGCCAACACCGAGTCCGCCACGGGCGCGGATGTCGAGACCCCGGCCGTCGCGTTCGAGGAGTCCGGGTTCCTGTGCGGTGCCTGTGACGCGCCCCTTCCGGTCGGCGCCGTCTTCTGCGCCGAGTGCGGTACGCCGGTCGCCGCCCTCGACGACGATGCAGTGGGCGCCGCAGATGCCGACGCCGTCGAGCCCGCAGGCGCAGGCGCAGAGGTCGTCGACGTCGCCGATCACGCGCCGCCCGTCGAGGCCAGCGGGGCCGAGGTGTCCGCCGCGAGCGAGCCTCCTGCCGCCCCGTTCGAGCCGGTGGAAGAACCTGCCGCCGCCGCGTTCGAGCCGGTGGAGGAGCCGCCGGCGGCCCCGTTCGAGCCAGCCGAGCCGGCCGAGCACGGGGCGTTCGTCCCGGTCGAGGAGCCCGCGGCCGCGGCGGCGTTCGCGCCCGTCGAGGAGCCCGGGGCCATGGAAGCGGTGGCGGGTGCCCCGGCGGCCATCCTGTACGCCGACCCCTCCCAGGCCGAGCCGCTCCCGCCCGAGCCCGAGGGTTCGTGGGGCATCGCCGAGCCGGCCACCGGCACGTCTGACGGCACCTACCTCTACGGTGATTCGGCCGACGCCACCGGCCCGGATCCCGCCACCAACGCCTGGGCCGAGCCCGCCGCGGCCGGCACCGCCGCCGCGGTCGGCGCCGAGGTGGTCGGTGCAGACCTCGCCGGCGCCTCCCCGGGCGAGGCCACGGGCATCGAGCCCGCGCCCGTCACGGCGATGGCGGCAGCCGGCGTCGCGCCACCGCCGGCCGGGTCGGGCGGTACCGGGGCAGCCGCCATGCCCTACGGCCACGGCCCGGTGGAATCCACCGAGAAGAAGAGCAAGACCGGCCTGATCGTCGGCGCCGCAGCGGCCGCGATCCTGGTGCTCGTGATCGGTGGCGTCGTGCTGACGTCGGGCGGCAACAAGGACGCCGGCAACGTGCAGACGGCCCCGCAGGCCACCACCTCGACCACCGCGAAGGCGACCACCACCACGAGCCCCGCCGAGACCTCGACGACGGACAAGGTCACGACGACCGCGGTGGCGACCACGGCCGCCAGCACGGTGACGACCGAGGCGCCGACCTCATCCACGCCGCCCACCACGATCGCGGTCGTGACCACCGCCGTGCCGACCACGCCCCGTCCCACCATCGCGCCGACTCAGCCGGCGCCCCCCACCACGCTCTTCCAACCCGGCAAGATCAACGCGTCCCCCGCGAACGGGGCGACGGTGACGATCCCCAAGGGTGGCAGCACCCAGATCGTGCTGCAGAACACCGGCGGGGCCGCGGCGTCGTGCACCGTCAGCTCCGGCTCGGGCAACCTCTCGGTCACCCCGAACTGCGCGCCGAGCATCTCTGCGGGTGGCTCGGTCACGATCACCATCAAGGCCAACGCCGGCTTCGAGGGCCAGGGCAGCGTCCAGGGCCTGATGGAGGGCATCGGCAGCTACAACATCACGGTCTTCGTCAAGAACGGCTGACGCTCGCGTTCGCTCCTTCGGTGGGTCTCGGGCAGGATGCCCTCGTCATGACGCCGAACCCGACAGCACTCGCCGCCTACCTCGGCGTGCTGGTCGAGTGGGCCGATCACACCTCGACCCCACCGGCGGCGCTGCTCGGCCTGCTCGCGACAGATCTCGCGGCTCGGCTGGCGCCCGACGTGGCGTCCCGGGACTGGCGCGCGATCGCGTTCCCGACGCTGTGGACCGACCTCGACGACCACGCGGATCACGGCGGCCCCTCGTACGACCGCGACCCCTCGTACGACCGCGACCCCTCAGATCCCGCGGACCCGGTCGCGCACGTTGTGGCCGGGATCCTCCCGCAAGGGTCTGGAGCTCGCTGGCCGGCACCCCCTGATGACCTGCTGGCGCCGGACCTGTTGGCGCATGCGCACGAGGCGCTGCTCGACGCCGCGCACCGGCGCGCCCATGGCGTCCACTACACGCCGCACGACGTCGCCGCCGGACTCGTCCGGCTCGCGTTCGGTGACGATGACGGGTCGGGGGCGCAGGACCACGCGGTGTCGGTGTGCGATCCCGCGATGGGGGGCGGCGCGTTCCTGCTGGCGGCGGCCCACCACCTCGAGCGCGCCGGCGCCGTCGGCGCCACCCTGGAGCGAGCGGCGATCGTCGAGCGCAACCTCTTCGGCATCGACGTCGACCCGCTCGCAGTGCGCGTCGCCGGGTCCTCGCTGAGCCTGTGGGCCGCCGCGACCGGTCGGCTGCCCGACCACGCCCATCTGGTGGTCGCCGACACGCTGGCCTGCGACGACCCGCCCTGGCCGGACGCCCCCGCTCGCGGCTTCGACGTCGTGTTGGGCAACCCGCCGTTCCAGAACCAACTCGGCACGGTGACCGCCCGTGATGCCGGACGCGCCGCGGCGCTCCGCGACCGGTTCGGTCCCGCCGCGTACCGCTACGCCGACAACGCCGCGCTCTTCCTGGTGCAGGGGTGCCGGTGGGCCAGGCCGGGGGGCCGGGTCGCGCTGGTGCTGCCCCAGTCCTTCCTGGTCGCGGACGACACGGCGGCGGCCCGGGACGCCGTGCTCGACCTCGGGGCGCTCACCCACGTCTGGCTGGCGACCGAAGCGGTGTTCGCCGCGGGCGTGTCCGTGTGCGCGCCGATCCTGCGCGTCGCCGGACAGGATCCGGTGGCGATCACCCGGTCGGTGGGCCGCGGGTTCGAACGGGTCGACCCCGCCCCCGTGACCGGCGCCGCGGTGCGGGACCAGCCGACCTGGGCGTCGCTCACCGCGGACCTCTTCGGCGTGCCCCTGCTGGTGTTGCCGTCGGCACCGGTGCTCGGGACGAGGTGCGCCGCGACGGCGGGGTTCCGCGACCAGTTCTACGGCATCGCCCCCTTCGTCCGCGAGGCGACCGAGGCCGAGCGCGCGTCGGCCTCCGCCACCGACATCGTCCGCCTCGTGACGAGCGGGTTGATCGAACCGGCGCGTTGCCTGTGGGGGGTGCGCGCCACGCGGTTCGCGGGTGAACGCTGGGAGGCCCCCGTCGTGGACGTCGCGGGGCTGCGCGTGGGCGACCCGGCGCTCGGGCGCTGGGCCGACGATCGGTTGGTCCCCAAGATCCTCGTCGCGACCCAGACCCGCGTGATCGAGGCGGCGGTCGACGAGATGGGGGAGTGGTTCCCGTCGGTGCCCACCATCGCGGTCACCGCGGCGCCGAGCGACCTGTGGGAACTGGCGGCCGTGATCCTCGCGCCGCCGATCAGCGCATGGGCCATGGGCCGCCACGCCGGTGCGGCGCTCTCGAAGGACGCCATCAAGGTCTCGGCTCGCCAACTCCTGGAGGCACCGTTGCCGACCGACCGACGGGCGTGGCAGCGAGCCATCGATCCCCTGCGCGCCGCCGCGTCCGCCGGTGACGCCGACACGTGGCGGGCCGCGATGGAGGACTTCGGCGCCACGATGGGCGAGGCGTACCGCAGCGGCCGTGACGTCGTGGACTGGTGGTTCGCCCGCCTGCCGGCGTGGGAGCGCGGAGCCAACCAGCGCGCCGATCGCCCTCGCCCATCCTGATCCGAGGGCCCACCGCACCGCTATCGTGCGCGAGCGCGACGCCGAGTCGCCGACCGATGTTGGAGGAGACGATGGCCCAGCTCACACTCGCCGACCGGCTGGCCGTTGGCCCCGTCCTGATGCCCGGGGTCTGGGATGCCCTGTCGGCCCGGCTCGCCGCCGAGGCGGGCTTCCCCGTGGTCTTCGTGTCCGGCTACTGCGTGGCCGGCACGCTGCTCGGCCTGCCCGACATGGGGTACCTGACCCAGACCGAGATGGCCGATGTCGCCCGCCGGATCCACGCCGCCGCCCCTGACACGGCGCTGGTGGTGGACGGCGACACCGGGTGGGGGAACGCGCGCAACGTGATCCGCACCGTGGAGCTCTGGGAGGCGGCGGGCGCGGCAGGGATCTTCCTCGAGGACCAGGTGTGGCCGAAGCGCTGCGGGCACATGGCCGACAAGCAGGTGGTGGACCGGGACGAGTGGTTGTCGCGGGTGCGCGCCGCGGTCGCCCACCGCACCTCCCTGTTCGTGACCGCGCGGACCGATGCCCGCGGGCCGTTGGGGTTGACCGAGGCCATCGAACGCGGTCGGGCCGCTCGCGATGTCGGCGCCGATGCGGTGTTCGTCGAGGCTCCCGAGTCCATCGGTGAGCTCGAGGCGATCGCCGCGGGCATCCCCGGCTGCCGGCTCGTGGCCAACATGGTCGAGACCGGCAAGACCCCGTTGCTCTCCCCATCCGAGCTGCATGACCTCGGCTTCGATCTGATCGTGTCCCCGCTGACCGCGTTGTTCGCGGCGGTGCGCGCGATGCAGGACGTGCTGGCCACGCTGGCCGCCCAGGGGACGGCCCGCGATCACCTCGACCGACTCGTGGGCTTCGACGAGTTCACCGCCCTGGTCGACCTGGAGCGCCACCGCGCCCTCGATGACGAGTACGGCCGCTGACCTGCGGCCGGGCGGCGCATTCGCTTGACGACAGGGGTCTCGACGTAGTTCGCTGTTGCCCGACATCAGGAGTGGCCCGGGCAACCGGGTCCGGCAACCTGGGACGGACACCCAAGGTGCCATCCTGTCTTCGGGCAGGGATGTGGTCAGGTCACGGCAGGTGCCGGGGCCGGGCAACGAAGTGTCCGGGCGCGACGCCCGTTCTCCTGATTCGAGCGGGCACCCTCGCGACTGGTCACCGGCACCGGTGTCGTTCTCAGCGTGACGGATCCCGCGCCTCGGGCGCCCGCTCCCGAGCAACGAACGTACAGACCGACCAACCGCACGTGATCGACGAACCCCACCGCAGGATGGCCATCGCCATGAGAGGAGGAACGTGAAGCCGCTCGACGAGCGCGAACCGCTCAGCGCGGACCTGTTGCCCGCGACGGGCGCCTGGCAACCGGGTGACCCGGTCGGGCGTCGTCAGTTCCTCGACCTCCAGGGGGGCCGACCGTTCGCCCTCGAGGGTGGCGGGTTCCTCCGCGGGGTGCAGGTCGCGTACGAGACGTGGGGCGTGCTCGACGCGGACGGCGCCAACGCGATCCTCCTGTGCCACGCGCTCACCGGCGACTCGCACGCGGCCGGTCCGACAGGTCCCGGTCACCCGACACCGGGCTGGTGGGACGACCTGATCGGGCCCGGCCGGGTCCTCGACACCGACCGCTACTTCATCGTGTGCGCCAACGTGCTCGGCGGCTGTCAGGGCACGACCGGTCCCGCCTCGATCGATCCCACCACGGCGACGCCGTACGGCTCGCGCTTCCCGGTCGTGTCGATGCGCGACTCGGTGCGGACCCAGGTCCAGATCGCGGATCACCTCGGCGTGGCCCGTTGGTTGTCGGTCATCGGCGGGTCGATGGGCGGCATGCAGGTGCTCGAGTGGGCGGTGATGTTCCCGAAACGGGTGCGGTCGGCGGTGGCCCTGGCGACCGGCCTCGCGGCCACGGCCCAGCAGATCGCGTACAGCTCCATCGAGCGCAACGCGATCGCGCTCGACCCCAACTGGCGGGGTGGCGACTACTACGACGCCGCCCCCGGCGATGGTCCCCACCGGGGCCTCGCGCTGGCGCGCCAGCACGCGCACATCACCTATCGCACCAACGACGTGTTCACCGAGCGGTTCGGGCGGACCTCGCTCGAACCGCTCGACGACTTCCGTCTGTGGCAGCGCTTCGGGGTCGAGGGGTACCTCGACTACCAGGGCGCGAAGCTCGTGCGGCGCTTCGATGCGAACTCGTACCTGCGGATCGCGAAGGCGATGGACCTGCACGACATCGGGCGAGGGCGCGGCGGCCTCGGGCCCGCGCTCGCCCGTGTCACCGCGCCCGTGCTGACGATGAGCGTCGATTCCGACGTGCTCTATCCGCCGAGCCAGCAGCTCGAGATCCGTGACGGCATCCGGGCCCAGGGCGGATCGTGCGAGCACGTCATGATCCACAGCCCCGATGGCCACGACGCGTTCCTGCTGGCGGCCGACCAGATCGATCGGGCGTTGCACGAGTTCCTCGACGAGGTGGAGAAGACCGATGGCTGACGATTCGCCGCTGCATCCCGAGACGATCGCGATCCGCGCCGGGCGCGCCGACAACGACACGGCGCTCGCGCCGATCCTCTGGGCGACGACGACCTTCGTCACCGCCACGGTGGACGAGGGCCGGCGGCTGGCCACGAGCGTGGGCCCCAACCGCTTCTACTCGCGCTACGGCAACCCGACCGTCAACGCGTTCGAGCACGCCATCGCGCAGCTCGAGGGCGCGGAGACCGCACGGGCGTTCGCGTCCGGCATGGGCGCGATCAGCGCGGTGGTGCTCGGCCTGTGCTCGTCGGGCGACCACATCGTGGCGCAACGCCAGATCTACGCCGGCACCCAATTGCTGTTGCAGTCGGCCTGCCCACGTTTCGGGATCGACGTCACGTTCGTCGACGGGACCGACCCGGCTGCCTGGGAGGCGGCGATCCGACCAGGCCAGACCGTGCTCCTGCTCGCCGAGACACCGGCGAACCCCAAGCTCGACCTGGTGGATCTCGAGGCCTTCGGGGCCATCAAGGGCCCGCTGAAGGCGGTGGATTCCACGTTCGCCACGCCACTCGGGCAGCGCCCGCTCGACTACGGGGTCGACCTGGTGATCCACTCGGCGACGAAGGCGATCGCCGGCCACAACGACGCCACGCTCGGCGTGGTGGCCGGCAGCGACGAGCTGGTGCAGTGGCTCTGGTCGTTCGCGGTGCTGCAAGGGGCCAACGCCTCGCCGTTCGACGCGATGAACGGACTGCGCGGCTTGCGCACGTTGGCGGTGCGCCTGCGCCAGCAGAGCGAAGGCGCGCAGCAACTGGCCGAGGCGATCGAGGGCCACCCGGAGGTCGCCCTCGTGCGCTACCCCGGCCTCGATTCGCATCCCCAGCGCGACCTCGCCAAGCGCCAGCTCGCCATGACGGGCGGCCTGCTCACCTTCGATCTCGCCGGCGGTCTCGAGGCCGGTCGCACGTTCGTCGAAGCGGTCGAGGTGGCCCAGCTCGCCACCTCCCTCGGCGGTCCCGAGACCCTCGTGACCCACCCCGCGTCGACCACGCACGTGAACCTCACGCCCGAGGAACTGCTCGCGAGCGACATCGGGCCGGGGACGGTGCGGGTGTCGGTCGGGCTCGAGCACCCCGACGACATCGTGGCGGACTTCCGCCAGGCCCTGGCCCAGATCCGACCTGCGGACTGACCGCCGGCGGCGGGGGGCGGGGCCGCGGGTGCTCAGGATCCGGCGCCGAAGAACGCCTCGAGCGCAGCTTGGTTCTCGGGGGAGCCGACGAGGCGCTCGAACTCGGCCTCCTCGCGGGCGCGGGCGGTGCGGACCGCGTCGGCCCGGGCGGCGAGCATCAGCGTCTTGGTGGCGACGAGCGAGCCCACCGGCATGGCGCCGATCGTGCGCGCCTCGACCATGGTCGTGGCCAGCAGCTCCTCGGCGGGGCAGGCCTTCCACGCCAGGCCGAGCCGCACGGCTTCGGTGGCATCGATCCACGGCTCGGTGAACAGCAGGTGCGCGGCTTCCTGCCACCCGATGGTGCTCGGCAGCAGCAGGCTCGCCGACGCTTCGGTGGTCACGCCAAGGCTCACGAACGGGGCCTTGAGCCGAGCGCCCTCGGCCATGAACACGATGTCGCAGTGGGGGAGGATGGTCAGGCCGATGCCGACGCCCACCCCGTTGACCGCCGCGATGAGCGGCTTGGGAAACGACTCGAGCACCGGCATGAGCAACCGGTAGCCCGGCTCCTGGCCGTCGGCGAAGACGCTCGGGTCGGCCATCTCGGCAAGATCCTGGCCGGCGGTGAACCCGCGTCCCGAGCCGGTCAGCACCACGCAGCCGATCGTCGGGTCGGCGGCCGCGTCGGTGAGGGCGTCGGTGAGCGCGCACCACAGGTCCTGGTTGAAGGCGTTGAGGGCGGCGGGGCGGTCGAGGGTGAGCAGGCGCACCCCGTCCGCGTCGTCCACGAGGAGTACCCCGCGGGTGTCGAAGCTCGGCATGGGGAGATCCTCGCGCGTCTCGAGCCCCGGTGTGACGGGTCGTCAGATCTGGGCCGACCGGCGGTCCGAACCGCGGTCGGCTGCACCATCACCGCCACCAAGATGCACCCGCACTGCAGGGGAAACGGCGGTCACCTGGGTCGTTCGGCCTACGTTTTGCTTCAGGTGCTCGGGGCCGCGCGCCGATAGCAGTGGGGCGGACCATCGCGGACGCAACAGCGCCAACACGAAACGAGTGCCAGGAAGGCGGTGGGGGGATGTACTGCAAGGACTGCGGGTCGACGGTGACGACGACCGACCGCTTCTGCCCGGCGTGCGGCACGCCGAACGTCTCGTGCAAGTTCCATCCCAAGTTCGGGCCGGCCCTCAAGATCGTGGAGCCCCGGATCGTCACCGAGCCGGTCGCCCCGGGCGCGCCGTCGTGTCCTCGCTGCCATCGGCTCATCGAACGGCCCGACGAGCACTGCCGGGGCTGTGGCATGGATCTGCAGGCCGCGTGGAACCGCTACGAGCGCGTGCACGTGCTCGATGCCTGGCGTCGCTCGGGCCTGCCGGTGCCCGTGTACCGGCCCCTCGACCGGTTGGTCTTCGTGACCCTGGCGGTGCTCGGCATCGGCGCCGGTCTGGCCGTGATCCTCGCGGTGGGCCAGTTCGGGCTCGTGCTGCGCCAGGAGAACCTGCTGCCGTCGTCCCCGGCGACGAGCGAGTTGATCGACGCCATGCGCCCGCTCCAGTTCGCGATGTGGGCACTGCTCGTGCTGGGCGGGGTCCTGGTCATCTCGTGGATGCGCCTCGCCTACCGGAACCTGCCGGCGCTCGCCGTCGGCGACCTGCGGTTCAACGAGCACTGGGTCGTGTGGGGGTGGCTGGTGCCGGGACTCAACCTCATCCGGCCGAAGCAGGTCATGGACGACCTGTGGCGGGCGAGCCATCCGCTGGCCCCGCCGTTCTCGTCGAGCTGGCGGGTCGGCCCTGCGCCGGTCTGGTCGATCGTGTGGTGGTCGACGTTCGTGATCGGTGGTTCGTTGGCCGTCGTCAGCGAGCTCGTCGCCCCCACCACCGCTGCCGTCGGGACGGCCAACGCCCGCCCGACCCTGGCGCTGGCCTCGTGCGTGAGCCTGCTCCTCGCCGGCGCGGCCGGGAGCCTGCGCATCCTGGTGCAACAGATCAACCAGCGCCAGAACGCGCGGGCCCTGTTCATCACGAACGTGGATGACGACGACGATCTCGTGATGGACGAGGACCCCTTCGTCCTCGAGGATCTGCCGCGGACCCTCGTGCACTCCACCCAGGAGCGGGTGTACGGCCGGTACTGAGCGCCTTGCGGTGCCGGGTGCTCCCAGCCGAGCCTCGCCCGAGTCGCTTGCGGGGCGACGCTCGTGGTGGGCTGGGGCATGCCTGAGGTCCTCGAGATCGAGTACTACCGCCAGCTCGCCGACCACGCGGTGGGCCGCACGATCGTCGACGTGCTCGCGCCCGACGCCTGGTACCTGAAGGGCGGGTTGGTGGCCGAGGTCGTGCAAGAGGCGCTGGTCGGCCAGACCATCACCGGCGACCGGCGCATCGGCAAGCTGCTGCTCATCGATCTGGATCACGGGCCCACCCTCGGCCTGCGCTTCGGGATGACCGGCATGCTCGAGGTCGATGATCGCCAGGCGCTCGACCGCCTGCAGTACGCCAGCGTGCGCCAGGAACCGGTGTGGGTGCGGTTCGAGCTGCGGTTCGCGGACGGCGGGTCGCTGCGCATGCGTGACCCGCGCCGGCTTGGGGGCGTCGAGCTCGATCCCGTGCTCACCCGGCTGGGCCCGGACGCGTTCGCCGTGGGTGCCGCCGGCCTGCGCGACCTGCTGGAGGGGAGCGAGGCGCCCCTGAAGGCTCGCCTGATGGATCAGTCCCGCCTCGCCGGCCTCGGCAACCTGCTGACCGACGAGATCCTGTGGCGGGCCGCGCTGGACCCGGCGCGGCCGGCCGGCTCGCTCGAGGCCCGTGAGGTGCGCCGCCTGCACCACCACCTGCGGGCGACGCTGGATGAGCTGCTGGCCCGCGGGGGCTCGCACATGGGCGATCTCATGCCGGCCCGGGTCCGGCAGGGCTCGTGCCCGCGCTGCGGGGCACCCCTGTTGCGCCGCACGATCGGCGGCCGCACGACCTATTCCTGCTCGCGCCACCAGCGCTGACCGATCCGGAGGTCGCGTCTGCGCCGGTCGCGGCGGGTCGGTGATGGGCCGCACGGTTTCTGCCTTGACGGCTCGGCCACTACGCTGTCGCCTCGGTCAGGAGCCGTCCGCCATCCCGGGCTCCCGTAGTGCAGGAACGACTGTTGCCTCACAGCTCACCCACATACGCACGCCGTGCCGGCCTGGTGGGCCTGGGCGCGCTGGTCGCGCCGCTCGCGATGGCGTTGGCGCTGGGACTCGCTCCTGGCGCCGGTGCGGTTCCCGGGGCGCCGGCCCAGGCCTCGACCACGATGCCGGCTCCGACGCCGACCCAGACCACGGCCGCGCCGACGACCACCAAGCCGGCCACGACCGTCAAGCCGGCGACCACGGTCACCACCCGGCCCCCGACGACCAGGCCCGCCACCACGGCGAAGCCGGCCACCACCGTGCCGCGGCCAGCTACCACGACGGCCCGTCCGACCGTGGCGCCATCGGCCGCGCCGACGACGGGAGCGCCCGCCCCGACGACGGCCGCGAGCGAGGTCGAGGCCACGACGACGCTGCCCGCGGCGCTGCTCGTGGCCGGACCCAACGACACCACGCCGCTGGCCGGGACCACCACCAGCGAGGCGTTCTCGCCCGCCACGAAGCTCAAGCTCATCGTGGGCGGCCTGATCGCGGTGGCGATCCTGATCCTGGTGCTGACGGTGGCGTACTGGCGTCACACCCGCCCGTATGAGGACTGGGAGGAGTGGGAGGACGACGAGGTCGAACCTCCCGGAGGCAGCGGGACGGCACCGGCAACGACCGCCGCGCCGATGGCAACAGCCCCCGCGAGCGCCCCGATCGTCGTCGTGGCACCAACTGTGCCGCCGCTCGTCCCGCCCGACCTGATCCCCGCGGATCTCGCCCGTCCCGCGGCCGCCGGTGCGGTGGTGGCCGGTGCCGGCATGGGTGCCGCTGCCGGTGCCGCTGCGTCGGGCCCGGCGTCCCCGTCCACGTCGCTCGACGAGCCGACCGCCGCCTTCCAACCCCCCGGTGCCGGCGGCTTCACGGGCCCGGTCCTGGGCGCGGCGGCGCTGCCGATCGTGACTCTCGAAGACCTCGAGCGCAGCGCGGCGACGCCCGATCCCAAGGCGGCCGACGTCCCGCTGTCTGACGGCGTGGCCGATGGTGCGGACGCGAAGACGCACGCGCCGACGGGCGCGCCGACCGATGCGAACGTCGGCGATGCGAACGTCGGCGGTACGAAGGTCGACGCGGCGAACGTCGCGGACGCGTCGACGGATGCGCCGACGGTTGATGATGCGAACGTCGGTGGTGCGAAGGTCGATGAGGTGAAGGCGACTGCGCCGAGCGCGGCCGAGGCCAAGGTCGACGGTGCCGATGTTCATGAGGCGAAGGGCGAGGATGCCGACCTGGGCACGGCCTCCGTCGCCAGCCCTCCGGAAACGCCGACGGGCGTGATGGACGCAGTCGACCTCGATGGCACGCCGCGCGCCGACAGCTGATCCTCTCTACCTCGCCGTCCAGGACACCGAGGGGTCCCGCCCAGCAGGTACGGTGACGCCATGGCTGACGGTCTTGATGTCGAAGCGATGGTCCAGCGATTCCGAGATCGGGCCCATGCGGTGAAGAGCCGCCCGTTGCCTCCGGTGGCGGGCGAGGAGCGCACCAAGTTCGTGAAGCAGGCCCAGGTCGACTTCCAGGACTACGCGATCATCGGTGATGCCGTGCCGAGCATCGAAGATGGGGTGCTGGTGCTCCGCATCGATCTGCGGCCGCCGGAGGACCGTGGCGACGCCGGCTGACCCCCGGTTCGCGGTGGCGATCGCCGCGATCGACGCAGCCAACGCTGCGGATCCCAACATGATCGTCGTGGACGGCGTAGCCGAACCGAAGGAGGTCGTCCACGCCCGGCGGGCGACCGCCTGGGTGCTCGAGCTGGAGCCCGAGGCCGACGACGTCTCGTTGCTCGCGGCGCGCGCCCACCACCTGCGCCGGTGGGCACTGTCGCGCTCGACCTACGACGAGGGTCGAGCGGGGTACCTGCGTTGGCGGGCCGAGCTCAAGAAGCGTCATGCGATCGAGGCGGGTGCGATCCTGCGCGACGCGGGCTATGACGACGACGTGATCGAGCGGGTGCAACGGATCATCCGCAAGGAGGGACTCGGACGCGACCCACAGGTGCAGACCCACGAGGATGCGTTGTGCCTGGTCTTCCTCGAGTCCCAGTTCGGCGCGGTCGCCGACAAGTTGGGTGACGAGAAGACGGTCGACGTGGTCCGCAAGACGCTCAAGAAGATGAGCCCGGCGGCGATCTCGCTGGCGGTGGCGATGGACCTGACCCCGCACGAACGGTCCGTGCTCGAACAGGCCGCAGGCGCGGGTTGATGCCACACGCGTCGTGCCGCGGCCGGTGAGGACGGGTGGCTAATCTACGGGCCAATCGGGCGTGGCGGTGGCACAGGACGGTCCGGAAGGGGATTGATGATCTGTCCAAACTGTGAGGCGCAGAACCCAGACGGGTCCAAGTTCTGCGTCGCGTGTGGCCGGCGCCTGGCGCCGCTCGAAGCCAGTGCGCCACCCCCGCCGCCGCCTCCACCTCCGCCTCCGCCGCCCCCACCGCCTCCGCCCCCGCCACCGACCGGGGAGGTGGCGCCGACTGCGGTCCTCGAGGTCCAGGGTCTCGCCACGGCAAACGACATCGCACCTTCGACCGGCGCCGCCGGGCACCCGCCGGCTGCGAGCGCATCGGCGGAAGAAGCAGACGACGATGGCCCGGCCGTCGCGACCGAGCCCGAGCTCGATGACGACGCGCCGGTGGACGTCGACGCTGACGCCCTCGGGGCATCCGAGGCCGAGCCTGCCGCCGACGCCGTGCCCGATGACGTGCCACCGGTTTACGCCGGTGATCGAGCGCCCGAGCCTGGGTCGGGTGTCGAGGCCGAGCTCGATGCAACGCCTGCGTCGGAGCCCGTTGCTGAGGCGCTCGTTGATGTCCGTGATCGAGCGCCCGAGCCTGGGTCGGGTGTTGAGGCCGAGCTCGATGCAACGCCTGCGTCGGAGCCCGTTGCTGAGGCGCTGGTTGATGTCCGTGATCGAACAGTCGAATCGCCCGAACCCGATCCTGAGGCCGAGCCCTCCAGGGCCGACGACGTCGAACTTGACCTTCGAGACGGCGCGCCGCCGCCGCCCCCCGCCCCGCTTCCGCCGCCACCCCCCCCGCCATCGGCGCCACTGCCGCTGCCGCCCCCGCCGCCGCCGCCGCCTCCGCCACCGGTCACGTCGGAGCCCCCGCGGGTTGCCGGCGGGACAGACGAGGACGCCACCGCTGCGGCCGAGGTCGTCTCCGTCGTGGACCTCGAGCCGGATCCCGAGCCCGTCGTCGTGGCCCGGGTGCATCCGCCACCGATCCAGGCGCCACCCCCGCCCCTGCCGATGGAGGCGAGCGCGCCCCCTGCCCCCGACGCAGCGGCAGCCTTCGCGTCGACCCCGGCGTCGACCTCGCCCCCGGGCCCGGCGTCAACCGGGAACGCGCCGTCCGGCCCCGCGCCGACTGCGCCGTCCTGGACGCGCGTGGCCGCCGACCCGCCTCC
Source organism: Acidimicrobiales bacterium (assembly GCA_038324235.1). GTDB lineage: Bacteria > Actinomycetota > Acidimicrobiia > Acidimicrobiales > Acidimicrobilacustridaceae > JBBQHT01. Next base: position 17,608 of record JBBQHT010000079.1, read on the forward strand.
GCCCCCGGCGCCCGCTGCGCCTGAACCCGCGCCGGTCGCGGCCGCCGCCGAGCTGCCGCCTCGTGAACCGGAGCTGCCCATCGATGTCGTCGACCCCCACGGCATCGGCGTGCTCGTGCCGCGGATGTCCGCAGGGTCGCTGCGCACCGGGCGAGTGGCGCTCGGCATCCTCACCGCGCTGCTCGATGAAGGCGAGCTCGTGGAATCGCTCGTGCAGGGCGTGTACCAGAACCAGGTCGGGGTGGGGGTCGTCACGGACCGGCGGGTGCTGCTCGTCAACGAGCACGAGTGGGTTCCGAACATCCGGTCGATCCCGATCACCGAGGAGCTCGTCGTGCAAGGCTGGCAGGACGACCGCACCGCGTCGCTGATCTTCGTCACCGAGGACCAGAGCATCGTGTTCAGCGGCATCGCCGACCGCCCGCTGGCCCAGGAGATGGCTCACCGGGTGCGGGCTCGGGTCGCCGACGCGGCGGCGTCGCGTCCCTGATGCGCCCGCCACCCGCTTTCGGGTTTTCCTCCCGCCGCGTATCTTGCTATCGTCGGCACCTCACGCGGACGTGGCTCAGCTGGTAGAGCATCACCTTGCCAAGGTGAGGGTCGCGAGTTCGAATCTCGTCGTCCGCTCCACAAACCGCAGGTCAGACTTACTGCGGCACCATGTAGGTACCTGCCCCTTCAGGGGCAGGTCCG